>JALOLT010000035.1 GCA_025455775.1 Fimbriimonadaceae bacterium
GATCGAGCCTGGATCCTCCGAGAGCTTGAGATTCAATCTGCGAATCTCTTCGATTCTTGCCATATTGGCCGGAGAGCTCACTGCAGCATAGATCAGGGGACGGCGGTCGTGGCTTCTTCCATATTGCCAGACCTGCACCCTGTCACTCACGCGATCGACTTCTAGGAAGTAGTCTCGGATCTGGTGGGCTCTGGTGTGACGGGACCCGATCCTGTGGCCGATTGCCGCCTCGGGGCTCGGAACGTTGGAAAGAAAAGTCCCACCCAGTGTTACAGGAGGATTCGAATCAAGCGGGAGAGTGGTTTGGGCACTAGCACCCAAGGAAAAGGAGACGAAAAGAGAGAGGCTCAGCAGGCGCAGAGGCATGTGCAGATTATGCTCTCTTGGCCCGCAGTTCGTGACATAAGAGCGTCTGTCCTACGGCTTTCCCAGCTTTTGTCCGCTTTCTCTCATTTTGGCACTTTTGAAAGGGGATCCTTTGTACACAATCACGGCAAAGCATCTCAATAGAAGTACGTGAATCAAATGGACACTCAATTACTCACCTCCGCCATTGTTGCTGGTAACCGCAAGGACGCTAAAGCCCTGACCGAACAAGCACTTGCCGAAGGACTGCCTCCCCAAGAGGTATTGGACTCCCTGATCGCAGGCATGGACGAGATTGGCGGAAAGTTTCAGCGAAACGAAGCATTTGTCCCTGAGATGCTCATTGCCGCAAGGGCCATGAAGGAAGCAATGGCGGTTTTGGAGCCTGTTCTCCTAGCGGCTGGAATCAAGCCAGAATTTACGGCAGTCATTGGAACCGTCCAGGGTGACCTTCACGACATTGGCAAGAACTTGGTGGCTATGATGTGGCGAGGAGCCAATTTCTCGGTTGTAGACCTTGGCACCAATGTTCCGCCGGAGAAGTTTGTCGAAGCAGCAAGAGAGCATCAAGCAGATTTGGTCGGCTTGTCGGCATTACTCACCACCACAATGCCAAGCATGAAGGCAACAATTGAAGCTCTTCGCAGTGCAGAGCTCCCGAAGGCAAAGGTGATGATCGGCGGAGCTCCCATCACGCCAGAGTTTGCTAAAGAGATCGGAGCGGATGGCTTTGCGGCTGACGCTGCCAGTGCCGTGACTGTTGCGCGCGAGTTGGTGGCTGGCTGATCGCGTCACGTTTCGAAAATGGATGGCACACCGATACAATCTCATGACTGGTCAAGAGCGAGTGAAGCGAATGTTCGCTCGCCAAGAACAGGATTCACTGCCCCGAATGGAGTCTTTTTGGGAAGACACTCTCACTCGATTTAAGGACGAAGGCCTTTGGGGAGATCCGAACGACCTTTTGGGTTCTGATTTCCGGGGACTTTGCTGGAGCTCGCCTTTCCCCTACCCTGGACAGAACATCACGATCGCAGAAGACGAGGAAACGATCACGACGCGCGACGAGTGGGGCCAAGTCAACCGCTCTTGGAAGCACCGCACTGGCACGCCAGAGCATCTCCGTTTTCCTTGCATGGAGAAGGAAGATTGGGAAAACGAAGTCAAGCCACGGCTCCTTGCGAATGGCCCAAGCGTCAACCTGCAAGATGCAAAAAGGAGCCTGGCCATCGGGCGCAGGAGAGGCCAGTGGTGCCACCTTACAGGGCTCGAGACCTTTGAGATTACGCGCCACCTCCTCGGTGACGAACTCACGATGATCGCGATGCTCGAAGACCCTGAATATCTGGTCGATGTCTCTCGCACCGTGACCGACTTGGTTTTGCGAGACTTCGACTATCTTTGGGAAAACTGCGGCCCGGCGGATGGAGTGTGGATCTACGGCGACATGGCCTTTCGGAGCGGGGTTATTTGCGGCCCACCTCTCTACCGCGAACTCATCTGGCCGGATCACAAAAGGATGGCAGACTGGGCACACGACCATGGAATCCCCTTTATTTTTCACACTGATGGCGACGTGAATTCGGTCATCGAGGACTACATCAAAGCTGGGTTTGATTGCCTTCAGCCATTGGAAGCAAAGGCAGGGATGGATGTTCGTCACCTTTGCCCCACTTACGGGAAAGACCTCTCCTTCTTTGGTAACTGTGACGTGATGATCTATGCGACGGGCGACCGAGAAAGAATCGAAGAAGAGATTCGTTCGAAGTGCGAAGTCGGAAAAGCCACTCTCGGCTATGTCTATCACTCCGACCACTCGATCCCGCCGAGCGTGAGCCTCGAGACTTTCGAGTTTATCGTCGATTGCGTGGATCGGTACGGAAACTACAATTGACGGGAGCAAGGCATATGACAGAAAGAGAGCGATTTCTTGCGACAATGAGATACGCAGAGCGCGATCGATGTCCGATCGTTGACTTCAGTTTCTGGGAAGAGACGATTCCCGAGTGGCACAGCCAAGGCCTGCCAGGCCATGTTCAGATAAGTTCAACCGACGAGTTCTTTGGGATGGATAGTCTGGGAGAAAGCGCCCCAATCCACAATAGCCTTTTCCCCGGCTTTGAGGAAATCGTGTTGGAAGATCTGGGTGAGGAAGTCATCAAGCGCGATTGGGAGGGAGTCACCTATCGCACCCAAAAGACGATGCGCTCGATCCCCCTGTACCTTGATCACACCCTAAAGGATCGAGAGTCATGGGAAAAGGAGTTTCTCCATCGGTTAGATCCGAATGCAGTGGGAAGAGTAGGAACAGACTTTGCCAAGAAGCTCCCAGCTCTGAATTCGCCAGATCAATCCAGATTAGTCACTGTGAGTGGGGGCAGCCTTTACGGTTGGATCCGAGATTGGATGGGGGTAGAAGGGGCAAGCTATCTGGTCTACGATGACCCAGACCTCTTTGAAGAAATTGTCGAGACCCTGACAGCTCTCCAGGTGGAAGTTTTGCAGCAAGTCTTCGCTTCCGGCTTGAAGGTCGACGTTTGCACAATGTGGGAAGACATGTGCTATTCTGGTGGCCCTCTCTTGACCCCTTCCGTCTTTAACCGCTTGTTGATCCCTCGTTATCGCCGCATCACTGACGTTCTCCGGGCTAATGGCGTTGACTTCACGTGGATCGACTGCGACGGCAAAATCGACGAACTGATTCCTGGGTGGCTAGAAGCTGGGATCAACATCATGTTCCCGATTGAGGTGGGAACATGGGGCGGAGACCCGGTTGCGATGCGAAAGAAATTTGGAAAAGACCTTCGCCTGATGGGGGGATTCTCCAAGCACGTCTTGACGAAAGGACCGAAGGAGATTGCGGCTGAGGTAGATCGCCTGACTCCCTTGGTGGAAGAAGGAGGTTTCATTCCGATGCCAGATCACAGGGTGCCTCCCGACGTTCCCTATTCCCACTATCTCTTTTACTTGCTGACGATTCGCGAGAGGTGGGGACTGGGGATTAATCTGCACCCAGCTCCAGCTCTGCAGGAGGTGACAAGATGACCTTGGGATTTCGACTAGTTGACGGGGCGATGGGAACAGAACTCATCAAACGCGGGCTCGTTTTGGGCACTCCCAGCTCCCTGTGGAACTTGCAAAGACCAGAGGACATTCAGTCAGTTCACCGTTCCTACCATGAGGCTGGTTCACAGGCAATCACGACCAACACCTTTGGAGCAAACCAGATGCAACTGGCCCTCCATGGCATGGAAAGCCAGCTCGACGAGATCAACATCGCAGCGATCGCAAACGTCAAGTCTGCCGCGCTTGGGGCGACGATTCTCGGCGATATTGGACCGACAGGTGAGATGCTGGAACCCTACGGAGATCTCGAACCAGATGATCTGAAAAAGGCCGTTTACCGTCAGGGAAAGGTTTTGGCAGAAGGAGGGGTCTCAGCCTTTTTGGTCGAGACATTCAGCGATCCCGAAGAACTCTGCATTACTATTGATACCCTGCTCGCTTTTGGCCTCCCGATCCTGGCGACTTTCGCCTTTGAGCAAGCAGGGAGTGAAGTCAGAACCGCCTGGGGAACGACTCCAGAGGACGCAGCACTCAGAGCCGTTGGGGCAGGTGCCACTGCGACCGGCGCGAACTGTGGCACGGAACTCTCCCTTTCCGCCTATGCATCATTGGCTAGGCAAATGCGCAGTGTGATTCCCGATGCTCCCCTGGTGCTCCAACCAAACGCTGGCTCGCCTCAACTTGGGCCGGACGGAATGAGCTACTCGCGCGACGCCGAGGAATTCGCCAGCTGGGCCAGGGAAGTCCTCACCCTTGGGGAGATGATTCTGGGTGGTTGCTGCGGTACGACGCCTCTTCATATTCGTCAGATGTCGCAAACCCTTGCTCAGGAATCGAACTCATGAACTCGCGAGAGAACTTTTACGCCATGATGGCGGGAAGTGGCTGGAACTGGCTCCCACTCGACCTCCCGATGACCCCTCCCGTGAGGGAAGAGATGGCAAGGCGCTTCGGAACAGACGACGCTGTCGAAGCCTTTGATATCGACTTCATGGGGGTTTGGCCCAGTTTTCCTTCCCGAACCCAAGAGTGGAAAGAAGCCTACGCAAGGCTCGGGGTCAACTTTGACTCTGATGTACGGCTCGGCGAAGAAGGGTACGCAGAAAGGGTTCCCCCTCTCGCGACCATGGGTGATGCCTGGCATCTCACCGAGATCATTCATCCTTTGGCGATCGTTTCGAACCAGGAGGAACTGACGGATCTTCCTTGGTTCGATCCTTCTGATCAGAAACCGTTTGTGGCACTTCCAAAGCAGGTGGAAAGAATCCGAGAGCGTGGCAAAGTCTCGGTTTATTACCAAGAATGCACTGTCTTTGAGAAGGCATGGTACGTGAGGGGAATGGAGAACATTTTCGAGGATCTGATCGACGAGACTGGGATTGCTGACTGGCTCCTCGACCACTTCACGGCAATGTCGGTTCTCGCTGCTGAGCAAGCTGCCGCGGCAGGCGTGGACATTCTTCGCCTCGGCGACGACGTTGGGACTCAGCACGGAATGCTCCTCTCAGTCCCTTTGTGGCGAAAAGTTTTCAAGCCACGTTTAGCACAGGTCATTCGGGCCGCTCAGACAGCGAACCCTTCGCACAAACCATTGATCCAATATCACTCTGACGGCGATGTCCGACCGATTCTTGCCGACCTGGTAGAAATCGGTGTCGACATCCTGAACCCAGTCCAACCAGAGTGCATCCCACTCGACGATATTGCAGAAGAATGGCGAGACCGCCTTGCCTTTAGTGGCATGCTAGGCACCCAAACGACACTTCCTTTTGGAACGCAAGAGGATGTTCGCCAAACCGTTCAGCACATCCGCTCTTGGGCGGAGCGCGGGGCAAAGGTGCTTGTCGCTCCCACTCACGTTATCGAACCAGATGTCCCTTGGGAGAACATCTTGGCATTAGTAGAAGCCACGAAGTCTTAGGATCAACCACGAACATGAAAAACCTCTTCCATGAACTTGCCGCCGAAGGAGCCAGATTCCCAGTCGGAACCGACCTCGTTTTGCGATCAAAGCCGGATCACGCTGAGATTCTTTTAGATGGTTCCCGCCTGGGGAAAGTTTGTGTTGAAGCAGCTGATCTTTATGATTGTCCGATCGCTCTACCCCTCATGGACCTTATGGTTGAAAAGGTGGATCTCCTCACGACGACCATGGGTCTAAGTTTGGAAGTGAGCGAGACCCATCATCTTGATTTCACCCCTTCGGTAGCTGTGATCGATCAGGCAAGTCAAGCTCACTCTTATGCACCTCGCTTGCAGGCAAATCTCGACGCGATTCGCTGGATCGCTGAGGATCGCCGAAAGATCCCTTGCGGCATGGTGATCGGCCCATTTTCTCTCACGACAAAGCTCCTTGCGAACCCAATTGAGCCAGTTTACATGGCAGGAATGGGGATGACAGGGGAGGATGACGAGGAGATTGCTCTGCTCGAAGGGACTCACGCCCTAGCGATGGCAGAAATCGAGAGATCGGTACAAGCTCAGGTTGAGGCAGGAGCCAAGATCATGTTCATTGCGGAACCAGCGGCAAACGTCGCTTTCTTCTCGCCAAACCAGATTGAGGCAGGATCGACAATTTTTGACCAATTGGTGAGCAAGCCTAATGCTAAGATCGTTGACTATCTTCATTCGAAAGGAGTTCAAGTGATCTTCCACTGTTGCGGTGAGTTGATCCCTGCTTTTCTTACGGAGTTTTGCTCCCTTCGTCCAGAGATGATCAGCCTAGGGTCATCGCGCGACCTGGTCGTTGATGCTGGGCTTGTGCCGCAAGACATCGTGCTCTACGGGAATCTTCCGAGTAAGCGCTTTTACTCGGATCAACTCTGCCCAGTGGAGGAGGTCGTGGAATTGGCGCGGAAGCTGGTATCCGACATGAAACAGACATCGCACCCCTTCATTTTGGGTTCGGAGTGCGATGTTTTGAGCGTTCCGGGAGCTGAGGAGACGATCCGGGCGAAGGTTGCCGCAATGCTCCAAGCCTGACCTGAGATTTTAGACTACAATAGATGGGAGGGCATCGAGTGACAAATCCGGCGAGAATCTCCTCCTGGTGACTTTGGAGAGACTACCAAGTCGTTTCGTGGTTCAATTGCAACTACTGGTAGCAGCCGCGATTGTTGCCGTCGGAGTCTTTGGTTTCTTTTCGGACTTTTTGAGGGACAGTCAGAGAGTTGAACTTACCAAAATCTCTTTCATCATCCTTTTGGTGGGTTGGCTGCCTATGGCTCTAAGAATGAGGTCTGGCCGCTCCACCTTGTTCCTATGTTTGGCGATTTTGCCCAGCCTATTGGTGCCACTTGGTCGAAGCACCATGGTGTCATTGGCGATTTCGCTCTGCTCGATGGCTGCGATTTTGGTGCTCGGGGGCCTTGCTGCCCACCATATGGTGAGGATGGAAGACCAGGGGTGTGGGATGGATCTTGACCAATCCTAAACCTAGTTGTTTTGCATCTTCAAGTTGATTTCGTGCTTCAAAGCCTCTGCTTCGACGAGCGGAAGGCTTGGCAGTGCGAACCATACCCCTTCTGGCCGGAGTTTCTCTGCCAGCAGGAGGGCATCTTCTGCGTCTTCGCAGATGACCTGCATGCACTTTCCAGCCATTTGGATCTTCTCGTAGACAGAAATCCAGTTTCGGGCCGGACCTCCTCCCGCCCCGTATACCCACTGGATTCCATGGATTGAGGGAATCCGAAGCAGGGATTCAAGATGGCGCAGAGCCCTCGGGCCATCGAGGTGGAATATGGAGCGATCCGAAGCCTGCGCTTCTTCCATAATTCCAGGCAATACGATCTCTTGAAAATGGTTTTCGGAAATAAGGCAACAGAAGTCGCAGGAGGGAATATGAACCAGGTTCGCACTTGGGGCGCCCATCCAGCTGAAACAAACTCCCTGGCTCTCGAGGACTCGACTTTGTTGGCTTGCCAGCAGGTTTAGGCAAGCTGGCTGAATGGCTTGTAGGGCGTCTCGTACCTCGTGCGGATCCTCTGCAATCTGAATACATAAATTTTCTGGGCCGATCAGGCTAACCAAAAGGTCAGCTCCCAGGTGCAGATCTGTATATCCCGTAAGCCATTTCCCCTTTCCAGCCTCTAAAGATAGATTGATAAGGCGCTTGACTGCCTGCCACAATTCGGCCTCCAGATTCACTTGACCTAGTTCCAGTTCTGACAGGCTCTCTGCCAAGGGGTGGGCCCAGGAGGTGTGAGCGGCGAATTCAAGGTCAGTTCCCCACGGAGTCGAGGCAATGTCCGGGCCAAGGTCAGGATTGAACATTGGTAGGTTATCGCCGAACTCTGGGATAGCAGCTATCTGGGAACTGAACGCGGCAATCCTGGCTTCGAAATCCAGCCATCTTTCCCGGCCCCCCAAGGAATAGGTATCAACCGTTTGGTTAGTGGTAATCCAAGCTGTGATTAGGGGAGTCTCATTTGCACAGACCCACCAATCTTCCCACCGAGCAAGAACAGTTTGAGAGTCGAAATCAGATAAGAATGCCATGGGTTTCTCGCTAGTCTAGGAGTAAGGAATCGACGTAAGTTTCCTCGAAGCACGGGTCTTCATTGAGTTCAATTACCTGGATCTGCTGGGCTAGCCTAGACATATCTGCCAAGATCCCTTGATCTAGGGTGGCTGCGACCGCGCCGCCGAGCGAAGTATTTCCGACAAGCTGGATTTGATGAGGATGAAAGCCAGGCAAGAGGCCACATTCGACCGCGTGGTGAAGATTTAGGTGCATCCCGAATCCTCCGGCGAGATAAAGGCAGTCCACGTCGCTTGGTTTTAGCCTCACACGCGAAAGCAGGGTTTTGACTCCTGCGGCGATCGCTGCCTTTGCTTGTAGCAAGAGGGCAACATCCGAATCGGTGATCACAATCGGCTTTTTACCCAAACCGAGGGCGATATGACACTCCAATCCGTAATCTCCCTGGGCCGTTAACCCTTTGGTTGGGACTAACCTGCCGGTAGGGGTTAAGAGCCCTGTCCTTCTAGCCTGGGCTAGAAAGTCGATATAGGCAGAGCCGCAGATTCCAATCGGTCTACCAGCTTCATTTCCTCCGATCACTTCGGTCGAGATCGTGATATTCTCACCATCTTTTTGTATTGAAAGATGAGAGATGGCTCCTCGGCCAGCTCTCACTCCGCAGGTCAATCCTGAACCCTCGAATGCTGGTCCGGCTGCCGTTGCACACCCGATCTTCTTATCTCCTTGAAGAATCACCATTTCTCCATTGGTGCCAACATCCACAAAGAGGGCCTTTTGACTTGTGTAAGCGAGTCCAGAGGCGGTGAGACCACTCACTATATCTCCTCCGACGTAGGCGGAAGTACTTGGTAAAGTTATGACTTTAGCATCGAAAGGAAGGCCAATCTCTTGACTATTCAAGAGTCGTTTCGCAAGAAATACTGGCTGGAAAGGCACGATCCCCATTGGACCAGGATTCTCTCCCAGTGCGAGATGCAGCATTGTAGCGTTTCCGGAAAGAACAACGCCTACAATCTTCGTTAGCTCATCCTGGCATGCAGCCTTTAGCAGCGGAATGAGAGTCTCTTGTATCAGGCATTCTTGAAGTTGTCCGACGTAAGAAGGATCAATCAGGCAGTGGTTGATCCTTGTTAGAACATCGTCCCCTAACTTCATTTGCTGGTTAAATCCTGCTGCCTTTCTCACTACCTCACCGGAGGAAAGATCAATTGCGAGGAGAGCAACAGTTGTAGTTCCGATATCAACCGCAATAGCTATCCCTTGATTCCCAAAAATCGAATTGAGCGCCACAGGGATGCCAAGGCAGTAATCACTTTGAACTTGTGGTTCATAGATAAGCTTTGATGAGGCTGGGATTTTCACGGTTAGACCATTGCCACATACTATTTGACAAGATTGTCTTTCAACCCACTCGTCACCTTCTTTGACGAGAACAAGACAGGCCTTGCAAAGTCCCCTTTCGCCGCATCGGGTATTTAGTGGCAGACCCTTCTTGCGTAAAAGGGCGGAAAGGGATCTCTTTTCCAGATCTGCGATATGGAATTGATGAAGCACCTCCCCGTCATACACGTCAATCTGCATTGGTGATAATCTCATCGTCAGCTGTCATTTTTGCTGTTTGTCCTGGTTCAAGCACCAAAAAATCTTCCTGATTCCAGTCACCACTGATCAAAGCTCGAATCAAGTCAAGGCTGCCTTCTTGTTGATCATACTTCCAACCAAGAAAGTCTGCCGAGTCTTGTGTTCTTTTGGCTTCCGACTCTCTTGGTCCAACCCCAGTGTCAATGAAAGTCGCCCTTTCGTAGGTATTTAGCCAATGCTGTTCAGACTCCATCAGGAAGTCGGCATTGTCTTCGCCATACTTTTCTGTGTACTCTGCTCGCAGAATCTCTACTCGTTTCGGCCCTGGTGGTATGTGGTGTTTATTCCACCCTACACTGTAGAAATAGGTCGCTGGATATACATTGACGTAGTCCGAATATCGTTTCCGTGACCCTAGAAGAAGTGTGATGCAATCGTGTGCACGAGGGATGACAAGTTTTGCAGTCTTTGTCGTTACCCCTTCGATCCCTCGGGAGCAAAGTCCGTAGCCCAGGAGGATGGCATCTGGTTTGAATTCAGACTCAATCTGATTAACTGCCTTCTGCAGCTCAGTGCGAAGTCTTGGTGGCTCATTATGTAGGCCTTGAGGCATTCCATAGAGACTAGGTGAATTTGCTAACCCTTGGATAACAGCTTTGACTTCCTCTTCTAGGACGCTACAAAAGATCAGACTCATTCGCATTTAAGTAACCCTCCTTTAGCCTGTCTCTTTATTTCGCTCGCAATGATACGCTTCTTTCCGGATGATTTAACGCAGTAAAGAGGCTCTTAATCAAGGTAAGGATGACCAGAAGCAGAACGAAGACAAACATGAAAATGAGCCAAGGTGTTGTTCTGGCCTCTGCGAGAGAGGTCTTTGTCAGCGAAAAAATGAAAACAGAGAGCCACAGTAACATGATGGAACCAAAAAAGCTCGTAAAGTTCCTTACAATTTCTACTGCTCGTGGCCTGTTTTCCGGTTGATTCCAGTGGTCATCTCTCGGTCCATTGATCCGGCCCTTTGACGCAAGGATTCCTGCCCCATACAATACCCAACCGATTAAGATCGGAAAGAGAATGGCTCCTGTCAGAAATGCTAGCCTTGGTTCACTATGGATCACCTTTCCCTGAAAGTCGAACTTCGTCGGAACTTGATCCGGAAGGTTAAGCGAGAGGAGCGTCATAAGAACCAGATGGATGACCGTCGCCACTAAGACTTTAACCATTGTTACTCCTTGTGTGTTTGCCTACTCAGTCTTCAGTTTTTCTGTTGCGCAAGTCAACCACTTTTCACCATAGCGCCCACTGTTATTAGGCCATCTTTGCCAGTTTCGTTCGCCTGAGAGGGCTTGACCTAAATTATGACAGAGGGTTTCTACATCGGCTGGAGTCCAGAGCTCGTTTTGGAGATGCTGATTCGCATGAGGATAAGCAACTTGGTTGACATAGGTGATCCCGAGTGCAGCCATTGGGGGAAACCAAAGACCGTAAACGTTGAGAACTCCCATCAGTCTCGAGAGGAGACCCTTAGCTCCAACCGCGTGAGCCGTCGCAAAGAGAATGGCAGGTTTACCGACCCAGTAGTCGAATCCTTCCGTATGAGCAGTTTCTTCCAGAAATCTTTGGAGATGTGAGCTCCATGAGTCCCAGTAAGTGCCTGTCCCAAAGACAAATCCATCGGCTCTTTGCACTGTTTCCAGAACTCGATCCAAACGAGGCTGGCGGCTGAGATCGAGATGCTCAATGATATGGTTTTGCGACAAGGCCAACTCCGCGAGGGCAAGGACTTCAGCTGTGTTACCTGCCGCACCCCCTAATGCACCATTGATGATCAACACACGCTTCATATAATCTGGGCCATTTGTTCGTAGAGATCCCATTTCTTTTGAATTGCCTCTTCTGCTAGAGTCATTAATTCATCGGCATGGGTCGGATTACTTTGGTGCAACTGTCGGTACCTTTGTTCTTGCATTGCATAGTCTTTAAAGGATCGAGTAGCCCTCGATGAGTCGAGCATGAATGCTGAGGTACCTTGATCTCTTAAAACCGGATTGTAGCGCATAAGAGGCCAATAGCCGGAAAGAACAGCCATTCGCTGCTGATGCAGACCTTGTTCCATATTAATACCATGAGCGATACAGTGACTGTAGGCAATGATCAGGGATGGCCCTGGATAGGCTTCAGCTTCGCGAAAGGCCAGCAAGGTCTGTTGAGGGTTAGCTCCCATCGCGATTCTGGCGACGTAGACGTTGCCATAACTCGCAGCCTGAAGAGCGATATCTTTCTTGCCGATCGTCTTTCCCTTCGCAGCAAACTTGGCGACAGCACCGATCGGGGTTGATTTCGAAGCCTGGCCCCCTGTATTGCTGTAGACTTCGGTATCCATCACCAAGATGTTTACATCTCTACCCGAGGCAAGAACATGATCTAAGCCAGATGAGCCAATGTCATAAGCCCAGCCATCTCCCCCAATAATCCAGACGCTCCGCCTGGCGAAATGGTGAACGAGAGAGTGCAGTCGTGTCGCAGCTGGCTCGGCTAACTGGTGGAGCTGAGCTTCGAGTTCCTCTATTCTCTTCCTTTGCTGGCGGATTTGACTCTCGGTTGCCTGGGGTGCAGTGAGGAGGGCATCGGCAAGTTCTTTTCCGACCTTCGGAGCTAGCTCTTCAAGCAGACTTTGCGCCTCAGTCAAGTGGCGGTCGGCAGCGAGACGCATGCCCAGTCCAAACTCTGCGTTGTCTTCAAAGAGGGAATTGGCCCAAGCGGGCCCCCTTCCTTCATTGTTCGTTGCCCAGGGAGTGGTCGGTAAGTTTCCGACATAAATTGAACTGCAACCGGTAGCGTTGGCCACAACCATTCTGTCGCCAAATAACTGAGAAAGAAGCTTCAAATAGGGTGTTTCGCCGCACCCAGCGCAAGCTCCGGAGAATTCAAAGGTTGGCTGGAGGAACTGCACCCCTCTTACAGTCGAGAAGTCGACTCTGCTTCGATCATTAAGGGGTAAGGACTCGAAGAATGCTTCGTAGGGCTTGCACCTCTCCATTCCTGCGTCCTTTTCCGCCATATTGATCGCCCTTTCGCCTGAATCCTCCCTTACTGGGCAAACTTGCACGCAGAGGCCACAGCCAGTACAGTCCTCCCCATAAACTTGCAAACTGTACTTAGTTTCAGGAAAACCTCTCGCGTCGATAGGAGCCGAGGGAAAGCCTTCTGGCGCAGACTCAAGATGGGATTGGTGGAAGAGCTTAGCGCGGATCGCAGAATGTGGACAAACGAAACCACAGTTCCCACATTGGACACAAGTATCGTGACTCCAGATTGGGATCAGTTCTGCTATGTTTCTTTTTTCGTAACGCGTTGTGCCAGATGGAAAGACGCCATCTTTTGGCATTGCACTGACGGGAATCAAGTCTCCCTTTCCTTGAATCATTCGACCGATAAAGGGATGGAGGGCGTCGGGACTGTTGGGGGCAAGAGGCGGTAAGAAAGTCCGATTCGAAGTTACTTCATTCGGAAGGGATAGCTCGTGGAGTCTTTCGAGCGTTAAATCAACTGCTTGCCAGTTCTTTTGAACGATACTCTGACCTTTCTTCTTATAGGTCTTCTCGATAGCCTTCTTTATTCGAGTTATTGCTTCTTCTTTAGGCAGAACTCCGGAAATTCCGAAAAAGCAGGTTTGCATGATCGTGTTCGTTCTGCCTGCCATTCCTACTTCGCGTGCTACTGAGTTGGCATCTATTGCAAATACCCTGATTCGTTTCGTAAGAATCTCTGATTGAGTTTCAGCTGGTAACTGATCCCAGAGGAGTTCTGGCGGATAGGGAGAGTTAATTAGCAGGGTGGCACCGACACCTGCATTCTCCAGGACGTTAAACTTTTGCAGAAAGGCGAAATGGTGACACCCAATGAAGTGTGCTTGCCGAATGAGATATGGGGCTTCAATCGGGTTGGGGCCAAAGCGGAGATGACTTATCGTGGTTGAACCGGACTTCTTAGAATCGTAAACAAAGTAGCCTTGGGCATAGGTTCCATCTTTCTCTCCGATAATCTTGATCGTATTTTTGTTTGCTCCTACCGTCCCATCCGAGCCGAGGCCGTAAAAGATAGAACGGAAGACAACATCAGATTCGGGAAAGAGATCTTCATTAACTGAAAGGCTGAGATGACTCACATCATCATAGATGCCAACCGTGAATTTTCTCTTTGGTTCCGCATTCGCCAATTCTCCGAAGATGCTAGCAACCATTGCCGGAGTAAACTCTTTGGAGGACAGGCCATATCTACCTCCGATAACGCACGGAACCGTTCGCCCTTCTTGAGCGAGGGCCACGACGACATCTCCGTAAAGAGGTTCGCCAAGGCTGCCAGGTTCCTTCGTGCGATCCATGATCGCAATCGCCTTGACAGTATTAGGTAACGCTGAGCAAAAGGCCAAACCATCAAAGGGACGGTAGAGGCGGACCTTTACGCAGCCAACTTTTTCACCTTGTTCAGTGAGTTTCAAGACAGTTTCGCGAACTGTCTCACTTCCAGATCCCATGATGACAATGACTCGCTCGGCATCAGCCGCACCGCTATACTCGAAGAGTTCATAGCGACGACCAACGACTTGATAGAACTGATCAAGAGTCTCTTTAACGATGGCAGGGCAGGCTTGAGTCACGAGATTCCCCGCCTCTCGGGACTGAAAAGCAGTATCGGGGTTGCTCGCTGTTCCTCGAATAGTGGGACGGTCAGGGTTTAAGGCCCGAGAACGGTGCGAAAGGATCGCTTCCTCTGACACTAATGACCTCATTTGATCATCAGTAAGAATTAAACACTTATTGACTTCATGTGACGTGCGAAATCCATCGAAGAAGTGAAGAAAGGGAACTCTCGAGGCGAGAGTCGCGGCTTGGGATACTAAAGCCATGTCGTGGGCTTCTTGAACACTGCTCGATGCAAGCAAGGCAAAGCCAGTCTGGCGAACAGCCATCACGTCTTGGTGGTCCCCAAAGATGGATAAGCTATTTGTCGCCAAAGATCGCGCAGCAACATGGAATACGGTCGGGGTGAGTTCCCCTGCGATCTTATACATGTTAGGGATCATGAGAAGTAGACCTTGGGACGCAGTAAAAGTCGTCGCAAGAGCTCCCATTTGCAAAGAGCCGTGGACAGCTCCTGCTGCCCCCCCTTCGCTCTGCATCTCAATCACTTCTGGTATGTTGCCCCAGATATTTTTCTTGCCTTCGCTGGCCCACTGATCAGCCAACTCTGCCATTCCCGAAGAAGGAGTTATTGGATAAATTGCGCAGACTTCATTGAGTCGATATGCAACATAGGCCACTGCTTCGTTGCCTTGTAATGTGTCATAAGGGTGAGACTTGTTCATCCACGCCCTCCTGCCTCTCGCTCTGGGATTAGTGAGATAGCATGAACCGGACATTGATCGTAACAAGTTCCACAGCCAGTACATCGGTGAAAATCGATTTCATAGCCCTTGTTTTTGCCAAGCTTGATGATGGCGTCTTCAGGACAAGCGCCGTAGCATCCATCACACTCGAAACAGTTCCCACAGCTAAAGCACCTTTTTGCTTCAAAGACAACATCGTCATAAGTAAAGCCTTGAACTACTTCATGGAATGTATCAATCCGTTCTGCGAGAGGGAGCTGTTGTTGAATTCGAGCTGCGGCATCGGTAAAGAACCAGAGACGGAGCTGATCCAGGGTCGCGACTGTCTTTTCTTTCTTTAAGTCATAGCCTTTCTGCAAGAGGTACCTGTTTATCGACCTGGCAGCTCTTTTCCCATGTCCCACTGCCACTGTGACCGTTCTTTCGCTGGGGGCCATGTCTCCGCCAGCAAAAACTCCTGGTTCGCCAGTCATCATTTCTGGGCTAACTTGGACAACCCCCTCACTATTGAAGTGGATATTTTCCATCCGACGGAGAAAAGAAGTATCTGTCTCTTGGCCAAGCGCTAAGATCAAGTCATCTGACTCAAGAGTTTCAGTTTCGCCAGTCGGATAAGGACGCCCTTTTTCGTCGAGAGCCATCACTTCCACTTCGATGTGTCCTTGTTCGATCGATTTGATGCTCCTGAGCCAGTGAATCTGAACGCCTTCACTCATCGCTTCCTTCGCTTCAAGTGGGTGGGCAGGCATGTGGTCAAAGTCGCGGCGATAGATGACGAGGGGTTCGGCTCCCATCCGTCGGGCGACTCTGGCAGCGTCCATGGCCGTGTTTCCCCCTCCATAAATGGCGACGCGTCTTCCCAGCTTTGGTGCGTTTCCGAGCTCGAGATCTCGCAGAAGGGTGACAGCATCCAATATGACGCCAGCATCTCTTGAAGGGATCTCAGTTTTCTTGCCAAGCCCTGCTCCAATGGCTAAGAAGACGGCATCAAAGCTGCCTGAGTCTCGCTCCGCTTGCAAGCCTTCCACCTTATGGTTGAATTCCATCTCGATGCCGTAGTCTGCTAAACGATTCACTTCCGCTTGGAGGATGGAGCGCGGGAGGCGATAGGCAGGGATTCCAAAGTGCATCATGCCCCCTGGCATTGGCCCTGCTTCGAGGATCGCGACTGCGTGGCCCTCACGGCGCAAATGATAAGCGCACGATAGGCCAGCGGGGCCAGCACCGACGATCAGAACCTGCTTACCTGTTTCTGGTTTTCCGATCGGGAGGGGCCACTTTTCATCAATCGCGAGGTCACCCAGGTATCGCTCAATCGCATGAATGCTGACAGGAGATTCGATCTGGCCTCTGTTGCAGTTGGATTCGCAAGGGTGGTAGCAAACCCTCCCGTGGATCGCTGGGAAGGGATTGGCCTCGACAAGGATCTCCCAAGCGCCCCGCAGATCTCCCTCCACCACTTTTGCAATCCAGGCTTGAATGTTCTCCCCGGCTGGGCAAGCGTTGTTGCAGGGGGGCAAGAGGTTCTGATAAATCGGCCGCCTGATTCGGATAGGCCCAACGGAGCGATCCCTGGTCAGATCAGCAGGTTTGGTCAAATCATTGGGATCATTCACTGGTCACGCCTCAGGCTCGTATTGGATACGGGAATTTTGGGGCTCGCCATTGAGCGCACCATTTCATGGTAACTCAAATGATCAGGGAATATAACGACTTAAACAAGATTTTCCAAGAATCCCGGGGCTTGGGATTGGTATCTCAGGGTAGGTCTGCTCTTGGGAGTTCCGGCAAGATCAGGATTCAGTTCGGCTGATTTCAAAGCTGGCTCGAAGGGAGGATTGAGACGAATCCCATTGGTCACGCCGGCGAGCTTTCCTGCGAGGTTAGAGGTGATTCGCGCAATGGCTGGAGCCCCCCACGGGCGGCCGATACTGAACCACTTGATTACGGCCGCCCTCCTTCGCCTGATACAGAGCCTCATCGGCGGCCTTGATCAGAGTCATCACGTCACGGTTAGAACTGTTTAGACTGGAAACACCGATACTGACTGTGATGGAACGGTGCTCCCAAGCGTGAGATTGAATTGCCTGTCGGAACTTTTCCGCTGCGATGTACCCGCCTGCGCCGGGAGTATTCGGCAGGATGATCACGAACTCTTCTCCCCCATAGCGAGCCACGAAGTCGCGCGACCGCGCTGTTTTGCTGAGGAGTGTGCCGACTTGTTGCAGGAGTTCGTCCCCTGCAACATGGCCGTATGTATCATTAAAGGTCTTAAAGTGATCCACATCAATCATCAGCAAACTGAGTTCGAGCCCATACCGGGAGGCTCGATTCACTTCTTCTTCGAGATGTATTCCAAATGAGCCCCGGTTCTTGAGCCCAGTCAGGGAGTCGTGGTGGGCGATTCGCTCCAATTCATCGACTGCGCTTTCGAGCCGTCGTTGGTAATCTTCCATCTGAGATTCGTAATACTTGCGATCTGTGATGTCGAGTGAAATGCCAGCGACGAACTTCTGGTCCGCAGAGTTCGACATGGGAAAACGAAAACTGAGCCACGTCTGAGTTCTGCCATCCGCAGTTGTGGTCGTCTCTTCATCGACCGTTTGGATGCCGGTCGTAATAACCCTTTGGTCGTGGCGGAGCATCAGGTCTGCCTTTTCTTTTGGCCACAGGTCATGGAAAGATTTCCCGACTACTTCGTCCAGCTGTCTGCCGAGACTTTGCAAGAGGAGCCGATTGGCGAAGACGATTCGCCCCGCTTCATCTTTGATATAGCTCAAGATCGGGGCATGATCCATAAAAGCCCTAAACTTCGCTTCGCTTCGGACGAGTGCTTGCTTCAACTCGTGCTCGATTGCAACATTCTTACCGATGACGATCTGGCCAGTCGGCTCACCTAGAGGATTTTGGAGCGGCGAGACAGTGATCTCTAAGGTGACAAGTTGCCCGTTTTGACCTGATACTTGCCAAAGGCAGGAGCATGATTCATGCCCCTCGTGGGGAAGCTGGATCTGGCAAAGTTCAGCCCAGACTTTGCCGCGCAAGAGATCTTGTCGGTCGTATCCGAGGGTCTCCAGGGCGTAGCGATTTGCTGACTGGATCACCCCCTCCAAATCAACTGACAAGATCAAGAGTTGGGCGGAGTCCAATATTCCGCATTGCCAAGCACATTCTGGGTTAGGCAATAGGACAGGCTCGGATGAGACTTGGGGGAGGGTGATGAGTCGGTTCTGAGTCTGAGCTACTTTCACGGATCATACCTTTCGCTTGGCGAATTATTAGGATTGGTGTCGGTAATTTCAAGGACAAACTTCAGTGATGGGGAGGGCATTTTGGGACCAAATTGTGAAATTCACGACAAGGTTCGGGTCATAGGATCATCAAACTGGTTGCTGGGGAACGAGGGGGCGACTGGATTGCGGGTGCTTTTAGCTGATAAAACCAGGCGGTGTGAGGCGCCCAGATTGGGCCGCATTTCTGCCTCTGTGGCCCCCGTGAGTGACCACAGCATCTGGCTACTTTCCTCCAAGTCCCGTCCTTTTTCGCTCTTATGTGCCTTGAGATCCGGGGAGGCCAGGTAAGATCGCAAGCAACATGAGCAGTTCAGTTCCACCACCGGTAGAAGGGATTTGCCCACTCTTTCAGGTCTATGACATGGCACTATCGCTGGCATTCTATCGTGAATTGCTCGGCTTCGAGATTGTGGAGCAGGCCCCTTCTGGCGAGCAACCTGATTGGGTTTGGCTCAGGAGGGGCGTCATCGAGATTATGCTCAACACGATGTTCGAGCAGGGTTTTCGGCCGCCAGAGCCAGATCTTGTCAGGAATCTTGGCCACGGCGACTGCACTCTCTTCCTGGGAACTCCCGACGTTCAGGCCATGTTTTTGTACTTGAAATCGAAAGGATTGGAGCTGAAGCCGCCTGTCGTGCAAAGTTACGGGATGAAGCAGCTTAATCTAAAGGATCCCGATGGCTATGGCATTTGCTTCCAGTGGCCTGCGAGCTAATCGATTCCCCTGAAAGAAACTTGATGAGTTGGCTGTCGACTTTGACCTCGTGATCTGACTCGAAGTCCGCCAGTGGCGGAGGGGTCATGGGCCTTGCTCTTCCTCGCCGCGAGGAAACAACCGTTAATTTCCTATATTATCAGTCTTCCGAACCTTTTTTCACAATTGTTTTATTGGTTTCTCTGATTACTCTTGACGAAGTTGTTCGCGATATAACAAACTTTAGAAATGGTGGCGCGCTCCTCGGCAATGTCGCTGGGGACTCCACCGGCCTCATCCACACTCTCGAATTAACCAATTTGGATCCCCTGACCTTATGCTCTATGGCCAGGGGATTTTCCACATTTGGATAAGTCCCCCCTCCTTACTTTGCTACTGGTGTCCCGATGGCGTAGAGGTAGTGATAGAGGAAGTGCTTCCCCCTCATCGACTGCTGCGGCGTGAACTCGTTGTTCGCGTAGCAATAGCGGGCAGGCCAAAAGGCTTCACCGTGGGGCCATTCGCTCCAAGCGGGGAATCCTTGGTTCGCCATCCACTTCGGATCAGCCATAAAGCCAGGCCCCCAAGGTTCGGCATTCATGTAAGGTGTGTGCCCCGGGTGTACTCCCGGAAAACCATCATTTCTTCCACTTGTGTAGATATCATCGACGTGTCGCGTCCCAATTCCTGTCATCAGAGCGAGATTCAGGGGATTCCTCCCGAGACTGTAGTCGGCTTCTAAGATAAGGGCCCGATGGAAGAGGCTCTTTTCTTCAGGATTAGTTGATATTGCATGAGCCACGCAGACTCTTTGCACTTCGGTTATGGTCTGGAACCAGCCAAACGCGTTATCGGTACATCTTCTGGTCGGCCAGCTCGAGGAATTTGCCACATTCTTTGTTTTGGCTTCATAGATAATCGCTGCTTTCATCATTGCTACCCGCTCTTGGTTTTGAATTGGCCGCCAGCGATGAAGCGCAGTCGAAAGATAAATCGCAGTGCCCCAGAGCTGGTTACTCTTATCGACTATCTCCGTCGGTGTTTTATCATCCTTGATGTTGCCTAATGAAAGAAGGATATCCTCATACCTCTTTTCGCCAGTTAAGTTATACAGTGATGCAGCGGCGATTTGCTTGAGGTCGCGTCCCTGGATCTTTCCGTTACCAATCGAATGAGAAAGATCCAGGTCTTGCTCGTCTGCGATCCTCCAGGCCTCGAGGGCTTGGTCACGATAAAAGTCCGCTTCTTCTTGCCTCTTGGCAATTCGGAAAGCATCGCCGAGCATCGCGGCGTTTGCGGCAGAGACCCAGGCCATATAGGGTTTGGTGCCTGCCTGATACATGACCTTGTGATCTGGGCTCGGGTTGTTCAGACCTGCGCTGTATCCTCCTTTGGTATCGCGGAGACGGAGCCAAAAGTCAACTTCGTTGCGGGCCTCGTCGATCGCGTCGGGGATGCCATTGCCGCTTTCCAGAATCCCAGTATTGTCCTCTCCCCCTCTGCCGTTCGTGAGGATGTAAGGCATAAGCATGTCATAAATGATTGAAACGTGCCCAGCATGGCGATCCCAGTCCAGCGCATCGGAGTGACCGCCAAATGCGTTATTGTTTGTTGGTTCTCCCGGCTCTTTCCACTTTGACCAATCCTTAACGTCCCAAGCATCTCCCGGCAAAGTCTTCCACTCTGGATGCCAAGGGCTCATTGTCGTGAGATAGACCTTAAACCCTGGCGGATCGACGTTTGGGATAAAGCGTGGTTGTCGCGGGGGAGGAGAAACACCGTCCTTTGGCTCCCCAATCCTCATGTAGTAAAAGCCGAGTAGTGATGTGCGAAAAGGCTCCCAATAAATGTCGTCTTTGATTTCGAAGTCGTGGCTACTGCCCACACCATCCACCACGAGTCGATACTTTCCTGGTGTTGAAAAGTCGGAGAAGTCGATGTTCCAAACTGGCGACTTGGTTGTATCCCAGCCGCCTGAATTCGGACCAGATTCTTTCCAAAACTTAACCGTGCCAACTTCAGATCGCTTTCCTGACCTTAGGTCAAGAATCCACACTTTACGGCCTACAAAACTTGAGTAGTCTCTGGCTCCCCCACTCCCAATCCACATATAAAGATCCGCTGATTTCATCTCCTTTGTTGAGTGATAGCCAATCAGGTTTACCTTGATCGCTTCCGAAACCGACTTCGTAATGTCGTAGTCAAAGTTCTGAACTCGAGTATCAACTTGCAAACTTGGATCAAGGCTCAGCCTATAGGACTTGCCATTGGTTAAAGGTTGTGGTAAGCGGAGAAAGAGGGTGTGTTCGATTGAAACTCTTGGCTCAGGCCAACCCCATGCCGTTCCACTGACCTTCGACTTCCTGAAAACTGTCTGGGGAGCAGTCGGAAGGCCATAGTGCGGATCGCTGGTCGACTGTATCGAATAAGATTGCGGCAAGGCCGCAGATTCTGTGTCCAGTGGCTTCCCGAAGACCTCCAATGAGTCTGGTCCGGAGCTTTCGTGGCCCATGAAGGCATTCGGGCCCTTGCCATCATCTGTGTAGTGAACTTTGCTGTCTTGAACAACGACCATAAGGTGGAGTTCATCGAGGACGGTAACTTTAACAAGGCGCGCCGCCTGTGCAAGAGGAGATGTGGACATAGCGAGCAAGCAGCCGCCGATGAGTATGGCTTTCTTCATTGAGGCCTCGGGCTTCATTATACGGGAGCTATCGTTTGTTTCTGCATTTGTTCTGGTATTTGGGGAGAGGTTGCCGAGAATGTGCCAATATCTTACACTGAGCCTCTAGTCATAAAAACTAGCTATTCATTGAGCCAGTCTCTGATCCACTCTTTGAGTCTGGCAACATCCTGTACCGTTGTCCCGCTAGGGACTTGGCACTCAAGCGAGATTCGACCCGTGTAGCCGACCTGGTTCAATCTGTCTAAAAATGCATCAATCCACTGATCACCAACCTGCGGAAACTGCCTTTCGGCATTGGCCAAGTGAACGTGGCAAGGAGCATGGGGAATCTGGCCTGCCAGAAAGTCTGGGAGAACCTCGTCTGTGTTTCCAGAATCAGACCAAGTGCAAAAAAGATGATAAGAATCGGCTGTATATCCACATCGGTTTCTGGCGAGTGCTTTGGCAAGGATCCCGCAATCGTTCCCCAAGTTTGTCTCCCTGGAGTTCAGGCTCTCTGGCGCAAGGGTTGGGGCACAAGGCAGGCCTTGCATAATCATGACAAGTTCGGCGAATCGCTCCAGACCCTCTTCTGACTCCTCATCTGTCTTCCACTTTCTCTGGTCGCCAGACCCGATGACCATGGTCTGAATGGAGGAATCTGCCAAGGAAAGGAATAGATTTTCTGCGTACTCCACAGCGTTGAACTCGCCTGTCCACAGGCTTATGCCTCCGGGAAAGAAGAGATTGGTAGACTCTACTTTGGCGAAGACTGCACTTTGCATGACTTTGCTGTCTGCCAAAAGTGGGAAGGCAGCCCATTCCAAGTAATCGAAGCCCAGATCGAGGAGTTCAGCCGATCCCTGGGGGCTTGTGCAAATGCCAAGTCTCATTGTTCTCTGCCTACCTTATCTCCTGGCAGGTCTTTCTATGTTTCATTTTTGTCCACGAAACTTGGGGTGACGGCCTGGATACTTAGGTTATCTCCGCGAGTAGCCCTGAACTATTCCAGACTAACCAAGGCAGCTAGCCCCTATGAACCCTACACTGGACTTATCGCTTGCAGACGCTAACATTTTCCGGTCACATTGGCCAAAGCCAGACGGCCACCTTAACCTTATGGCCGGGAGTGGGTCGATGGGAATTGGAATCGACCGCTGGGGCCTCATGAATAAGGCATACGATGGTCGCGAAAGCCAGAGCTTATCCAACACTTTTCTTGTTCATCATAGTTTCTTTCACGAGGGTCAGTATGGCTTACAAGGATTTCTTCCTCTTCTGCAAATAGTTTGGCGTGAGCAACTGTCTGATCCCAGCTCATATCAACAGGTGCAGGAAATGGCCAGTGGCTTGACGCGAACGGATCTTGACTTTCCCGAGTGTCGGCTATCCATTAGTCACCAGTTTAATCCAGCAGAACCGGACGAGTACTTATTTGTTATAGCCCACGAAGGGTCACTTCCGCCCTTAGAGATCGTGTTCTTGTCTCAAGGGTCAGGCGCCTACGGGGAGCAGGTTGCATGGAATGTAAAAGTGGAAACTGGGAGAGCTTCCTATCAATCGAATTGTGTCGCAACCTTTGTTGAGTGGGAAATCGTTAGCGAGCTTGGAAGTCTTGATCTCGCTTATGCCGAAGATAGATTCAGCGTTTCGTCTTCCGAGTCCGGTCGACATTTAATTCGGTTCAGTGTCTCGACCCCACTGAGTGGGAGCTTATCTATCGACGAACATCTAAAGAAGGCCCACGAGAGTTGGAGAGCGCGATGGGGCAATTCGAGTATTCAAGTATCAGAGCTAGTTCATCATAAGCTCCTGACGAGATCGCTCTATTCCATCTTTTGCAGCTACGGCAATCGCCCTCATTGCCCCGCGCCACCTTGCGGGTGGACCTGCAACATTTGGCCTTTTACTTTTCCTCAAGATATATCCTATATCGCTCCTGCCTTGCTCAGACTGGGACACTTTGATATTCCTTCAGCCTGGACGGAGTTCTTTTACAGCAGAATCCCTGAAACGGTAGCCCAGACTAAGAGAATCTATAATGCGGACGGAGCTATGTGGTCGTGGGAACATCCCATCGGGCCAGGTTTTAGTATTCTCGAAAATGGTGCCCCAAATCACTTTGGATATGAAATCCATAATGCTGCTTATCCGGCTCGGATTGCCTTTGAAACTGCCTGTTATCGGAGAGACCGAGCATGGGCAGAGAAATACGCCTGGCCAGTTGTTTATCAGTCTGCATTGTTTTTCTCCTCGGTATCTCAGAAGAAGGGAAATAACTGGGAGATCAATGTCAAGCCATCAATGGGTCAAGATGAGAATGGAGGGGAGGATCAGTCGAATTATCTGTGCTCCCTTTACTCAGCGGAATATACTCTCAGGATTGCGCTTGATTTTGCATTGTTACTAGGAGTCTCTGACCCGCTATTGGATACCTGGCAGACCATATTGGATGATGGTTATGCCTACCATAAGCTGCTGGATGATCAAGAGGGGCTCTTGAAGACTTTTGAGTCATCCGAACCTATCAAGCTGGGTGTGCAAAAGCACCCTGTTCAACTGAATCCTCTAATTTTTGTTCCATCTATACAAGGCAAGTCGCAAGAAGTCTACACTGCCTATAAGAGACGCTTCGACCTCGTGACGACCAAGATCACCGATAAGTTGGGATTCGCCGGCTGGACGCTTCCTGCATTGATTTTGGCAGGTGCTCGGTTGCAAGAATGGAACTCTTTCGAAGAGGATCTCGGGCTAATCTTGCCGTCGGGCCAGGTAGATGGCGAGCTCATTCAGTTCTTCGAGACTTGCCAACTTACTTTTGGGCCTTATTACACAACGAGTGGGGGACTCTACATTCAAGCGCTGCTTGAGCTACTTATCGAAGAGAACAAGAATCCTGGGTTTCTGACTGATTCATGGAAAGGGAGTCAAGGAGAAGAACTCCGAACCATGCCACCGCAACCCTTTTAAGTACACCTCATGAATAACTCAATCCGTTACCGTCAAGTTCACCTAGATTTTCACACTTCTGAGCATATTCCCGGTATTGGCTCGGCCTTCGATCCGGAGCACTTTGTCCATACCTTAAAGCAAGCAAAGGTAGATTCCATCACGTGCTTTAGCCGCTGCCACCACGGTTACATCTACCACGAGACTAGGTTTCCCTATCAACATCCAAATCTAACATGTAACTTACTGGTGGAGCAGGTAAGGGCATGCCATAAGGCGGATATTCGTGTTCCAGTCTATATAACAGTTGGGTGGGATATGCTGCAAGGAAGGCTGCATCCTGAGTGGTTAGAAGTTGATGACGCTGGCAAGCTTGGCACTAGGGCTCCGCTACAAGACGACTGGGGGTGGTACAAGTTAGATCTCGCATCGCCGTACATGGACTTTCTCATCGAGCAAACGCAAGAAGTTTGCAACATGTTAGG
>JALOLT010000001.1 GCA_025455775.1 Fimbriimonadaceae bacterium
TGCCACGGAGAGGCTGGGTGGATTCGGGCCCTACGAAGACGCGGTGGATCGCCACCAGCCCTACCTTTGGCACTCTCTCCTCAGCCCTCTCATCAATCTCGGATTATTGACCCCGGTTGAAGTGGTTGAGCGGGTGATGGCAGAGCCAAACGTTCCCCTCGCCTCGCGTGAGGGATTTATTCGCCAGATCGTCGGGTGGCGCGAGTTCATCTATCAGATTTACATAGAATATCAATCGCATGAATATCATACGAGGAACTCTCTTGGTCATCATCGTCGGTTGAATAACTCTTGGTATAAAGGCACAACCGGTCTTCTCCCTCTGGACGAGACGATTCGCGGAATTCTTCGGCGAGGTTGGTGTCATCACATTGAGCGCTTGATGGTGGTGGGATCTGCGATGGTCATGGCGGAAGTTCACCCGGATGATGCCTACCGATGGTTTCTCGAACTCTTCGTGGATAGTGGCGAGTGGGTGATGATCCCGAACGTTTACGGCATGTCGCAGTTCGCGGATGGTGGATTCTTTGCGACCAAGCCCTACGTGTCTGGTTCTGCCTATCTGCGAAAAATGACGAACTATCCCGTCGGTGCTTGGTGCGAAGTCTGGGATGGGCTCTATTGGAACTTCATCTCCCACCACCAGCAACTATTTATTGCAAATCCACGCATGTCAATGATGGTTCGACAGTGGGAAAAAATGTCCCCTGCCAAGCAGGAGCACCATCAGACAGTCGCTAAAAACTGGATCAAGAGCGTGACCCTCGATCCATCACAAGTCTCTCGATGAAGAACTCCATCATGCGGAGGTTGTTCAGGCTCGTATGGCCCATATCTGGCCCAACTTGAACCTCGAAAGACTTTCCTGCCAACTGGAGAGCTTTGATGAGGGCAAAGGCGTGGTTCGGGTGGGTGTTTTCGTCTTGTGTTCCGTAATAAATGAGCAGATGACCTTTCAGGTTCTTGGCATAAGTGAGAGCCGAACCCTTTTCGTAGGCTTGGTTCGGGGCAAGTCCCATGTACCTTTCGGAGTAGGTTGTGTCGTACTGCCTCCAATCGGAAACAATGGATGAGGCAGAGGCAGCGGCAAACAGATCTGGGTGGCGAAGAATCGCCATCACAGCTGCGTACCCTCCATACGAGGTGCCAAAAATCCCGATTCTAGTTGCATCAATATAGGGTAAAGATCCTAGATGGCTCGCCATAGCAGCGATGTCGTCGATCTCCACTGTCTCGTTGATCTCTTGCCGAAAACCTCTTCCCCGAGCGTGTCCGCCCCGTACCTCAACGTCAGCGATGATGAAGCCGTAGTGGGCTATGTTCTCACTCAGTTCAAAGTTTTCGGCTGGGACTCCCCATTCCATGGGAAGAGGGCCTGCATAAACATCGAAAAGTACTGGATACTTCTTCTTCGGATCAAAGTTGGCAGGGAAGTGAACCCTCCCCATAAGTCGCCACTTTTTGTCCAAAGATGGAAACCACATCACCTCGCTTCGCCGATAGGCGGAGGAGGTCAGCCGGCTCACGTCGCTTTTTGCGAGTTCTTTCTTGCCACTGCCGTCTGTCGTCATAATTATGAGTTCAGGTGGGTTTGAGGCATTCTGTCTTACGACGGCGACGTGGCTGCCATCCGGTGCAGGGAAACCTTGGTTTGCGAACCAATCATCCGAGAGTTGGCGTTGATTCCTTCCATCCAAATCCATCGACCAGACCTGGTGGTGGTAGGGGTTCTTGGGCCCGGCGGTGAGAACAATCATCCGGTTCAGTTCTCGATAAACACCCAAAACACGAATGACATCGAACGGGAACTTCGTGATCGGAGTCCTCGTTCCTGTCGCAAGATTGAGCCAATAGAGGTTGTAGAAACCGCTGGCTTCACTCACGATCAACCAGTTGGGATTGGGTGATGAAGCTGGGTTGGAGCGGCTGGGAGCAGGTACAGAGAGGTCGCGCAATGGCGTGTATTCGACCCACCCTTTTGGGTTGGTTTCACGGTCAATGATGCGAACCGTGCCGGTTTTAGGATCAAAACCACAGAGTTCCTTCTCATTCTGGCGACGATTCATGCGATGAAAATGCAGTTCCTTGCTATCTGCTGCCCACTGGATCCCATGGACATAGTGCCCGAGGCTCTCATCGAATTTCCCAGGCCGGACAGGCACTGTGGCGACCCTGCCAGTGGCGATCTCTAGGACTAAGACATCTACCTCCGGGTTGTCAGTGCCAGGTTTTGGATAAGCCTCAACCGCGATCCGGTTTTGCGTTCGACTCTGGTCCAAAAGGGTGAAGAAGTCGAGCACCTTTCCTTCGTCGAAGCGATAGAACCACAGATAGGCTCCGTCAGGCGAGAAACCCTTCGCAAGGTTCTGACTGAGTTCTTCTCCATAGACCCAGCTTGCCTTACCGTATTTTATGCGGTTTTGACCTCCATCCTTTGTGCGGAAAATCTCGCGATTCTCGGATCCTGTTACGATTAAATTGCCATTTTCATGCAGTGCCCGGAGCCCGTTTGGCCCTCTGACTTCGTCTAACTGGCCACCCCGTGGCTGGGGCATCGGGAAAGGAGCTAGATTTTCATGTGGAAGAGAAGCCACTGGTGCTGGCTTGCTTTCCCCGCCTCTGGTTGAGAACTGGAACGTGCCACCGGGAGCAGAATAGGTAAGGGTCTCGGAATCCCGCCATCGAACTTGGGAAATAAGGGTCACCAGGCCTCGGGCTTTGCCGTTATGCTCCAAAAAGTCGGAGCGACCTGGCATTTGCGCCAATCGACTTTGGGCAAATGAGCCAGAGGCGAAACAAGCGAGTATGAGGATCAGGGGGAATCTAAGGTCTTGCATGAAGATCGAATTTTCTATCAAGTGCCGCAAGGGTCAGTCCTTCGTCGGCCATGAGTCGTAAGAGAGTCTCGATGATCTCTTCCCTCGCCGCCAATTCCGTCACATAATCAGGCACTTGGAAATAGCAAACGAGAAAGATCACCAAACCAGTTTCCGAAAAATCGTTTAGACGGAGATGATGCCTGCCCTGGGGGATGTCTGAGCGGCTCTCCAGATAGTCGCGAGCTGTTTGGCAGAACCGCTCAATCTGATCGGCAGAGCAATCAGCCGAGATCGTAAAGCTCGTCCGGAACCGTCGAAAACGCCTCATTCCCATGTTTTCAACGCTAGCCGTGATCAGACGCGAATTGGGAAGAACCACGATTGAGTCTGCGAAGGTTCGGATGCGAGTGCTCCTGAGGTTGATCTCTTCGACTTCGCCCTCTACGTCTCCGATCTTGACCCAGTCCCCGATTCCAAAGGGCATTTCGAGGAGGATCGTGACCGAGCCAAAGAGATTCTCAACCGAGTCTTTTGCGGCAAGAGCAACTACGAGGCCTCCAATCCCCAAGCCAGCAATGACACCCCAGACGTTCAATCCGAGATGGCTGAGGAGGAGCAGGATCACTCCGACGGCAATGAAGAATCGACCTAGTTTGCCAACCACCGGAACAATGATCTTCCTGGTGCGTTCCTCGCGATCATTTGAGCGTCGGACGGCAGAGAAGAGGAAGGCATCGAGGAGAGCAAAGAGGAAGATCAGCCAGGCAGCGGAAAAGCTAATCGCCAAGACGAAGAAGACAATGAAGTCGACGAAGACAGGGAAACCGAGCCAAGGCCAGCCGAGGCGAATGACGCTCAGAAAGATGATGACGGAACCGCCCCGTCGGATCTTGCCGTTGGCTCGTCTCCATTCCTCCGAGCCTTCCCGTCGCCATGTTTTCAGGATTGGTTTTGCCAGAAACCAAACGATGCCAGAAATGACCGATGAGAGTAGGAGGAGGCCACCCACAAAAATCCATTGCCACACCGCGAGCCCCAGAAGGGGTCGTTGCCAGTCAGCTGGGACAAGTTTCTTGAGGTTCTTTTCCGGCTGGATTTCTTCCTCGTTGATTTCACGGAGACCAGTCACGACTGGCAGATCCGTTACGCGAACCCACCAATCTGGGAGCAGGCGAACCGTCTCGGCAGAAATTTTCCAGCCGCTCGCGGTCTTGGTCATCACAAGATCCCCGAGTTTCTCTCCTGTCCCCGGAATCGTGAGCTCTCGTGCAATGTAGGGCGATGCTTCGCTGGTTGATTCCGAAACTTGACTTAGGTCGATACGCTCGATTCGGTTCAGGATTGCGAGGAGCAGGGTAGCGGTTCGCCTTCCTTCCTCTTGCCGCACTAGGGGAGGGAAGTCCGAAAGGTCTAGGGCATTTTGAGCTTTGGCAAAGTCGTTCCGATCCATCGCCTGGAAGTAGGCGTTCAGAGTCGCCCTTGGGCTTTGGAATTCCGGAGAGACGGTTGGGGTAGCCGGCGGTGGGGGCAATTGTGCCAAGCCTGGCACAGCAAAGAGTAACACCAGAAGGGCAGTCAAGCCGTAAAGAAAGTGTTTCATGCTGGTTCTCCGTCTGGTTCCGGTGGAGACCATTTCTCCCAAAGAACGACAAGGAGGGGAGCCAGGGCCAAGGCGGGAAGAAAGAGTTCGACCGGTAGCTTTTTGATGTCGGCAAGCCCGAGCCCGATGGCTACCATCATGACTCCTCCCACCGCTGAGGCCTCGGCAAGGAGGCTCGGCTTTTTGGCGAGGGGACTGAGGGGCTTGGCAGCCAGGGTGAGGAGCCCCTGAAAAATCAAAACGACGAGGGCAGAAACCAGAACGCCGCTCCCCAGGGTCGCGGCGAGAAAGAATGAAGCTATCCCGTCGAGCAATGACTTGAGAGAGAGAAGCTCGATCTTGTTTTCGATCCCGTCTTGGATGCAGCCAAGCAACGTCATGGGCCCGATGCAATAAAGAACAGCTGCAGTAATGAGTCCTTCGGTAAATCGTCCTCCCCCAGAGAACAACGTCCTTGCACCTTCTGCCAGCCCGGTCACTCCTTGATCAATCGTCAAGATGGATCCGAGTACGATTCCGATGGCGATGCTGGCGACGACAACCAGGATGTTTTTTGTCTGTAGGAACATCTTGATTCCCAGGCAGAGAGTTACGAGTCCCATGGCGTGGATCACGATCTCTTGGAGGTTTTCTGGGAGAGCCGTGCCGATCGCCATCCCCAGGAGCGAGCCCACAATGATCGTGGTGGTGTTGAGGAGGGTGCCGCGAAGGGGAAGTTTCGACCAGTTCATGGGTGGGCGGCACCTGGAGATTTCGGAGGGTGAATTTGGTGCCGGGAGTGGGACTCGAACCCACACTGGTTTTATCCAAACGGTGTTTGAGACCGCCGCGTCTACCATTCCGCCATCCCGGCTTGGATTGAAGAGGATACCTGAGGGATTTGGAGTGGTGCACCGCAGACTTAGTGAGTGCTGACTTTTGGGAGCGCCTATGTAATTGCCGTCTGGGAAAGTATGTCGCCGCGCCGGCCCAAAGCCACGCCCTCCTCGGTTCTCGCTGCGCTCAAACCTCGTCTGCCCCGTCGCGGCGAAGAGCGGACGTCAGTCCGCTCCTTCTCCACCAGAAACCTCGGAGACACGCTCGAGATCCTTGGAGTACACGAACTCCATGAACCTCCACATGAACTCACCCCAAAGGAATCCGCCTGGCAGGAAAATCAAGAGAAACCACCAAGTCGCCGGCGAAACAAACTTCATAATGCTGCCAACCAAAAACATTAACCCCCCGGTGCCAAGCCCCCACCCCAAGACGCCGTACACGAAGACGAAGTACCACCTTCCCCTTTGGCGAATTTTCTCCCACTTTTCAAATCTCGTTTTTTGAACCACGGATCGCTCCACCAACCCTTATGATACTCTCGGGGCCGAGTCTGAGGGAACTAAGTTCAAAGTGAGCCATTTTTTCCCAAAGGTCGGGACGGAGAGCCATCTCAACAGGGTGGTTTTGGTGACATGGCCTTCGGGAGTGCTTTACACCAGGTTGGCTTGACAAGCCGATCCGATGAGGCTCACTTCACCAAAACGTGAAAGGTCAAGAGTAGCTGATCAGCCTCAAAATGGAATAAGAGACTTGTCTACAATGCTCAGTTCTGGGCCGGCAGGGAGGGGAGTCCAAGAGATGACAGTATCAGCTAAGAGCCCAGCCACACCTGAAACGCTGTCCACTTTTGCGACTTCTTCGCCACTCGGGCTATAGCGAGTGCCATCTTCCTCTCTCGTGAGAGACCCTTTTAGTCCGGCCGCTGCTGCTGCCTGGTTAAAGGTCGTCCCTCTTGCAAAGCGAAAAGTGACCGAAATGATCTTTACCTTCTTGCCATACTGAAGATTATCGAAGGGTCTGGGATCTTTCCCCATTACCTCTAATGTGCGGACGGTTCCCGAGCGAAAGGCGAAGTTCTTAATAATAGTGCCCTCTTTCTCCTCTGCATCAGGTTTGCCTTTCCCAATTTTTGCCTCCACTTCCTCAATGGTCTTGCCAAAGATGGCATCCGCTTTGAGCGTCAACGTCCCGGGCTGCGTCGAACTTGAGGCTCTTTGTCGAGACTGAGCAGATAAGACAAGTGGTAAAGCAAGGAGAACAGTAAGGCCGATTCCAAAGGACAGTCGTCTCATTTTTCAAAGTGTGATTGGTACGGTAAATTAGTTCTAGGACTTCTGGCTGAAACGGTTTTTGAACCACTGAACAACCGTTTCCTTCAACCTCTCGTCAACCCATGGCGAACCTCTTAAGTTACAGTTTGAAAGAATGACTAAGCAATACTTGCGTTGATGTGAGTCTCCAAGATTGGCCGGCCCAAAATAGGCCCCAGCATGCTGCAACATCCCCCCGTGGGCAATCTGGGGCACCCCCCGAAAGAGTTCCACCCCAAAGCCTTTGCTGTAGAAATGAAGGTTATTAGGAAAGGTGTTTGACTGATGAGCTGCGTAAGGAGGAGGGGTCAAGATTTCTGACATTGATTGACGGGATAAAATCGTCCTACTCGAGTATAGGTTTGAAACGAATTTAGTTAAACCCACGAGAGAACATGAGATAGCGCCATAAGGGGCGGCGATCTCCGTATCGAATCCGCCAAATGACTCCGAAACCCTTTTACCACGTTCAAAGATCGAGTCATGCTTCACATTGTTTTGCTGGTAATGGGCTGCCTCGTTTGCTCCCCGACCGGGACTATTGTGGTCTCTTTGAACCAACGAGATGTGAACTTCTGCCGGAGTAATCCCCATCGGAGACAATACAAGCTCTTGAAGAACTGATCCGTAAGGCTTTCCGGTTTTGATCTTTATAATCTCACCCAAAACTAGGAAGTTGAGATTTGCATACTCATGTTGCTCACCAGGGTCAAATACCAGCTTCTCACGGCCAAGCGCACATCTTATTACATCGGCTGACGTTGGATGTTCCACTTTTCCAACCCAATCCGAGACGAACCAGTTTGCCAAGTACACGGAGGCACGTCGAAAGCCAGCCGTATGATCTAAAAGGTGTCGCACTGTGATTTGAGATAATCGATCATCGGCACTCGAACCATGTCGTGTCCTTGGCTCAATCCCGCCAGCCTTAAGACTTGGAAGGCTTGGTTCGTCTAAGCGAAGAATCCCTCGTTCGGATAACTCCAGGATGACGCAGCCAGTAAACGATTTTGAAATCGACCCAGATCGGATCGTAGTGTTAACGGTCATTCGTTTTCGTGAGGCAAGGTCCTGGAAGCCAAACGCACCCTGAAAAACAAGGCGACCTGTATCAGTATCGACTATCCCTACAGAACAACCAACGATCCCTGCTTCCCTCATGGTGAGAACGATTGCATCTGCCAGGCTTCTTAACTCAGGAAGACTTTGTAAGGAGGCAGGTATCTCCTCGTCACCCCAAGTAAAATCAGTGAGAAAACCGGGAAGGGATTCCGTATATTTGATTCCATCAGCCGTTTCTACTGACGCTTGACCTGCAGCCGATATATTCCCCCCGAGGCTCGGGTGAAATGATGGATGATAGCCTCGAAAAGGAGAAAGAAGCATGAGTGCAACCATCGATCCACATATCATGACTCCTTGAGACTACCTTGTTACGGAACAAACCCGCAAGTTTGCACCAAAACGCGTAAGGCGTGGCCCCCAAAACAGTTAAGTCAGGCAAGACCGAGTCATTTCACTTGATGACTATTGTTCTAAGCTGACTAGACGATATTTAACCGCGGATCAACGTGCTTAGTGGCATATCTTGCACACATCTTACAGCCGATAGGCTGCTTACCCCCTGCATCCTGCCACAGAAGACCATCCAGGCCAGCCACGTCGCAAGACATCCTCTCATGGCAAAAATGACAATGTCGAGAAACCACCTCCCGACTCTTGCCATAATCCACCCTATGGGCTATGTCCTCTTGGATTCAGAAGCGATGCGCCGGACTCTTGGCAGAATGGCTCACGAAGTTCTCGATGCGAATCGGGGAGCCGAGCATCTGGTCGTCGTAGGAGTCATGAGGCGGGGCTACCCTGTCGCCAAGAGGCTCGCTTTCCTGATGACTCAAAGCGAGGGGATCACGGTTCCCTGCGGCAAACTCGATGCCAGAGCCAGCCGAGATGATAAGCCTGAAGTCACGAGCGACCAGAGCGAAATCCCTTTCCAAATCACAGGCAAACGGGTGATCGTGGTTGATGAAGTCATCTTCACGGGAAGAACGATTCGAGCCTCGTTGGACGCTCTCCTGCGATTCGGCCGACCAGAAAGTGTTCAACTGGCAGTTCTCATCGATCGGGGACACCGCGAACTTCCCATCCAGCCAGACTATGTCGGGAGAGTCATAACCACCGAGAAATCCGATCGAATTGAAGTCAAGGTCAAAGAATTTGATGGCGAAGACTCAGTTCTCCTCATTTCGGGTGACCCAAGCGAGGCGGCCAGACCATGAACGGAAAAAACGTCCTCGCAATCAGAACCTTGGATAAGGGGGTCATCCAGCAACTCGTTGATATAGCTGGCGATCTCAAGAGGGAAGTTCTCACGAATGGTTGGGCACCTAGAGCCAGAAGAAGAACGATCGGACTCCTCTTTTTTGAGAACTCGACTCGGACAAGAGTCAGCTTCGAGCAAGCAGCGAATTACTTGGGCTACACGACTGTGAACTTTAGCGGGTCTGGAAGTTCACTCAGCAAAGGAGAGACTCTCAAAGACACGATCCTCACTTTGAAGCATGAAAGGCTCGAAGCCTTGGTCATTCGCCACAGCTCCAGCGGGGCAGCGAACCTCGCGGCTGAATACTTCGGAGGCCCAGTCATCAACGCGGGAGATGGCCTTCATGAACACCCCACCCAAGCTCTGGGTGATGCCTTAACGATATTGGAGCGAAAAGGAACCTTAACCGGGCTAAAAATCGCCATCGTGGGGGACGTGAATCACAGCCGGGTCGCGCGGAGCAACGCTTGGCTCCTGAGCAAATTGGGGAACGAAGTCCGCTTCATCGGCCCTAGAACTCTCGTTCCTACCCACAGCTCGTTTCTGCCAGCCTCGACTCACCTCGACCTTCGCTCTGGCCTGGCTGGGGCAGATGTTGTAATGTGCCTCCGGCTTCAGCGAGAACGGATGGAAGACGGGATGCTCAGCTCTGTCGGAGAGTACACAAGGCTTTACCAGGTGAATCGAACCACCATCAGAGCAGCTGCCAGCGAGGCGATCGTGATGCACCCTGGCCCCCTTAACCGAGGGGTTGAAATTGATGACTTCACCGCAGATGGTCCGCAAAGTGCCATCTTGGACCAGGTCACAAACGGAATCTTTGTGAGGATGGCAGCCATGCAGTGGATTTTCGAATCGGATCAGGTTGAGGTATTAGCATGAAAACATTGTTCAAAGGGGGACGAATCCTCGACCCAAGCCAAGAACTCGATATCTTTGGATCAGTGATGGTCGAAGATGGTCAGGTTGTAGAGATCGGGCCGGAAGTCGATGAACGAGGCCTGGATGAGATCTACAGTTGCAATGGCCTCTGGATTACCCCCGGGCTGGTGGATATGCACGTCCACCTCAGGGAGCCTGGCCAGGAAAAACGCGAGACAATCAAAACGGGAACACAGGCAGCAGCGGCAGGTGGCTTTACCAATATCTGTTGCATGCCCAATACCACCCCGCCCTTGGATAACTCGGCGCTGATCGACTTCATCTTAGATAAAGCAGCCTCGCCAGATGCAGGAGGTATTTTTGTCTCACCAGTCGGAGCCCTCACCCACAAAAACCAAGGCCAAACGGTGGCGGATCTCTCTTCGCTCAAACGAGCGGGAATCGTCGCTGCGAGTGACGACGGCAACCCGACTCAGAACTCCCTGGTGATGGCCAGAGCGATGGAGTTTTGTCACCAGCTTGATCTTCCCGTCTTGGTTCACTGCGAGGATACTGCCCTGAGTGCTGGAACGAGCATGAACGACGGAGCAACTGCCGCGATGCTCGGGCTGAAAGGGATGCCACGCAGCGCTGAAGAGATCATGGTAATGAGAAATTGCGTTCTCGCCATGAACACTGGCTGTGACATCCACATTTTGCGCGTCAGCACGTGGGGCGGGGTCGAGATGGTGCGACAATTCAAACACCTTGGGGCTCCCGTGACCTGCGAGGTGTGTCCCCATCACTTCTTCTTCACCGATGAAGCAGTGGGAGAGTTTGATCCGAATTTCAAAACCACCCCGCCCCTCCGGACCGAGGTGGATATCGACATTATCCTCCAAGCCCTGCAAGATGGGACGATCGACTGTATCGCCAGCGACCACTCCCCCTATGCCCCCTTTGAGGTCGAGGTTCCGTTTGACCAAGCCCCCTTTGGCATGGCTGGATTGGAAAGTGCCGTCGCTGCCACCTTGACCGCTCTGACCGATAAAGGGATCCTTTCGCCTCTCGAAACGGTCAGAAAACTGAGTACAAGACCAGCAGAGATTCTGCGCCTCGACGCAGGCACCCTCAAGCCAGGAGGCACCCCCGTCGCTCAAGTCACCTTGATCGATCCCCATGTCGAATGGACATACGATGTGCAAAGAACATTTTCGAAAGGGAAGAATTCGCCCTTCCATGGGATCAATTTCCAAGGAAAAGCCGTTCTCACATACTGTGGGAACGAAGTCTATCGAGATCCCCGCTTTAGCAATGAACGCTTTGAAACCCCTTCTTTCTAGGGCCTTGTTGGTCCTGACCTGTCTCGGCTCCCTGGCTCTGATCGGGTGTCGAAGCGACTTCCCTGACCCCAATGCAAAGGGGCCAGCGATGGATGTCTCGACGGCCCAAAGAAACATTCAGCAGGCCTATGTTGCCTTGGAAGAGCGTCTGAACCGTGGCCAGATCACACCAGAGCAGCGAGATGAATTCATCGTGAACTACGCGAAGAGTTTCACGGAACACCTCAATTTTGCCAACGTTTCTCCCACCAAAGCTTGGCGCTATGCAGATGTGCTCAAAGTTGCCCGCGAGTGGGAAAAATCAGCGGAGCTCTATGAGATTGCTGTTAAGGCAGCCCCTAACCCAGATCGAAGGGTCAACGACTCCCTGCAACTGGCCAGGGTTTATGCGGAACTCGGTAAAATCGACCAGGCGATTAAAACAGTTGAGTCTGTGTTTGACGTCGGGGTCAAAGACAAAGCCCCGATTCTCATGGCGACTCTCTATGAGATCATTCCTGCAGCCGAAGGGAAGGGAAAAGAGGTTCAGCTCGCTGAGCTTTTGGAGAAGACGATTGATCAACACGCCCAGACTGTGGTTGAACCAAACTTGCCCCAAGGCCAGCTTTTCTTAAGCGCCCGCCCGCGCCACATGAGAAGAGCCTGGGAAAAGGCGATCTCTCTCTACAGCAACGCCGGGCGACCAGATCTGGCCCGTCGCGCGATTCAAAGAATGGAAGTGAGCCTCGGAAAGTTTGCAACGACCTGAAGGTTTTCTGTCGGTCCCAGCTTGCCAGGGGTGAAGACAGGGTATCTTTCTTGGGCCAAACCCCCGCTCCAGGCGGATCAGGTGAAATATGAGAGTTAGAAATAAGGAACTGCGCAACCGCCGCCGCCGAAAGGAAAAGAGAGTCAAGGAGTTGATCAAGGAAGCGATTGCCGAATCAAAAGCCGGAATCAAGAAGGCCCCTAAGCCAGCCCCTGCCAAGAAGGCTCCTGCCGTGAAGCCAGAAGCTGCTGAAAAGCCGAAGAAGGCCCCTGCCAAGAAGAAGAAAGAAGCAGAAGCTCCCGCAGTCGAGGCAACCCAAGAAGCTCCCGCTGGCGAATAGGTTTTGGCCCTTGGAATTTAGCAGAGCGGTTAGAATCGCTCCAGCTGTCCTTGCTCCGGCAGGAATCTTAGACCCTCTCCTTAAGAAGCTGGAGAGAGGTTTTTTGGTCGGAATTTGCCACCCACCATCCCTCTCACCCGAATAAATACTGGAGGGAGGGGCCCTCTGACTTGCTCTTTAATTGACGAACCGTGATGAACGTTTGAGGCCAAGAAAGTCCCTTCTCCTCTCCTGGTCAAAGGACTTAGGGTGAGGGGCCTGGCTCACAGGCCTACAGAATCGTTCGGTGTTCTTCTGTACGACTCAGCTTCAAGACTCGCCAGAGGCCAAGTTTCCCTTACACTGAAACCATGGTCAATGTTGCCCTTGTCTGTGTCTCCGCTCTTGCGTCGCAGCCTCGCGAGATCCAAATCGTCGTTCCGCCAGGGAAGATGAGTCAAAGTCTCCGCGCTCGGGTCGACGAACAGATCTCGAATCGTGACGGAGAGGGCAAGGTTCGAATCCTCTTTCGCCGTGGTGAGCATGTTCTCGACAACGGCCTGCAAATAAACCGGTCAGATGTCGAGCTTGTGGGTGAGGAGGGAGCAACCCTGAACGTCGGGGTAAGTCTCAAGAATTGGCGTCCTGTCACGCGTCCAGAGATACTGAACCGACTCCCGGAATCGGTTCGAACCAGGGTTCGAGTCGCAACTGTGCCAGGAGACGGGGAACTACCAGGCTTTTCCAAGCGGGGCTTTGGGAACACGACTTCGCTCGCTCATGCGGAACTCAGCCTGAACGATGTCCCTTCCCAGCCAGCCCGCTACCCAAACGTGACAGGCACTGGATCATTCGAAAAGGAGGGGTGGCTCCTGACGGCAGAAGCAGCGAACGGCAAAATCACCGTCCCAAACGACCGGCCTTCTAAATGGGAGAACCTCAGTGACGTCTGGACTTATGGTTACTGGCAGTTTGATTGGGCCGACTCATACGAGCCAGTAGCATCCTACGACCCTCAGTCGAGAGTTCTGGCCTTTTCCGGTGAGCCATCGCAACCAATCCAAGAGTTTGGCATTGCAAAGTCTCGAAGGTTTTTCTTCTTACACGTTCTGGAAGAACTGGATCAAGTGGGAGAGTATTGGATGGATCGTTCGAGAAGAGAAGTCTACGCGATTCTGCCAACCGGAAACGTAAGGGCTGAGATTAGCCTGAGCAGCGACCCGGTTGTGCTCGTTCAAGGGGCCAACAATGTAACGATCCGAAATCTGCGCTTTGTTGGAACAAGGGGAGTGGGAGTCTCGTTTCTCGAAGCCACCGATTCGTCCCTTCGTGATAGTGTCGTCCTAAACTCCGGCATGATGGGAGTTTCGATCAAGGGGGGCAAGAATGTTCAGATTGTCGGGTGTCAGGTCAAAGGGGCTGGCCAGTCTGGAGTTGATGTCTCCGGGGGGGATCGGCGCACTTTGACTCCCAGCAACCATCTGATTGAAAACTGCGTCATCGAGAAAGTTTCCCGATGGAATCGCACCTACAACCCTGCTGTTCTGGTGAATGGTGTCGGACAGATCGTGCGGGGATGCACCCTCCAGGATCTGCCCCATACGGCAATTCTCTTTGGCGGAAACGATCACTTGTTTGAGAAAAACCTAGTTCAGCGAGTTTGCAAAGAAACTTCAGACGCAGGGGCTTTTTACATCGGGCGCAACTTTACGACTCGGGGCACCATGATTCGCTGGAATCATTTTCGCGACTTCGAGCTGCGTGTCACAACCGAAGGCAACTGGCACATGGTTGTGGCAGTTTATCTGGACGATTGTCAGGCAGGAATCTCTATCGAAGGGAACATCTTCGAAGCCAAAGCTCGCAGTGTCTTGATTGGCGGAGGCCGTGACAACCGTGTCATTGGCAATATCTTCCTGGACTCAGACCCTGCGATTGAGTTTGATGCCAGGGCCAGGGGTTGGGCCGAGAGGCACTTCCGCCAGGAGTGGGACTACCACAGAGACATTCGCGAGCTCCCAGTGCTCGAGTCACCTTGGAAAGAACGCTATCCCGCTCTGGCAGCGGCCCTCCTGGCGAAGGAAGACCTCACCTACCCTGCCGGGAACGAGATTTCACACAACGTTTCTGCGGGAGGGAAGTGGCTCGCACTCCATAACGGACTCACAGAAAAGGACGCGAAAATGGAAGGCAACGTCGTTCTTCCGACCAGGATTTCTTTGGCAGAGGCCCTCGCAAAGCGTCCGAAGACCCTCGCCCCGATCCCAGTCGGTCAGATTGGCGCGAAGAGGTGAAAACCCTCAGGGCTTTGGCTTGCGGTAGCGTCTTGGCTCGGGAACGACCTTGTTGGCATAGACCTTAAAGGCGAAAGCTCCCATGATGCCAAGTGTCAAAACGAAGGCTCCTAGGATGACAGGCCAAGTCGACGGTTTGTCCTTTGATTCAAGCTCTTTGCCGACTTGTGCCACCGTTGAGGCAGCACTGGCGGTCGGATCTGCCTTCTGCGCGACGGCTTTCTCGCCTTGTGCCTTGCTCTCTTCTTGCTTTACCTCGGTTTCAAGCTTTTCTGGTTGAATCTGGACTCCACTCGCAGGGGCCACAGTCGCGTCACTGGATCCTTGCATCTGCTGAAGCTGTTGCTCAGAAAGCTCTCCGTGAAACTTCGCCCCTGTTGGTCTGTCTTCGATGGGAGCAAAGCTGAGGCAGGCGAGTGCCAGGACTGAGATGCACGCAAAAAGTTTTTTCATGGTGTTATTCGGAATCCTCGGTCTTGCCAGAGCCGCTTCGAAAAGCGAGGGCCTCTCGGAAGCTCAATATCGATGAGCGGACCCCCGGTTCCACGGTCGCGAATTCGCTGGTCGTAGTTCATGATGACTGGGTGACTCCAGGCAGTGATTGCTTCGTCTTTGGCGATAACGCTTCCATTCACAGTGAATCCGTTGTAGTCCCAACCGACTTCACCCCCAAACATGTTGTTGGTGTAGACGACGCCATCAATTCTGCTCACTCCGTTTGCTGCAAGGGCGGCATAGGTTGCTGCGGTCGCTGGGTCGTGTTGGAGCAACGACTCATACTTTCTTATTCCATACCCATCGAGGTCGCTCCCATCAAAAGCAGGAAGAATTGTGCCATCTGGTAGTTTCCTCGCCTTGGTGAAGGGTGGCTTCATATGATTGATCGTGTCTGGATCAAAGTCGGTTGACTTTCCAACCATCACGGACCCCCTTGCGCAAAGACCAAGGGCATCGGCTCTTTCACCCTGGGCCTCGATGGCGTCGATGTTGTTCCCCCTGAAGTCAGGGGCGTTTTTGTAAGTCACGTCGGCAAGAATGTGGACGGTTCTGGTGGTGTAGAGCGTGCCCTGGCCTTCGACAACTCCCGCAATGGCGACATCTCCTTCAATCGTCACTGGTCCGTGCACACGAATCGGATGACTAGACGTACCAACGAGCAAGGCACTATTGGGAACGACTCCATTGCTCGAAACGCGCCGGTACTGGTTTGTGGTGGTGTCCCATACGTCAACAAAGGCACCGGAATAGTTTGGATTGGGAACTCCAGGGGACAGGAACTCGTTCGCACTGGTCGGACTTCCACTGTAGTTTGGGTTCGGTGTCCCATCCAGGAAAGTTGCCTTTTCATTCCGCCAGGCTTTGCTCTTGGCAAACTGTTGGCCAGCCTCATTGGCTGGATCGGTCGGAGAGCCAAAGTCTCGAAGATCTGGCATTTCGATTTTCGAAGTAGAAGCAGTGTCAAGAACGCGGTGGCTGACCCGATCCCACTGAGTGATACGACCCTTTACGCCATTGGAGTCCCCTAAGACCGCTCCGAAAGTGCGACCATTGACCACGGTCGCCTCGGTAAAGAACAAAAGATCGCGCCACCGTTCGAACTCGGGAGTGCCGTAGGCACCGTGGATGGCAGGATCATACTGCTGCCTCATGCGAGAACCGTACGAAGCCCCTGTCACTTTGCTGTTGTAGTTCCAGTTGTCGTCTTTCCAGGGGTAGCTACTGATCGTTCCGGCAGAGGGGGGATCCAAGTCTGTATTGGGAGCCGCGTAAAGCGACCCGTTCAGAGTCAGCTCTCCATTCAGAATGTCAAAGTCTCCATTCACGCGCCAGTCGCCATTCACAATCATGTTCCATCGGTTAAACCCCTTCACCCAGGAGTAATTGTTGATGAACCTGGCATAGTCGAACACTTGTGATCGAGCGAGTTCGATTTTGACAACATAGTCAATCGTCTTTTGGGGATCGCCAGAGTTCAAGGTGCCGCTCTTATCCTGGTCGATCCAACCAACGGTTCGAATCGTGACAATCCTGGCGTTTTGTTGGCTTGGGGGAGTGACGATCCCAATCACTCCGGTGGAGTAGTTGCCAACGTCATCCATCATGCCAGCGACTGTGCCCCTTGGCGACGTCGGGCTTGCTCCAAAGAAGGCACTATCGATTGTGGTCAGGCTCTGACTGGCAGCGAAGTTCCCGTAGTGAACGTGCATGAGATGCTGGTAGCCAGACTCACACAGTTGCATTGCTCGCGCCTCTGCGTTGCTGTGTCTTGCCTGGCGGATCGCAGAAGTGGATTGGTCAATGAACGATGTCACGGACAAAATCACTAAGCCCATCACTCCCATCGACATGACGAGAGTGAATGCCTTCCTCTTGGGGATCCTCTTTCTTTGGAGTACGTTCTTTTTCACTGGTTCAGGGCACCATGGTCTGGGAGTTCCCCCAGGGGTGATTTCCCTAGGGTGGACTCAAACTAAAACGCTGAAACTGGTCTCCTCGGCGGTGGCGGGGGTGGCGGCGGAGGCGGTGGTGGCGGTGGCGGTGGTTCAGGTGGAATCACCGGTGGTGGAGGAGGAGGTGGTGGTGGAGGCGGAGGCGGTTCCTCATGCGTTGGCGGAGGAGGGGGAGGTGGGGGAACATAAACCCAATCATCTACCCAGGGGCCGGGATCCTCGAGTCCTGCATCCGACTGTCCAGTGTGGTTTCGGAGCTCGATCAGCAGCCTCTTGCGGCCAAAGATCGCATCCTGACCGCTCGAGCGAGTGGCTGTGACAAGGGTCACGTAAAATTGTTTTCCACTCCCCCCGTGTGACTCAAAGATCTTGTAGGCCGGCGACCCACTCACCATGGTCGGGAGGCTGACCCCTGTGTGGAAAGTCTTCCCACTACCGGCAGCCAGGTAAGGATCGCGACTCATGACATTGCGAGCCAAAACCCTGGTCGCAGCTCCCTCAATGAGCAAAAGATCGGTTCCCGAGAGTTGAATTCTGCGATTTACTCCGTCCCAGGTGAGAGGCAGAGTGTATCCGCCACTGGCATCTGTCTGAGGGAGGCGATAGGTGAGGCCCTGTCCGTCCGCATCCAGCACAACACTCAGGGACGAACGCAGAAGACTTGCCACTTTACGGGTGGCGAGATCACTGTCCCCTTCGGTCACGACCCAGGCACTGCCTTTCTTCCAAGATGCTGCACTCGTGAGCATAGCTGTGCTGGCAGCATAAATCACAAGGACGGCTGTCCCCCCTGCCGCGAGCATCTCGATGAGAGTGTGTCCTTTCTTTAACTTTGAGCAAGGTTTTTTGATCATAAGTTTGCCAGTAAGGCCCCGAGCTTTACAAATCTGGTGGTGCTCCCCTCTTGCCAAAAGACGATAACTTCAACCGCTCTGAGGTTTGGGTTAATCTCGCTAAAGGTTAGAAACGAGCGTCCATAGGGAAGGAGCTTTCCCGCCGAATCCACCTGAGGGTCATCGACCCATGTAGACTCATAAGCTGGATAGCTCGCTGTTCCAAAAAGCATTGCGCTATGGAGATCGACGACCGTCAGGGAGTCGAGCATTCCGTTGTCAAAGGCTCGCGCCGCGGTCGCGTTCGGGAACCCAAGCGACTTGGCTTTTTCGATCTGCTTTTGTGCCAGTGCAAGGGCAATATTTGCCTTTTCTGCCTTCGAACGGGAGCCGTTCGCGATCGGCATTGCACCAGAAACGATCAGACAGCACGCGAGAGCGATGAAGCACCCGATCATCGCTTCGAGGAGCGAAAACGCCTTTGTTCCTTTCCTTCTACCAGCAACTTGCCGTAAGGCCATCTTTTCCAACCGATTCTGACCCTGTGTTTGGGGCCAGTCCTAAGGTTCATTATCGGGAGGCGTACCTCTGTTTCTTCACCGACAAAATGCTGGAGCGAAGTTATTGAAACCTTCTGCCGGGAGTGATTTGTCGGTCTGCCCAGCGACGTAAGGCAAACATCGATCCAAGCCCGATGCCGAGAGCAGCAAGGCCAAAAAGGACAGGCGCAACCAGGTTCGGACGATCTTCGACCTGTGCCAGAGCCATCAAGTCAGAATCCGAGACAGGCTTAATGGCGACACTGGATCTGCCGACGCGCGCAGGATCTCTCTGCGAGGGTGGTGAACCTTGTTCAAGTGGCTTTCGCCACTCCTTGCTCGGAGTCAAAGCCTCAGGCTCGGGAATCGTGAGAGCCCTTGCAGACTCACTCTTGCGCGTTGGCCTGTCCTCAGCACGGGAAACCTGGCCAAGGCTCGAACAGGCCAGACCCAGGCAACAAAGGACAGCGATCGCAAGCTTCACACCATGGATCATTGGCATGCCATCAACTAAATCCCAGGGGGGCAGTTGCAGTGAGCCCCTTCCAACCAGTAAAAATCCTGGGGGGAAGGGGCTGGGCAACTCGCGAATGAGTTCCGGCTACTTGGCTGGGAGATGGGCGATCAGTTCAGAGTCCACATTTGCGGCCGAGAGATCGTTGGGTGCTCGATCCGAATGACACGAGTCGTCCGGTTAAAAGCAAGAGGCTTTCTTGTGTAGGGGTCGATGGGAATCGCTTTCAGGATTCCCGATGACTGCAGGTCGTCGAGTCCTTTCGGAATCTGGTTGAATCGCGCCTGATACAGCCTGACGGCCAAGAGAGTCTTCGCCCCGGTCAGAGTTGCTTCAGCCCGAAAACCTGGATCGGAAATCTTCCCATAGTTCGGCAGGAAAGAGAGGACGAGGTACTTGCCGTAGGGATTCTTAATCTTGGAGAGCTTTTCTCGGATAGCACTCTTTTGCTTGTCCGTGGTTTGTCCATCCACCGAGAAGACCTCTGCCGGAAATGGTCCGATCAGTTCCGGGATTTCGGCGAGTGCCTTTTCAATTGCAAAGTAGTCTTTCGTCAGAGCATCAACGAGCCGCGTGTAGGTGCTTCGCGCAAGGTCAAGTGTCTCAGCGACGTTCAAGGGCTCGGGATGTCCTGCGAGAAGGGGTCTCCAAAACTCTTCCTCAGGGTGATCCGTAGGATCAATGGCTTCACCGTCGAGAGCAGCATTGATCGGCATCTTTGCTGGGAAACCCTGGGCGAGGCCACGTGTCACGAAGCGATCATCAAGCTCTCTTCGAACCGTATCTGCGAGAGTCTGTCTCAGCGATACACGGGCTTCGACCAAGCGCAAGAGTTTTTGGCTGTCTTCTGCAGAAAGTTGCTGCGTGGCTGCCATTTCCGCAAGTGTGTTGGCATATTGCCGAGTGGCGATGACGCCATCCATCCATTCTGGCAAGGTTCTGGCTGAGGCTAACATCTGATCCGTGAGACCAGCGATGCGGCTTGCCTCATCATAGACAGCCTGCATATCGCCTTGGCGGACGACAGTTTCGAGGCGGGCCTGGAGCACTCTCGTGTAGGTTTTTGCCAGGGATCGCGCAGCCCGCGGATCCTTTCCTGGCTGATCTACGCTCCTGTGCCACGTAGGCTTTGCAATGGCCTGATCTATGATCTGGGCGATTGGAGCACTGTCTGCCAAGAACGTTGCACGCGATCCACGGAGCGTAAAACTAGGCCCAGAGGCCAAGACAGCCCAACCATTCTCGCCTGCCTGCGGTTGTTCATCAGCGATTGTGAGCTTGGGGCCAAGGGTTTGACGGATGGTGTCAACCTCTACCGGCTCAACCGTAACTAAAGGTTGGTTCCCGACAGATCTCGCCCACACGATGATTGCTGTCGCTGCAAGCAACGACACAACTGAAACTCGTCCCACATGTATTTTTCCTGTTTGCATCCTAGAATCCCATCCAACCCCCATCGGTAGGCATAGCGCGTACTACGTGCTCGGTTTGTAAAAGGTTCGGCCTAAACAGGGTAAATCTTCCTAAAAATATGGGGAAAATTCGCTCCCCATTCAATCAATGAATGTTCAGACCTCGCCACGATTGGCACCAGAGGTAAGCGGGCCAGGGGGAGTAATATCCCTGCGATGTCTTTGATCAACCTCCCCGTGGGAGTCAATGCTCCTCATTCTGTGAATGTGGTGATCGAAATCCCAAAACACAGTACGAATAAGTACGAGTACGACCCTGAACTGGGAGCAATGAGACTAGATCGCGTGCTCTTTTCCCCCCTCTTCTACCCGTGGGACTATGGCTTTATTCCTTCGACCAAGTACCTGGATGGCGACCCAGTCGATTGTCTCGTCCTGTGCTCACACCCGACCTTTCCCGGGGTAGTGGTCGAAGCGAAACCAATCGGAGTTCTGGAGATGGTGGATGGCGGGCTCAGAGACGAGAAACTCCTGTGCGTTGCTGCTAAAGATCCTCGCTTTGGGAATCGAGCAGGAATGCATGAGGTCAACCCCCACACGCTCGATGAGATCGTCCACTTCTTCGAAGTCTATAAGCAGCTCGAAAACAAAGCGGTGGATGTAAGGGGCTGGCTCCCAAAAGAAACAGCGATCGAGATCATCGAGAAGTTCCGCCTGGATCGCTAAGTTGATCCGGCAACCACCGATTCGGCAAAGACTACTTCGCTGTGACGCGCACGTCAATCCTGCGATTCTTCTGACGCCCTTCCTCGGTGGCGTTATCCGCTTTTGGGAATTGGGGGCCGTAGCCCTCTGCCTCAAGCCTTGTGCCATCGATTCCGAGTGTGATCAGGGCGTCGCGGGTGGCATTGGCTCGATCCGTTGAGAGTTTTTGGTTTGTCTCGGCATTTCCCGTATTGTCTGTGTAGCCGCCGATTTTGAGTTTCACGTCTGGGAAGGCCCGCAATATGGTTGCGATGTTTTCGAGCTGCTTTTGACTCGATGGCCGAATCGTGGCCCTTCCACTCTCAAACTCGAGGGAGTCAAAGGTAAACCAGGTGGTTCGATCGACTGGCTTGTTCTCGTCTCGGATAAAGGCGATCAACTGGCCTTCGATGCCATTGGCGTTGAAGGTGATGTTTGCCCCACCAGGCAAATCCGCATTTGTCTCTTGGGCTGGGGATTTGGTTGGCTCTTCGCTCCTCCGGGCGCTCGTTTCGCCTGGCCTACCTGCGGCCAGATCTAGCGCGGCGGGAGATGCGAGACCCTTTTTCTTGGGAGCGATGGCGACAGCCTGGAAATCCGAACTATGGCTACTCGAGGCGTGGCCCTTGTCGCTCTTCTTCTCACCAGCCTTGGCTGATTCTGTGATGACGTAAGCCAAGCCAGCAAAAACGAAAACCAGAAGCGGGATCGCCCAAAGCCATCTTGACTTTTGGTCGTAGTCCTTGGAGGCAGGAGAGACAGAAGGAGGGTTTTGCTGGATTTCACTCATGGTCAAGCGCTCAGGTCTTTCGTTCTCTCATGATACTGAATGAATCCATTCAATCCTAGCCGAAGGTTTGTCTGGCAAAAACCGCTGCACCCCTTGCCCCCGCCATGTCACCGTCTGGGATGATCACGATTGGCAGATCGGCCTGTTCTTCTCGAAGGTTCAGGGCAGCCTGAATCCCCTTTAGATACCACGCTCGAAACTCGTCTGTGGCCTCGACTCCTCCCCCACCGATGAAGATCGCGTCTGGGTCGAGGGTGTCTACCATCTGATCGATGTGGCCTGCCAGGGCGTAGGTCTGAACTCGAAAGATCTTGAGTGCCATTTCGTCTCCCTGTTCAGCAAGGCTCCTCAGCTTCTTTGCCGCAGTTTTTTTATCGTAGCCGTGGAGTTCGTGATCCGGATATTGGGGCAGATATTTCGGCAAAAGGTTTAGTTCGATAGCGGTCAGACTTGCGACCGATTCTAAGTCAGCGATCTTTCCGCAATTGCAGCGGGTTGGGAACCACCCTTCTGGGTTCCAGTTGTAGGGCAGGTAAACGTGGCCAAGTTCCGCCGCAAAACCGACTCTGCCTCGCAGGATTTGACCATTCGCCACAATGCCGCCTCCCAGTCCCGTCCCGATGATGAGCGATACGCTCGTCTTCTTCTCCGGGGACTCAAGGTTTGCGTAATGGGCGTAGAGAGCGGCAGCATTTCCGTCGTTTAGGTAGCTGACCGGCAGGCCAAGCTTTTCAGATAAGGCAGAGCGAATGTTGAAGCTCCTAAATCCATCGTGGCGAAAATTTGTCGTTCCCTTGCTGCTAATTACACCATCGGCACTGGCTGGGCCTGGCGTATCAAGCCCAACGGCAAGGACTTCCGTCTTCGATTTCCCCGACTTTTCGAGAGCAAGCTCAAAGCCCTTTTGGAGCTGATCCAGACAAATCTCTGGCCCCTGGGTGACGTGGGCCGGAATTTCGACCATCTCGTTGATCAGCCACTCGCCGTCTTCGAGTGCCGTCACGTTGATTGAGTTGCCGCCGAGATCGATTCCAATTGTCAGTGACATAGCTGTGTAGCCAGGAGCTTACAGGATAACCAGGGTGAGAATCAGAAAACCAGGATTCCATCAGGGTCAGAAGCTAAGGTAATGCTATAATAAGCCTATGCCCAAGGAAGGGCCCAGGCTCAAAGACTCTCAGGACGAGACGCGGGTGCCGGTTCGACGGAGCCGTGCTGCCGTGACTCCCGAACGTCCCCATCACCTGCCAGATGTTGTGGGGATCATCACTATTGCTACTGGTGTCATTCTCCTCGCCGTACTCGCTCTGGGGAATGGCGGCTTGCTCGGAAACTCTCTCGTCAACTTTTTTCAAATCCTTTTTGGCAAAGGGGCCTGGGTGGTGGGGGCTCTCCTTCTCTTTGCCGGCTGGGCGATTCTGGCCGGGAAGAGTGTGGTTGGGGTTTCTCGCGTTGCGTGGGGATCTGCCCTCATCTTCATCGGGGCTCTGGCTCTCTTTGCACGCTCATCTCCATCAGGCGACTTCTTTGACCCTGCCGTGATTACTGGCTCTGGTGGCTACCTTGGGGCCATCGCGGGATGGGCTCTCACCAGCCTTTTGGGAGTTGTCACGCCGGTGGGAATCGCAGCGCTCCTCTTGGTCGGGATCGTTCTGTGTTTAGATCAGCCGGTTCGTGAGTGGATGGCAAGCCTCAAAAGGCAGGCTCAACGCCCCGTTGCTGCCATTCGAGATACGGCTGGCAAAATACGGGAGAAAACGAACAAGCACTCAACGCAAGGTCTTGCGACAGAGGCAGATGCGGACCTGCGGCGAAAAGCAGCGGTCAAAGTGCTGGAAAATGGCCACCGAAGCCCCTTGGGGGATTCAGACGACGATGACGAGGCGTTGCCAGACTCTCAGTCCACTGCACCTGCTGGCAAAGTGAAGAAGCCGTTCACTCTCTCCCCAGCCACTCAATCCTCCCAACAAACTGTGAGCTTGGACACAACGGTCAGTGAACCAAAAGAAGGCTACAGCTTGCCTCCTCTGAATTTGTTGGTGGAACCCCAAGCGAGGGCAAAGAGGGATCCCAAGGAAGTCCAACGAAACATCGCTACTCTGGAGAACACCTTAGAGCAGTTTGGGATCGAGGCAAATGTTGTCGAGGTGGCAAATGGCCCTACGATCACCCGGTACGAGGTTCAGCTTGGTCCAGGAATTCGCGTCGGGCGTATCACGGCTCTTGCCGACAACATCGCCATGAACCTGGCTGCCAGCCATGTCCGAGTTGAAGCCCCGATTCCTGGGAAGAATGCGATCGGGGTTGAGGTTCCGACCGGAACCCGTGCCATGGTTTCTCTGCGCGAGATGGTGGAGAGCCTGGAGTTTCACGATAAGTCGCAGAAGCTCACGATCGCCCTTGGCAAGGATGTCAGCGGAACCTGCAAATACACAGACCTCACCAGAATGCCTCACCTCTTGGTAGGTGGCGCAACGAATAGCGGAAAGTCGATCTGCCTTTCGGCTCTCGTGATGAGTCTGATCCTGAAGATGACTCCCAAGGAATTGCGCCTTGTGATGATCGACCCGAAACGAGTTGAGATGGCCTTTTTTGAAGGGCTCCCTCACCTCATGTGCCCAGTGGTGAAGGACGTGAAGGAAGCTCCCGGCGTTCTGCGGGCTGTGGTACGCGAAATGGATCGACGTTACGATCGATTCAGCGAGGCAGGGGTTCGCAATATCGATGGCTGGAACCAGAAGGCGAGCTTCCAGGACAAGCTGCCCTACATCGTCGTCATCATCGATGAGCTCGCTGACCTCATGATCCAGGCTGCTGCCGAAGTCGAGACCTCAATCTGTCGTTTGGCTCAGCTGGCCCGCGCGACAGGAATCCACCTGGTTATCGCCACCCAGCGCCCCTCGGTGGATGTCATCACTGGAACGATTAAGAACAATATCTCCAGTCGAATTGCCTTCGCTGTGTCAAGCCAGATCGACTCGCGCACGATCTTGGATCAGGCAGGCGCAGACAAACTGATCGGCAAGGGCGACATGCTCTTCCTGCCCATTGACGCCCTCAAACCAGTTCGAATTCAAGGTTGCTACATTAGCGAAAAAGAAATCGAGGACGTCTGTGATTTTTGGCGCGAACAAGAAAAGCCTCACTACGTTTTGAATCCGGTTCAGATCGCTGTCGAAGAGCGGGAAGCAGAGATGAGGGAACAGGAGGATGATCCCTTCTGGGAAGATGCAGTTCGTTTTGTAGTTGAGCGGGGTGAGGCGTCCACCTCGATGCTTCAACGCAAATTCTCAATCGGCTTTCAGAGGGCCTCGCGGCTGCTCGACATGATGGAGGAGCGAGGGATTGTCGGGCGGCGAGATGGCCCCCGACCCCGCCAGGTCACGATGGATCCGATCCAAATGGAGCAGCTCTTTGGCCGCCGGGACTATATGGCACCAATGGATCCGAGCGAGTACATCGACGACCAAGATGAGCGATAAGACCTCGCAAATTTGCTATCCCTTCATGTGAAGGTTTTTGGGGCAGAGTTCGCCCATTCTACAGAATGATTTGGTGCGCGGACTCAGTATTTGATTTTGTGGTCTCAGCTATGGGGATCCTTGCTGGTTTTGGATTCCGGTGGTGTCTTGCACTATACTGGGATCATGAAACCAGTGGCTTTAGCGGTGGTTACTGTCTTGAGCGCTTCCACAATGGCTCAGCTGAGACTTCCAGGGGGAGGAGACTTGCCAGACATAAATCTGCCAGGGCTGGAAGACCTCCTTTTCAAGAAGGAAAAGCCCCTCACGACTCGTCTGGAAGATGCCTGGCAAGGAGTGCCTCATTTAGATGGCTGGGCTCCCTTTCAACCGACCGTTCTCACGAACGGAAATCGGAACGCGGAGGGCATTTGGAACGTTCAGCCTGGCGCCTATTCGATAGAACTGAAGAGTTTCTGCCTCAGAGGCTACACCTATGGCCCTTCTCCAGGAATGGGTTATGCCATCGGGCCATGGAAGGGGCCCCACGCCGAGATTTTACAGAACGTGATCCGGCGCTGGTCCCTCACCGATATCCCTCAGCAGCAGGCACAAGCCCTTTTGTGGTCGTTGCTCGCCAGGACCAAACCCAGCAAGCTTAATCGGGAGCTGAAGGTGGTGGCGGGGGTTCTTCTCAAACCGGAAGAGATTGCGACCCTGGAAGGCTTTAGTCTGGATGGCTTGAGTAACAGGGTGGTTGGACAATTGACGCGAAACGTCAGCCGGGAACTGCGTCCTCTGTACGAAGCAGAGAACAAGATTCGCCGAATGGCCACCCAGGCCAATCACTCTTATCGTGATATGCAGCGATTGATGGTCTTAGAGGCTCCGGCCAACCTTCCGACTACCTTGCCCCGGGGTCGGTGGCTTTGGGATCCGAAAGGCTACTTCTTCCGGGTGAGGATCGGAGGTTACAGCCGCACCTTCTTTGAGGCAGTCGTTCCGCGAAAGCCGCTGATCAACCGGGACAGTCTTGGACGGATCACCCGTCTCGAGTGCCCACCGGGGGTCGTCAGCGAGGTTGTGTATGATGATGCCGAGCCGGCGAAGCCCTTTCCGCAAGATCCCGGCTTGACCGTGTATCCGATCAAGGGCGTGAAACTCTCGATGCCTGATCCAGAAAATCCAACGGTGAACCTCACCTTCGAAAAAGAGGTTTCTGGCTTCATTTTCAAGGGGATTCCCAAACCAAAACCCAAATCAGATCGACAAGCCCTGGTCCTCCGAGTCTTAAGCCCCTACGGTGCCAGCCCCCTGGTCTTCCAGAATTGGGGTCGCAGATACGAGCAAGCTCAAGATGCCTACGATCGGTACAACACCTACCGTGACTATGCTGACCGGGCTGGCAGGATTCAAGATGGAACAGCTTCGCCCGATGCCTTCCTTGACCCATCCCACTACCGGGAGGGACTCTGGGAGGCACTCACTGGCGGTGGTCTAGGTTGGCTTGCTGACCACTATTCACGTCAAGCCGAGGCGGTGGCCTACGCGACTCAGCAAATCGACCAACTCGGCCGAGATACCCCAGTGGATCCGAGTGGAGGAATCTTCACTCCTGGCAATCGAGGCAGTCAACTCATCGGCGGCTCCCGCGCGTCGTTTTGACCATGTGAGTCGTCTGTAATCGGCTGGCACTCGCGCTTCGTGTCACGAGTCTGTGCCGTTCCTCGCCGCTGGCTCCAGACGGGTGAGTTGACGCGGAACAAACTCTAGGTTTGGAACCTCAGAGAGCTTCTTGGTTGCTGTAACACCAGAGTTGCGGAGTTTGATGGTCGCATGAAAGACGCTGGAATCGAGCCGTGATCCAAAGTCATTAAAGGCCACCCCTGCTCTGCGCAGAGCGTCGCCTAGTTTGGAATATTGCTCGCTCATGGAGCAGAGGCGATCATAGAGTTCGGCGGCTGTTTTCTGGATTTCCTGAATTTCCCTCACCAGGACTTCCTGACGCCAGCCGTGGGCAACACTCCGCAGAAGGGCGAAGAGGGTACTGGGGCAAGCGAGAACGACATTGACCTGGATCGCCTCATCCATGATCTCAGGCCTCGCTTCAATCGCGGCTCGGAAGGCCCCTTCACTTCCCACGAAGAGCACGACAAACTCTGGGCTGTCCTCAGATCGACGGAGGTAGTTTTTCTTGCTTAAGCTCTGGGCATGGCGTAGCAGTGTGGAGGCATGTTCGGAGAATTTCTTCTTGCGAGCGATCGGGTCTGTCTCATTCAGGGCATCCAAGTAGGATCCGAGAGAGGCCTTCGAGTCGATGATGATGTTCTTTCCCCCGGCAAACGACACGACCACATCTGGCCGAGTCATTCCATCGGCGCTGCTTTCCGTGACCTGCTTTCGATAGCCCCAGTGCTCGTCCAAGCCAGACATTTCCAGAACCTTTTCCAGGACTTTTTCTCCCCACGCACCAGCGGCATTTGGGTTTTTGAGGGCCTCAGTGAGTCTGATCGTCTCGTCCTTGAGAGTCGCACTCTGTCGTAGAATCTCGCTGGCACTTGCCTTGAGTTCCTCGTACGCGCCGATTCTCTGCTTATCAAGGGAAGCGTTATGCTCCTCTAGTTGTTGGAGCTTCTCGCGGAAGGGGGCAAGCAGAGCTTCGAGGGAGTGCTTGTGGTTTTGGCTTGTTTTTTCAACAGTCGTTTGGTATGCCTCGAAAATCGCTTGGGTCTGTTTTGTCAGCTCAGCCTGAGAGGCTTTGAGGGCCTCGCTGCTCAGAGATGCAAAGGCATTTTTGAGCTGCTCTTCTGCGCGAGTCAGGTCACTAAGCCTCTCGGCAAAGGCCAGGTCTCGCTCCTCCTGCCTTGCCTCAAGGCTGGAAACCTGCATCTTCGTTTCGGCAAGCTCGCTTGATTTCTGTTCAAGCTCTTCCAGGAGTGGATCTAGTCGTTTAGCCCTCTCTTGAACAGTAGCAAGTTCAATTTGGGCGGCTCTGTAAGTCTCATCAAGTTCCTGCCTTTCTAACCTAGCTCTTTCAAGCGAGGCTTCAAGTCCCTGCAACTTCCCAGACAAGTTGGAGATGTCGGATTGGAACAAGAGCACTCTTTGCCTTGTTACCCACCACCCGATGAGAAATCCGCACCCTAGGCCAACGACCCCAACCAGAAGTATCAAAAACTCGCCCATTTCTGCTATCAAAAGTATAACTGTGTCTACTCACCTTTTGCAAGGGCCCATTTTAGAAAGGTATCGTATTCTTATGATTCGACCTCCTCTCGATCGCCCAGGATTAGTTCTTCGTCAGATGTGGTCTGAGGGCATCGTTGTGATGCCAGGTGCTTTTTCTGCCCTGACTGCTCTCTCAGCCTACAAGCAGGGAGCGAAGGCCGTTTATCTGAGTGGGGGGGCCATCACGAACTCAGTGGTCGGAGTTCCTGATATTGCCCTGATCACGTTGGCGGAAATGTCCGGTGTGGCGGCGCGGGCTTGTCAGGTCGCTCCTGTGCCGATTCTTTGCGATTCTGATACTGGGTTTGGCGAGGCTTGGAACGTGGCGCGCACCGTGATCGAAATGGAAAGGGCTGGTTTGGCTGGCATCCATTTGGAAGATCAAGTCTCCCCCAAGAGATGCGGACATCTGGACGGCAAAGAGGTTATCGCGACCTCTCAGATGCAAAGCAAAATCAGGGCGGCAGTTTCTGCAAAGCGGGATGGATCCTTCGTGATCATCGCCCGAACCGATGCCAGAGGAGTAGAAGGACTCGGGGCAGCCATCGACCGAGCGAAGGCCTATAGGGACGTGGGAGCCGATGCAATCTTCCCCGAGGGCCTAATTTCAATGGAAGAGTTTGCCGAGTTTAGAGCCGCCTTGCCTGGTGTTCCGCTGCTTGCGAACATGACTGAATTTGGCAAGACTCCTCTCATTTCAGCTTCAGAGTTCGAGAGTCTCGGATACCAAATGGTGATTTTCCCTGTGACCGCACTTCGGGTGATGCTGAAAGCAGTGGAGGAGTTCTATCGAGATTTGCTGGAGACGGGAAGTCAGGCTGGTTGGATCGACAGGATGAGGACTCGCGCCGAGTTGTACGAGACCATTGACTACGACGACTTCACGCGATTGGACCAAGAGTGGAGCTAAGCATTTTTCTGGTTTGCGCGCCCCGGCCCGCGGCCACGCCCGCCCGGAACCTCACTTGGGTGTCAAGTTCAAAGCTTGGTCTCCGGGCCGCCCCGGTGCACGCAAACCACTCGGGAACGCGTTCATGAGTCGTAACCAAAGAGGGGAAGGGAAAGCAGCAGATCATTCAGATCCTGCCAATAGTTTCCCTTCGCTGGTGATGGAGGGGGATGGCACAAGGAGTGCACCCCCCCCCAAGATCTCACGGACGGAAGAGAACCGTAGCCGAAAGGGGCGCCAAAGGCAAGGTTCCAGAGACCTGCCTCAGAGCTTTCGTTCCCGCCTGATCTCCTTCGACTGCGACCGACCAACTCCCCGAAGGCAAGGTCATTTTGCTTGCCTGCAATCCTCCGTGCAAAACGACCAGAATCTCTCGCCAGCCACTCCCCACCTTGGCTCCATCCACCAAGTATGCGATCGTTTGGCGAGGGACTTGGCTCTCTGAGAGGAACGTCATCTTCGTCGTCACTGCCTCAGTGGTTGCCAGCCGCAAACCTGGTTGGGAGCGGCGGAGCTGGATCAACCCCTGGGTGTAGCGGAATAGGCCCTGATGTTTTTTGGCAAGTTCCCAATCGTATTGGTTCGCCTCGTCTCCCGCGTTGTAGGAGTTGTTGTTCATGTTCTTGGTTCGCCCCAACTCAACCCCCCCTTCCAAGAAGGGCATTCCCTGGGCGAGCAAGACAGCTGCAGTTCCTAAGCGCACGCCTGACTCTCTGAGGGGGTTGTTCGAACCGAGTGAGAGAGCAACGCGGTCCCACCAAGTGAGGTTATCGTGGGCGCTCACATAGTTAACCGTCTCTTGCGGGGAGTTTGTGAAGTCCTTCACGGACCCCATGAGGGCGGAGATCAAGCCATTGCGATCCACGACTCCACCCAGAGCAAAGCCTGGTCCAGCGGCATCGAGTTCGCCGCGAAAAGCCCCACGAAAACGATCATTAAAGACGGCAACGCCAGTGCCGCGCTGGTCACCTTTGCCAAATCGGGTGGGGCCGCCTCCTGTCCAGGGCTCGCCATAGATGACAGCTGCTGGGTTGATTCTGCGGATGGCTCTGGCAAAATCTGCGTTCGAATCTCTGGTGAACATCCCGATGAGGTCGAATCTATATCCATCCAGGCGGTACTCCCTTGTCCAGAACTCGAGACTCTCGCGGATGAACTTTCGCACCATGGGTCGTTCGTCGTGAAGCGCATTCCCGACTCCCGATTCGTTGAGGACAAATCCGCGGTCATCGGTGCGGAAGTAGAAGTAGGGAACCAGTTCCCAGAATGCAGAGAGGGGTCCCTCGCTCGGCACTGAGTGGTTATAGACGACGTCCAAGACGACTCCAATTCCTGCCTGTTGCATGGCCAACACCATCTCCTTCACTTCGCGAATTCTGGCAGCAGGGTCGGTTTTGTTCACCGCATACTGTTCCTCCGGAACGTTGAAAAGAGTGGTTTCGTAGCCCCAGTTGTACATGTTGCTGTGCTGGGGATTGAAGTCTTGGAATGGCAAGATGTGGACGTGGGTGACCCCGAGCGACTTGAGGTAATCGAGCCCCGTCGGGAAGTTTGTGCCGGGGATTTTGGTTCCTCTCTGAGTTAAGCCCAGATACTTGCCGCGCCATTCCGGGCGAACCCCACTCATGGGATGAATCGTGAAATCTCGCACGTGGATTTCGTACAAGACTGCGTCTGTGTGGTTCTTTCCCTGGAAAAGCCGAGGATGTGGCCATCCTCGAGGATTCGTTCTGGCGAGATTCAAGACGACAGAGCGGCTTGAGTCGGCAGAGGCAGCTTTTGCGTAAATGTCCGCTGCATATCGAGTTTTGCCGTAGGAGTTTAGGCGGTACTGGTAGTAGGTGCCGTCTAGGTTGCCGGGAACGGTAGCGACCCAGGTTCCGCGGGGTCCGCGTCTCATGGGAATCGACCGCTGCACCCCCGAAGTTGCGCTTTTGAAGAGAAGGAGATCGACTTTGGTGGCAATTGGCGACCAAACCTTGAAGGTTGTCTGTCTGGGAGTCCAGGTCGGCCCTAAATCTCGCCCGGTGTAGACAGAGGCTGGCTCGTCGAGCACTCCTCGGCTGATCACAATCCGTTCCGGGCCGTTCGCGACTCTCACTTTGATCTGGCGGGAAAGTTCTGAGAGAGTCAAGGGCTTGGCCAGTCGGGCGATGACTGACTGGTACTTCCCTTCGGTTTCATCCGAAGGGAAGGTGGGGGTGGGAGGCAGGACGTTTGGTGCTTGAATAAGGCTCGGCTGGTTCACAGAGTCGCGAATCCATCTCTCCTTAAAATTCACGACGAACTTCACAATTTTGGGGCTTTCGAGGACGAGGTCAATGTTATTCCCGTTTGGTGTGAAGTTTTGTCCGTAGTTTTCACCCCAGCTTGCGCCTCTGGCAACTTTGTACTGGTAGCGTCCAGCTGGAAGCTTCACCGTGAGTTCAAAGAGGTCTGGGGTTACCCTGACCATCCGGGTGATGGTTCCTGCTGGATCCCAAGGATTCGCGCCGAGAGCAGATTGGATTGTTCCAGCCAGAACGACGAAGTTCGGATTCCCAGTTTGGCTGAGTCTGGCTCCGCCTGAGACAGAGCGAATCTCTCTGACTTTGCCGTCGATGGTGAGTCGGATTTTTCCCTTGACGGTCTCTGGCTTGACGGCATCTGGAAGCCAGATTCTCACCTCGTCAAACCGATCCAGAAAGGCAGGAGCCAGCTCGGCAGAGCTTTGTCCCCAAGCAACTGTGCCGAGGGTCAAGAGGCAGACTCCGCTGGCTATCCTCTTGAGAATACGTATACACGCCATGTCTTATCGTGTCACTGGTGGCCTGCGGAAAGAAAGAGAAGGAGCCAGCAATGAGCACTTTTTCGGGGAGGTTGGGCCTGAAGATAGGAGCTGCGCGAGTTCTGAAACGTCTAAAATTGAGTGTTGGCAGTCTTGACGTTCGTCGTGAAAAAGGATAGAATTATCGATAAACCAACGGAGTTTTTAGTATGATTGGATTCGAAGCCCCCCTGAACACCCGACTCAAAGAGATCTGGGAAGACATGACCTTGCCCCACGTTGCGCCTCCTTCTGGACTGCCTAGTCAGGTTGACTGGAGATTAAAGCCGCGACCAGGGATGATGAACGACCCTGGTACTTGGCAAGCGTTGACGGCTTGGGGACAGGTCTACCTTGCCGACGGCACCGCAATGCCCAGTAACACGAGAATTCAGGTTGCCGACGTCCAGGCCTGGATGCTGAACAAGAAGACCAGCAAGTGGATTATGGTTCAACACTCGGAGGTTCCTAGTGGGGCCTTCTATCGGGAAGACTTTGCCGAAGACAAGAATGTCCCGAGCGATGCCAAGCCTGAAAAGGGCGGAGGCGTTTCTATCCAGCTCAAGAAGGGTTACAACTATCACTTCTGGCCAACTGGTGATCGCTACGTATTCAAAAAAGAGGAGATCGGGGGTTGGTACTTCACAGTTCGCACCCGCCTCATCGTAGCTGATCCCAGCCAGCCGGACGATCGAAGCAAGGCGAAGGTGATGATGGGGGTGGGAGCTGATTACTGGTCTACCCCAACTGCTGGCTGGGATAACTTCAAGACGAATGCGGATCTTGCCATCGGTCGCTTAAGGTGGATCACCAATAACTGGACTTGGCACCACATGACAACTATCACGCGGGACGAACTGGCGAAGAATCCTCCGCCAATGCCGAAGCAGACTAAGTAGTCCTGACTGGCTCCCCTCCGCCCGCGGCCAAACCCGCCCGGTTCACCATGGGTCGCCATGATCCGAACACTCGTCCGGGCCGCCCGGCGGGGAGCCAGTCACCCGGCAGCACCTTCTCCAAGTCTTCACAGTGCCAGCCACCCCAGAAGGGGGTCGGATCGCCTCGGCCGGCGACCCCAGGTCAGGCCTCTCCCAAAATTCTTCTGCCAATCCTCGGCCAATCGGACTCACATCTTGTACGAGCGTCAAGCTCGCGAGAAGCAAGATGAAACACTCCGAAACAACAGAAAAAACCGCCGAAACTCTCACCCCCAAGAGTCATTCTCGACTCGTCGCCCTGGCCAGGCTCCTGAAAGACAGAGCCGAAACAGCCGAGCGAAAACGACTCGCCGAAGAAGAGGCAAAACGGCAGAGAGCCTTTCTTGACTAGCCCGGCAGGACGTGGAGTGAACCCCATGACGATGATTCGACTTCCTGCCCTCTCCTTGATAGAGGCTCTTAGGGGCCAGAGAGAAAGCATCCTCCCATGGCGGATGGGCTGCACAACTCGCGCCGACGGGATCCTGTATCTCGCTGCCCCCCTGTCAAACAGAACCCTTCTGAGCCGGGAGCCATCCTCCAGGTCGGAGCAACAACACATCCAAGTGACATTTGATCCCGTCGAACAGAGATTCTCAGCCAAAGTCCCTGATGGCTCTGAGGCGGAGGTTGAGCTTCGACCTGACTGGTCAGATGGGGCGATCGTGTCCTCAGCTTTGCAAGGGTGGGAGGAGTTAGTTCCTCCTACTCGGATTCGAATGACAGGAGCACTAGGTCTGGAGGGTTGGCTGCTCACTGGCTCACTGAAGGTCGGTGTGATAGGGGCAGGGGGGCTTGGCTCTCAGCTCCTCGTCCAAATGGTCGCAGATGGCTATCGAGATTTTGTCATCTGTGACCCAGATGTCTACGATCTCTCGAATCTTGGACGAATGCCACCAGGATTCGGGGAAGAAATCGTGGGACTCCCAAAGGCAGAGGCTCTTTCCCAAAAGCTAAAGGAAATCGAACCGCTCGTCAGGGTCGTGCCGATTCAGGCAGAGTTTGAAGGCTGGGATGCTTTCTCAAACTTCATCGACTGCGACATCGTCGTTTGTTGTTGTGATTCTGCAAGGACGCGTCGCGCTGCTGCCAGGTTTGGCTGTCGCTACCTGGTTCCCCTGATCCATATTGGCACTGGCATCTTTGCTGGTTCTGATACTCCCGTGATGGTCTGGGAGGGAGCGGTTTGGAATCCGGGCGACGGCACCTGTCTCTCTTGCCTTTTGAATCTGGATCGCTCGGCGGCAGAGAGATCCGACCTGGAGCGAGAGGTCGCGGAGAGGCGCCTTGGTTCTTTGCGGTCTCTCAACCTCGCCCCGATCTCGTGGGCGATGAGAAGCATCGAAGATCTCTTCACAGCTCGACTCCTCGAATCGACCTACGTCCAAGGGGCTTGGATTGAAGGTCACGCTCAGTTAGTTCGGGGCTCCGCCCAAAGGATCCCCGACTGTGCCTGTTCTCTGCTGGCAGCGGGAGATTACGGTCTGTGATGGCCCTCAGTGAAATCTTCTGCCACCAGCCCTGCGATTCTGCTCTGATACGAGTGTCCGACCTTTGTTTCTGACCTTTGCTGGAGAAAAACACGATGGCAACGACCGCCTTCACCCCGAATCAATCTTCTGCCATGGCTCTTACCCTAGACGCTGGCCACTACCTCGCTCTGGATGAACTGATCCTGTCGAATCGAGACTTTACGAGGCCCTATGAGCCTGCCGCCTGTGCCCCTTTTTGCCAGCTTAAAGAGGATCTGGTGGATCGCTTGCTCTTGATGCAAGCTCAAAGACTCCGAGTCTCGTATGACGTGAACTGGGAGCGGAAGGAGACGATCCTGCCAGAACTCTTCGCGACGCTCGTCTACTTAAATCGACAAGGTTGCGAAACGGGCATGGTGCTTCGACTCTTGACGCCAACCGATCATCATTCCCGCCTGCTCCGTGCTCTCGCCCTCGCCCCCCTCGGCTATCCAGAGGTAAACCGAATTCAATCCGTCCAGGACTATCTTCTTGGCGGCTTGGCCGTTCGCTCCGCTCCCTCTGCGCAGCTTCGTTCGACCTATGACGCTATGGTTGATGAGCAGCTCGACACTCTTGCCCTTGTAGAGAACATGCTCGGGCAGGCGAAGGCCGAAGGCTTTGACCTCGCAGTAGAGTTCAAGCCCGAGTATGATCCGCCTTCCATGGCAGTTTGGCGAGAGGATCGTTTTGGTGGTTGTGCCCATGAGGTCCTGGTAGGGTTGCGGGGCAGCGCCTTGACGATCGACGACGAGATGGCCTGCTCGTGCAGCTCCTCGCGAGTTCTGGCGACCCTCGAAGCGCGCTTGAACAGCCCCCTCTTCCCACCGGTTCAGGCACGGGAGGTTCTCTCTTCGCTCAAGTCCGGCCTCGCGCGCGAAATGGTTGCCGCATTCGGCCAGATCCAAGCGGCCTAGACGCAGACGAGCCCCCTTCTCAAAAAGGGGGCTCACCTTTTCCTCTGTGCCGGATGACAAATTTGAACTCTAGCGCAGCACGCCAGCAATGATCGAACGAGGGCGAACGGTGATAGAGAGTCTTCCACCCTTGGTGCCGAGCGACTGCTCTGGTTCGTCAGGAAGAGGAAAGGGAACTCCTCCCATGGGGTGTCCGCGATGTCGGTTCCAGACCACTCTCCTGGTTTCCCAAGTGTTGGGTGGGGAGCCAGTCACTTCGTCAAAGTGGAACTGCTTTCGGTTGGTTCGAAAGGCGACTTGTTTCGCCACACCGCCAATATTCACAAGTAATAGACCCTGTGAACCGTCGCTGCGCTCGCTCACAAAGACCTGGACAGAGTCGTCTCGCCTTGTGAGACGGGTCAGACGCTCTCCAATAAATCGCTGGTGGAGGACATAGGCAGCGTAGGGGGCGTATGGAGTGCCTTCCGGCATCGGACTTTCCCTACCGCTTGCCAATATCCCGTGTTCGCCTTGGCCTCCTTCTTCTCGGGGCTTGTTATCCCAACCGTTCTTCCAATCCCAGTAGTTCGCCATAAAGAACCCTTGTTCGTGGAGTTCACAAAGAAGGAGGGTGGTAAAAGCAGTGTTTGTAAACTCGACTGTGGGGCCAGAGTTTCCGAGAACGATGTTAAACTCTGTCAGAGCAATCGGGTAGGTTTTGCCAGCATATTTTCGACAGGCAGTATCAACCAGCCTCCTTATTTCGCTGATCCTCTTCAGCCGAGCAAAGCACATTTCCGGGGTTTGCGGGATGAACTTCTCTTTTGCGTCGTAGGGCCAGGCAAAGTAGTCGTGCACGATCATAAAATCGGCATGATCTTTGACCACAGGGAGCATCCGCCTTGTCCAAAAGTCGTATCCGCCAGATGTGTAAGTTCCCTTTGCGTCTTCTGGCACGATGCAGGCTCCCACTTTGATCGTTGGATCAACCTCCTTCATCGCTTTAGCAATTTCGATAAAGTGGGCTCCATACAATTCGCCAGTAGTGACTGTCTCACCAACCTTGAATCCAGCTTCCCAGGAGGCAAAAACCTCGTTTCCGATCTCCCAATAGCGGACATTCGCCTTTTGTTCGATGTTAACTTTTCGAACCCATTCTGCTGCTAGCTTTTTTGCTTTCTCGATCCCGTGCTGCCTGGCGATACCGTAGTTGATCGTGATCAGCCCAGTGGCCCCCTTGGCCTTGATCATCTTTAGGAAAGCGTCTGTATCCAGGGTCCAGGGATCCAGGATGCCAGGAATTCGCGTGGGAAACTCGTCAAATTTACGGTTCCAAACGTATTCATTGCTGGCACTGCCACCGGGGAATCGCCAAACGCTCAAGCCTGCGGCTTTGCTCTTTGCGATCTGGTCAGGATGGAGACTCCAGTCTTTACCAGCCCACCAGGCGGTGTTCATTCCGTAATTTAGGTTTTGAACTGCCGCGCCCTTTGGGACTCGATTCAGGTCTAAGCGGAGGACAGAGTTTGATGGCTGGTTAAGGAGCAGGCAGGCTGCAAGTCCAAGTGATGTAATCATTGCAATAGTTCGTTTTTTAGCTCAAAGAGAAAGGAGCCCCAAAGGTGTCAGGGCTCCCTCTCTGCTCTCGCCTTGTTATTGACCAGGTGTTGAACCTTTGTCTTGAGTGGCTCCTTGTTGTCTTGCCTCGTTCACCTTATCCATGTAATCGGCAGGGGGAGGAGACCCTTTAAAGTCCTTCGCGTCGGTGGGGCTTGTCTTTTCGAGCGGAGCCTCACAACCAGCCAAGAAGAGACCAATCAGGGCCAGGACGCACAAGAAGAGAAGCTTTCTCATCCTTCTCGCTTACCGTCCCACATGTTTCGTTCTGGCTGAGCCGTCTTGTTCGGGTTGGTTTGAACAGGCTTCATGGCCTTGGCGTGGCTATCGATAAAGACAAAGACAGAAGACTCATTGAACTTGGCGCTGACTGCCCCAGCTCTTCCGTTCGGATAGGCGGCAGTGGCAGGAAGAGTGCCATCAGGGATAGAAGCTGGTCCCCACACGTTAAAGTTGTGGCCAAAGAACATGCTGCTTGGCCAGAAGCTACTCATATTCCCAATCCAGTAGACCTTCTTCAGATCTTCGTTGTGCTTCTCAGCCAGAAGGATCGTATCCGCCGGGCGAGACATCACGCTAAAGGAGTTTTCTCCCACTCCGCCGTTGAGCCATCCTTCACCAGTGATCCCCATGGGACCGCGGAGTTGGAATCCAATTGGGTCGGTCCAGAAGTCCATGTAGCCGTTGGCGGCAAAGGAAATTCCGACACCCATCCAGTCGTCTGCTGCGCCTCCATGCTTTTGGTAGGCCCGACCATCACCTGGGCTCGTAAAGATCCCTAAGTTCTTGGTGTATGGAGCAAGCTTTTGTTGCCAAAGAGCATCACCGTACCAGCCTGTCCCGACGCCGGATGGGAAGACGTCGTCGTTGTCGGCGAGGTAAATGTGCATCGAAGTTCCCAGTTGCTTCACATTGCTCAGAGCTTGAGTTTTCTTAGCAGCTTGCTTTGCTTGAGCAAAGACAGGGAAAAGGATCGCGGCAAGGATCGCAATTATAGCGATCACGACGAGTAGTTCAATAAGCGTAAACGCGCGTTTCATGATTTTTCTCTTACTTCATTGTGAGGTCTTGCCCCCTGATTTCTTTGGAGGAGGGGCAGTTGAGTTACGGGTGACAATTCTTGATGGGACGGTCACTTCGATCGGTTGCTGAGGTCTTTCGCGAACGATCTGCATCAGCAAGTCCGCACCCTGAATTCCGAACTCAACCAAGGGTTGCTCGACGGTCGTCAGGGGGTAATTATCAAAATCTTGTGGGGTGTTGTCGAAGCCAGTGATCGAAAGATCTCGAGGGACGCTGAGGCCAAACTCGATCGCTGCCTTCCAGGCTCCCATCGCCATATCGTCATTTGCAGCGACCAGGGCAGTGGGAGGATTGTCTTTGGTTTCAAGGAATAAGGAAACGGTCCTTTCGTAACCAGTTTGGAAATGGAAGTTTCCGACCTTGACGAAGTCTTCATCGATCAAGATTTCGTACTGACGATGAGCCCTTTCAAAGCCTGTCCATCGCTCTTGCGCGGTAGTTGACTCCGGCGGACCAGCGAGAAATGCAATCCTCTTATGGCCAAGCTCGATGAGATGGCAAGTGAGACTATAGAGGCACTCCTCGTTGTTCGTATCGACAGAAGAGAGTAGAGGATAGCGGGCATTGATCAACACCAGAGGAATCCCCCGAGAATGGATGGCGAGCATCCGCTCCAAACCGTTAGAAGCTCCAATAACGACGTGGCCCTCAGTTCTTCCGTCAACGTAGGGACTAAAATCAAAGGCTTCGTCCATCCAGGTTGCCCCAGTGAAGAGCATCGCGTTTTTATGATCGCGGCGGGCCACGCGGAGGACGCCGTCCAGGATCGGGCCGAAGTAAGGGCTCCCAATGACTGACTCGACTTCGTGAGGAAGAACAACTCCAAAAGCATGAGCTGGGAGTCCCTTCATTTGCCGCGCTGCGCTCGAAGGAGAGTATTGCAGCCGGTGAATGACATCCAAAACTTTTCGCTTTGTGTCGGGCCTCACATCGCGCGGGCCATTGTTGATGACATACGAAACTGTGGCGGTGGAGACACCTGCCTCGCGGGCGATGTCCTGGAGGGTCGGGCGACGTTTATCTGCCATGAGTCCAGTCATCATTTTGTGTCTCCACCAATCCTGTTTGCGCTCTTTCCGACTATCGTTTGGCTTTTCTTCGCCGTGCGGCAACCGCAGCACCAAGAGCCAAGATCCCCATCGTAAAGGGCTCAGGCACAGGCGTGAAGCGCATGTTGTCAATGTAAACAAGACCAGTTCCCTGGGTATAGGCGCCAAACTGAGTTCCGTCGGCAATGTTCAAGCCGACGAGCAGTCCCAAGTTCGGGAAGGCACCAACAGCAGGAATGGCGAAGGAAACAGACTGTGTTGAACCCATCGTGATCGGGGTCGTAACGCTTGTCCAATCATCCCAAACCTTGTGGTGAACCACGAGAGCCTCAAAATATCCAGGCCCATCAACGGGATGAACGTTGAATGAGTCGGTGGGAACCGTGATGTCGAAACTGAGCGTCCCGCCAAGAGCCATCAAGGTTTTCAGACTTGGATCTGTGGAATTGATGAACAGCTTATAACCTGGCTCCACCTTCGCCATCAGACTATGAGTCCCTTCCGTGACTCCGATCGTGGTCGAATACTGAAGTGATCCCAGCTGGTTGCTGGAATCGGGAGACCAGACTCCTCCCGAGTTGTTGAATCCCTCCACGAGAACTTGAGAATTTGCTGCCGCAGCGAGGGCAACAGTAATTAAGCTTATTGCAAAGAACTTGGTCATAGTAAACACCTATGTTTCCGACTCCAAGAAAATCTAATCGTTTAGATTTTCTATCGGCAATGATACAACCAATATTGAACCAATTGGGCCTAAATCGCAGAAAACTAGTATTTTTACTTGGTGATTCGGCGAAATCTTCCTGCTGCTGTCGCGGTGCGGCACTCCCCAAAGGGATCAAGAGGCGGCAGCTATTGCCGCCGCGGTTGTCTCAAGAGAGGTAGCGGCATATCTGGCTTGCGAGGACGTAATCCGATCGAGTGTTGGATACACACCTGCCACGCCGAGGCGCAGCCCCGGAGCGAAGCGGAGGGGAGGGCGTGGCCTCGGGGAGGCGGGGCAGGTATCTCGATGAAGTTCAATGATCGATGAGGCAGACCTACTTTTCAGCCACCCCAGCGATCGTCTGGTTCGGGAGCAAAGGAAATGGATCCCAAAACACGGCTCAGACCAAACCCAGTGCAACGCTAGTTTCTTGCTCCTTGCTGCACCGCAATCAAAAAACTAGGCACTGGGTGGCCTGCAAATCAGTGAGACCAGAACTGGACGCTTAGGAAGGCAAGCCGGTTAAGAGAAAAAACTTCTGCCACAACGCTGCCGAAAAGGATCTCATCTTGTAAAGGGGACAACCTCCCTCACCAAGGAAGAACATGAGCAAGAGAGCCGAATTTTTCGAACTGATCCTGGCAAACTTTGGGCCAGAGTTTCTCCGTGACCTCCTCGTAAAGCTGTCGGAAATCAGGGATTGCGAAGAGCACTTCTTTCGCGCCCTCCTGACCCAAGCAGAATTCCCCCTCTCGCTGGATTGGACTCTCGCCCAAGCCAGGAAAGCTTCAGCTCAGAAGGAGGGACTGATTCTTCTCGCAGATGCTGGAAAGACAGGGCTGGCGACGACCTGGCATCGATCCCAGGCAGAGCGTCTTGCCGCAGTCGTGGCAGTCTGGGGAATCACCCACCAGATGGAATCTGGGCAGCAGCAGGATCTTCATCCAGACTCAATGCCCTTCACCTTCATTGGCTAGAAGCTCATGCTTTCAGACGAATCACCGCTCAAGGCAGAGCCGGAGAAAATACGGGAAAACTCGTGACTAAGTAGTATATTGCGATATATGAGGAGTATGATGTGATTGTGAAGCCTGTGACATGGCTCGCACAGAACACGAAGAGAACCTGATGTCGATTTCTAAAGTAAGCTCTTGCAGACTCGTGGTCTTGGCTCTATGCCTTGGGGTTTTGGCTCTGCCAGTGGCTGCCCAGACCCTCTACAAGACTGGATTCGAAGCTTCAGAAGGATTCACCCCAGGTTCAATTCAGAATCAGAATGGCTGGAAGATCAGTGGAAACGATGTTTGGGCAGTTAACAGCTCGGCCGGAAAGGCAGGGGGAGCTGGGTTGGAGATCACAGGGATCGGGACGACCTGGGCTTGGCCAAGTGCTGGTCTGGCTACATCCAGCGGAGTTGTCACATTCTCGGTTGATGCCTTTCTCAATCCGAACCAGCCAAGCACGAACCTGCAGACATCCATCGGTCTGGACGTCTTTGCCCCAAGTTCGCTGGTCGGCTACAACAGTGGATTGATCGCCAGTCTCCGAGTCGCCCCTTTGACCCCTCCGGTCAATCCAGGCGGCTTTGGTCAAGGCGCTTTCGCCCAACTCTACGGAAACTGGAACAACAGCAGCCTGCCCTTCTGGTTAATGCCAAACACTGTGCCGTCCTCGGGAGTCATTCCCGTCGGATCTTGGTTCAATCTCGCTTTGGAACTCAACTTCGATACTGGCACCTATCGTGGCCTAATCAACGGGCAAAATTACGGCCTCGCCTCAGCCATTCCGTTCTGGGTGCCAGGCCTCACGATTTCAGATTTCGATCTCTACGCTAGAAAGGAAGCCCAGTCAACTGTTCGGTTCGACAACCTCGAGATCACTGCCGTACCAGAGCCAGCAACTATCATCGCTCTTGCCATCGGTACCACGATTTTCATCAGAAAAAAGAAACGCAGCAGTAAGTGAAGCAAGCATTAGAGGATTTCCTCCCCCGGCGTTCAACCGGGGATTTTTTTTATGCCAGCAGGATGCCAGCGATAAGGGCTTCTTCGCCCCCCTCGGGATGAGCTTGAATCGAAAGGCAAAGATTGATCTCGCGGGCTCTTAGATTTTTTTGGAGAAATCTCGGAGCAAGCCTTTCGAAAGTTTGGGAATAGGAGTCCCAAAGGGGATAGCTGTTCGCTGAACCCCGATCTGTCGCGATCAGCGTGCCGGAGCGCCTCGTCACCCAAACCAGTAAGCCTAAACAACTGAGCGAGCCATGCAATTTGAACTTGGGATGATCGGGACTCAGGTGCCAGGCAGAAGAGTAGAGTGGATGAGAGATAGACTCGATTGGTGCCTTTATCAGGTGAGGGTGGCTAGTGGGAGTGATGAGTCGGGGGTTTTGCAACCACTTTCCCCCGGTAGCCGAGGCCACTGGCTGGCTCTCCCTCTTTACCATCTGGCATACGATGGGGGAAAGACAATCGGAGTAGAGACGATATCCCGCGTCATTGGGATGGACTCCGTCTGGCAAGAAGACTCCCCAGCCCAGGCCAGAGGCCTCGACTGCTGCCTGGATCGCTTCGTGGCCAGCAACACAGGGAACTCCAAAGTGACGAAAAAGTTCTAGGTGATCCTTTTGCGAGGATCTCACTTCAGGAATCGAGTTGCCGCTCGCGTCGCGTCGCTCAGTTACTAATCCGATGACTTGGGAGTGGGGGAGCTCACGGCGCAAGAGATTGAGCAGACTCCCCAAAGCGAGCCTTCGCCACCTTGGGCTCAAATCAGTGTCATTGATGGCAAACTCCACGACGACGACGTCTGGGGAATGGGCGATCACCTCACTTCGAACGCGAAACAGGCCAAGGTCGGAACCAGTCCCCCCGAGGCCACAGTTCAAACCAATGACTTCATGTTCTGGGCAGGATTCTCTGACTGCCTCAACAACGAGGGCGCGGTAGCTGGACTTTTCTTTCTGGCTCGCTCCGTACCCGTCGGTAATCGAGCCTCCGAGGAAAGCGACCTTCAAAGGAGTCTGTCTCATGGATAGTTCACAACCTGGGCGATTCCCCATCGATTGTTGTCGTGGCCAATCGCTCCCCCGAAAAGGCTCGTGCGAACATAGTCAGAGTCGTGGTGGAGGGCAGATTTAACCTGTGCTTCGAAAAGAAACTCTCCGGCTGATTCGGAAAGCCGGATGAGGGTGAGTGGGAGCCTTGCCCAAATCCGATACCCAAGGGGGGTGAGGGCAAAGTCCACCTCTGCCTCATCACTTGCGACAAGATCAGAGGCGAAGGGAATCGCTTTCGCCTTTTGGCTGTCTGTGCCTGGTATCAGGAAGATCTGCGAATTGTGGTTCCGTCCATTCCCACCCAGGTCAGCAGTGAAAACTTCGACCGCCGCGCCATCCCAAGGCATCCCTTTCACCACGCGGAAACGATCTCTGACATCTGCCAAAACCACCATCGAATCTGGCGTGACTGCGACCCATAGTTCGAACCGCTCTGTCTCACCCCTGAAGGGTTCAAGAGATCCCAGGAGATCCGGAATCTCGTCAAGAGAAACAGAATTCTGGAGCTTGGCGATCTGAGTGGATCCTCGGCGAGGCAGCAAGAGTGCAGAACCTGGGTCACCAGGTTGGCCAAGCGAGGCAACGATCCACCCTTCTCCTTGATCCGCGGCAAGAACTGCTTCCCCATCAAAAATCTGCACTTCGCCCGGAACCAGGGTCACCTTTTGGGGGAGATTTAAGTGGATTTCCCCTGCCGCGTCACCCCTTCGTGAAGAGAGGACAACCTGGGGGATCGCTGTATGCTCTTCGGAACTGATGTTCCTGACAACGAGCGAAAAAGGTACCGGCTCCCGGGAGTCGATCGAAGGCTCGGGCGGTGAACCTGGTTTCGTGCGTTCTTGCCACGCTCCGCCGTGTCCAAATTCGAGTCGCGCAAAAACGACTTGCTCCTCGTTCCCATGTGGTAAGGGCAAACTCCTTTCTCCAGGCGATCGAGGGCCAACCGCCTGTGGGTGAGGCATTGGTTCTCCCATGACCGTCGCATCAGGTTCGAATTCCTTTGTCCAAGTTGAAAAATCAAGGGTGCCGAAGAGCGGCTCTTGGGGAAAGGAGTAATGGTTCCCACTGAACCAAGCAGTACCTGGAGAGGCCCGAAAGAGGGACTCCTTTCCCGCAAAAGTATTCTGCCGGAATGTGACAGTGCGGAAGGGTTCTGGCCGGCTTGGGTAGACGACGGTCTTCGTCGTCCCTTCGAAGGAGTTGTTTCTCACCAGAACGTCCCGGCCGTAATGCATGGCAAAGGCGTCGCTCCCACAATCGGTGACGTGATTGAACTCTATCACAACGCCACTTGTTCCTTCGTCAGGATAGATTCCGACTCCGCCATACCCGAAGGCTGTAACTCTCTGAACGACGTTCGACCGGACGATTGTGCCAGGCTGATCCCCGAGTAGGTAGATGGCTCCCATATCGCTCAGGGCTCCTTGCCCGATCTCGCTGATCTTGTTATGGGCGACGAGATTCTTACCGCAGTGGGTGTGTCGGTAACCCCACGTCCACCCGATTGAAATGGCTGTATAGAACGTATGGTGAATCGAGTTGTGGACAATCTTGTTTCCCCAAGAATCTCCTACCCAGATCGCAGGGGCACTGGGGTAGATCAGGCCAACGTCGTGAATTTCACAGTCTGAGATGACAGTGCAACTTTGCAAAACAGACTCCTTTTCAACCATCGGGTCAGGAAACTCCCACCCCATTTCAACCCTGTCCAAATCTACAAAAGCGTCCGGGCCGACGCTCCCCCAAGGGGCGAGAGGGCCATCGTGATTGATCTTTATTGCGGATGAACCGCAGAACGACACCTCGCACCCGATGATTTCGTTTTCGGTACTGCCTCGCAGAACCTCGATGCCAGCCCCGCAGACAACACTCACAAGGCAGTTTTGCAAACGGCAGTGCTTCGCTCCCTTCAGCTGGATTGCACCTGGGAAGAAGAATTGCGCCTGACCAGCCCCCCAGTTCGTTTTTGGGAGAGCCCAGTGACAGTGGGAAAACGAAATGTTTTCGATGAGAACCCCCTCGGCCTTCTCTCCTGTGGCAGTTTGGTCACCCTGGATTGAGAGGAGAAGGGGAAGACTTGGGGCGATAATCTCGATATCTTGAAAACCCTTGCCCGCCGGGGGAACAAAGATCAGCTCCCCAGTTTTTGGGTTCATATACCAGTCAAAAGGATGCTCTAGCCTTCCCAAATCATTCTCGATAAAGAACCTGGCTCCTTCCGCGTTTTCGTCTGAGAGGCTCGGGAAATCTTCTGGCCAGAAGCAGACTGTTTTGAGGTCGTCGCTGAGGGATTTAACCGGAAGGTGAAGGTCGACCCAATAACGCAGGACGTTTATTTTTGAGAATAGTGCAGCTGACTGGCTGGAGAACTCATTTCCGTTAAGTGTCCATTCCTTCCCTGAATGTTTCCGGAAAGGATCTTGGATCGGAAATTTGAAGAAACCTTCTCGCGGGGTTCGGACTCGTCCGATTCGCGATCCATCAATGAAGAGGCTGTCGATCTCGCGTAGAGACGAGGGCAGAATTGTGCGCCAAGCGGTCAAGGTTCCGAGCCTGATTTCCTCCCATTCCGTGATTCTCTTTCCGCCGCTGATCTGGGTATTACCGTTTGCCGCGCCCCTGAGAGTTAGGTTCCCAACTCTTTTCCCTGTTTCGTCGAAGCAGAAGGCGAGGTGTTCTGGCGTTAGGATGAGTGGCTCTGCTAGTTCGTAAACACCTTCGGCAAGAGCGATTTCCACCGACTGGATGGTGTCTTCTCGCGGCCCAGACCGGAGCCATTCGATTGCCTGAACAAGCCCTATTGAATCAGAGGGCGGAATTTCAAAGCGGTAGGGAGGAGTCATGTCGTCGGGATGACCGGGGTTCGGTAGGCTCTCTCCAAGACGAGAAGGTAAGCGGCGATTCCCCAGTTGTAGTTCAGATAGCCTGGCTTACCTGGATTGCTCGCCTGAGTCGAGAGGTTTTCGGCGAAGCCTGGAAGATCCTCCCAGATGTGAAGCAGGCGATCCGCAATCAAATCCGCCTCTGCTGTCCTACCTGTTTGCCAAAGAGTCTCGAGGAGCCAAAACGAGATGTGGGGCCATGCCCTGCCGCGCCAATATCCGTTCCCATCGTAGGTTGGTTCGTCGTAAGCTACCGAAGGGAAGGGGATCTGGGAGCAAAACTGATGAGGGTCGAGGAGCACCTTGTCAACCATGTGGTTGATAAGGTGCTCCTCCACAGGAACGTTTGCCCAAATAGGCCAGAACATAAAGAATGTTTTGATCTTGGTGTGGCGACCTGTGTGGTGGTTGTAGTCCCAGAACCATCTTGTCTCATCATCCCAGCACCATGTTTGCAAGGATTGAATGAGTTGTTTTCGCCTGTCGCGCCACTTTGTTGCTTTTTCTAGCAAGTCCAGGCGGTCGCACAGAAAGGCGAGGTGAGCCGCGTCCCTTATCAGAAAACAGTTGAGGTGAACTGATGCGACTGGGGGAAGCCAGATACAGCCGCCAAAGCCGGTCAAGCCAGACCCATAGTCATCCCACAGGGGCGAGTTATCTCCTGCTTGGCCGCTCCATCGAAACTCTGCAAGACCATCATTGTCCACGTCGCTAAAGTTCTGCCAAAAGGTGTGATTTGCTTCGAGTTTCGGCAGAATTCTTCCCGCGAAGGTTTTGTCGCCCGTTTGATCCCAGACGTCGATGACTGCTTCTGTGGCGATGGGAGGCTGGGGGCTGTGTTGCAGCATTCTGTGAGGAACCGACATTAGCCAACCCCTTTCTGGCGAGGATCCATCCCGCGCCAGTTGCTTCGCCAAAACTGCCTCGATCGCTCCCTTGGCTGCCTCAGGGTGAAATCTTGCCAGAGCTCGAGCCGAGAACAAACTGTCCCAGAAGAAAGTGCAAGAGAAATCGGATGCATCTGACGTACAAAGATTCGCGACGACGTCCCCAAGATCAGTATTCGTACCCCGTGCGCTGCACCTGAGAAGGGCAAATCTTGCCCGCGACTCATGAGGATGGTCTGTTTGGATGGAATTTGTGAGTTCCTGTCCCTGGGAGATGATCTCGTCGAAGGTCAGGCAAGGCTGGCGAAAGGGATGATCGCGGTGGGTGAGGGTGAGAGTGAGAGCAAGTCTTCCGGATTCTCCGGATACGATAGGTGAGAGCTTTCGGAGTTGATAGTGATGGGAACCTTCTTCGCAGGCGAAGGCCCAGCCGTGGGAAGTGACCAGCAATCTCGCCAAAATGGAGGGTAAGTCGCCTGAGGTTTGAAGGTAGCCAAAAGTAAGGGATCGACCGTCCGGGCCGATTTCGAGGAGGCTTCTGCGGAGGTCTGACGACGTGCCAGGGAAGGCTTGTAACATTCCATGAACCTGGTCTGGCAAGAAAACTCCGTCCAGAGCGAGGGTGGCTTCAGTATCACGGCGGTTGTGGAAATCCACGACCACGTGCAGAATCTGTTCATTCTCAAAAGCGAACTTCAACTGGAGGTTGAGCCCGTTTTGGCTTCCTTCTTGCGTGACAAGGTGGGGTTGGGCGGAGGAGCGACCGCAAATTTCAGCCCCGTCGATCGTCGGTCTGAGGACTGGATTTGCTATGACTGCCGTTCCCAAGCAAGCTCTCGGGTGGAGAGCACCTAGCCCGAGTTTCCCGCCCTCGAGCAATTGCACGGAGAACTGTGAAAATCGATCCACAAAGGGGCTGAAGGCCAGGGAATAATCCGCAACGAAAGGGGCGGTCAGATCAAAGTGCCTTTCAATCATCGCTCGCAGCCAGCTCCCCCCGTGGAGCCTGTCACTTGGTTTTTGCAGCCTGACATCTTTTCTCCTTCTATTTTCTGATAGATTATGGCTGCTTCGGACTGACTTTCGATGTTTCCGAGAGGATCATCTTATGAATCCTCGCCATTCTCACTGGCCGTGCTCTCATCATAATATGTCACAATATATCGCAATGATGGCAGGAAATACACCCTGCGCGAGGCAAATGTTGGGCAAGGTAGCCAAACTCGTCTTTCTCTTTTTTCTGATTGGAATTTCGATCACAGTCGTCGCCCAGACGGAATCAGTCGAGTTGCGCCTTTGGAACATTCCTCCCAAGACCTCAACCGAGCCTCTCCACATTGCTCAGCGTCGAGTCTTCGAGGCATTTGTAAGGAATCATCCTGAGATTCGGGTTCGGGCGATCGTGCCTCTGAATATCCAAGGCCCTGCGGCAGAAGGGAACGAGTTTTTGGCTGTGGCGGGCGGCGTTGCGCCAGACGTCTTTTTCTTGTACGGTCGAAAGGTTGGGGACTATCGCGACCAAGGCTTTCTTGCTCCCCTGAACACCTACTTGGACGAGTATCGAGCCGATTCCGGTCGGCTCTTTGCCGGGATTGAGGCCCCTGATTCTGTGTGGGAACTTTGTGTGGATCAGGGCAAGGTCTATGCCCTCCCGATCGCCTACTATTCAATGGCCCTTCGTCTTCGCCGATCGTCGCTAGAGCGGGCAGGTTTGACGAATCAGGTACCTCAAAACTGGGATCAACTCTACGAGTTTGCTCGGCGTATGACTTGGGATCCTGCGAAGGAACCAGGTTCGCGACCAAACGACCCAATTCGATACGGCATATCAATGCAGACCGACATCAACGCCGGATGGACTTTTCACCAGTATGTGTGGGCGGCTGGCGGTGAGGTTCTCAGTCCCTTTTTGAGAACAAGTAAAGGACTGGAGCAAGTCCCTCCCCCTCTTGTTGACTACGAAAAGATCGGGATTCAAATTGCGAATCAGCAGAGCCATTCCGAGAGAGTCGCCAGGCAAAGAGCGGATTTGTCGTCACGAGGTTTGCCACTCGATTATGGCGCGGCAGATCTTGAATGGCGCTTGATGACAGATCAGCCAAAGGCACTGCAAGCCTTACTCTTTTATCGAAAGCTTGTTCATCAACCTTGGATTCGAAACAAGGGTAAGGAATTCGATATTACTCCTGAGATGTTTGCTTCTGGTGTTGCCACTGATCCTTTCACGGGAGATCAGTTTAGGATCGCTGATCCTGGTGTACAAAGGCGGATTTATTGGGGAGTCACGAACGCTGGAACCCAGGCACAAGGCCCGAGTGGGGTGCAGCGTTCGATCAACTCTATGGAGATCGGGGTACTCAACGAAGCCTCGATGGACAATCCTCTTGAGTGGGTGCTTGCCCCCTTTCCTTCGATTGACGGGAGTCCGGCTCCCGCCTTTATCGCTGGTTCCTACATTGGACTTAACGCCACAATTCAATCCGAGAGTGCCCCCGGTCGGGGTGATGCTAATGGGATAAGGCAAGCTGCCTGGCGTTATATGTCATTTATGACTAGCCCAGAAGCCCAGAGGATTATGGTCAATACTCTTGTCGAATATGGTTTGGCAGAACATGTCCGGCCTGCCATGCTTCGACAAGCAGGGCTGGCAGACGAAATTTTGCGAATCCCAGAGAATAGACGTGCTCTGTGGGAAGGATTAGAAGAACGAGCCAAACCTGAACCCTATTCTAAAGGATATAGCCATGTCATGACGCGGGAGCTGAGCATGGCACTTGGGCCAGTTTTTACCGATAAGCCAGATCGTCTGACCGGCAAGTTTTCTCGCGATCCTGTCCCTATTATGAAAGCGGTTGTCGACAACACCAATCGGGTTGTCTTGGGTGAAATGCCAGCCGAGGAAGTGCAGCGTCGATCCGGCATTGGGATCGTCATCTTCGGCGTTGCTTTGCTTGCTCTCATCATCGGGGCGAGGGCAGTCATCATGCGCATGATGCAAGCCGATAAGACTGGTTCAGACGAGGGATTCGGCGTGGGAAGTGATCGCGGAAAGCGTCGCGTGACTGCTTGGATATTTCTGATTCCTGCTGTCGGAACGATCCTCTTGTGGAACTACCTTCCTCTTGCAAAAGGCCTCCTTATGGCTTTTCAAGACTTTAGAATCGTAGGGGAATCGCAGTGGGTTGGTCTGAGAAACTTCATCGAAGCAGTAGCGGAGCCAAAGTTTTGGAAATACATGTTTCAAACCTTCGTCTACGTTGTTCTATCCATCGGCCTTGGCTTCATGGCCCCGATTCTCTTGGCGATTCTGCTCCATGAGGTCCCCAAAGGAAAAGTTGTCTTTCGGGTTCTCTATTACCTCCCTGCCGTCACGACTGGTCTCGTCACCTTGTTCTTATGGCGTGGTCTCTTGTACGAACCATCCAATAGCGGGATTCTTAATCAGATTATTTTGGGAATGAATTCTTTGCCTGGGCCTCTGGCAACGTTGGTAAAGGTTGGAACAGTCTTAGCTCTTATCGGTCTAGCCGGATACGGAGTTTTGGCGTTCCTTCTCAAGATTGGCAGCCAGTTTGCCCAACGAATGTCTCTCGGAGTTGGAATCCTATCCTTAATCGCTTGTGTCCTTTTGATTCGGTCTTTAGGTGAGGCAGGAGTCGGGGCTCTGATCGGACCCTTTAACTTCCAAGCCCAAGGATTCTTGAATGATCCGACTCTTGCCCTGCTTTGGGTTGTCCTACCCACCATTTGGGCTGGCGCAGGGCCGGGATGTCTCATCTTTCTGGCTGCTCTAAAAGGGATTCCGAGCGAGCAATATGAGGCAGCTGACTTGGATGGAGCAGGAGTTTGGGAAAAACTGACGAATGTGACCTATCCCAATTTGCGTGCCCTGATCGCTATCAGTTTTGTCGGAGCAGTCATTGGGGGTTTCAAAGAGTCGGGAAACATATTTGTCATGACAGGGGGAGGGCCAGAGGACGCTACGATGACCATAGGACTCCATATTTGGTACAGCGCATTCATGTTCCTCAACTTTGGTCTTGCCACAGCCATGGCCTGGATCATGGGAGCTCTTCTCATTGGGTTCACTCTTAAGCAATTGCAGATCTTGAATAAGGTCAGTTTCCGAAATAGCGCAGTCGAAGCAGAGACTAAAGGAGGTCAGGCCTAAAATGTCACTGATACCCCAGGTTGGGAGAAAGAACTTCCGGAGCCGCATCCTGATCGCCTCGATCTATTTGCTCCTCTCGATTGGCGCCTTGACGATGGTGATCCCCTTCGCTCTGATGGCAACGATGTCGACCACAAGTGAAGGTGACTTCCGAGACTTTCGCTTGATTCCTGAGTATTGGTTCAACAAAAACGCCCTTTTCAGAAAAGTTGCTGTTGATGCGGCTCGGCTAGACGCTTCTGCCACGTGGATTGGGAGAGATGATTGGTTCTCCCCCACCGACGTAAGACCAGAACACTTTGAAACTCTCTCGAGCAAAGACCCATCGAAACTAGCTCAACTTTCAAAAGACTTCGAGGAGTTTTGGAACTCGTCCCTGGATAAAAGGTTCAAAATTCCCTTGTTTATCCCTAACCCAGATAGCCCCTTCTCGGCGAGGGATAGCTATCGGGAGTTCTTACGGAATAAATATGGGACGATCCAGGCAGTAAATCAAGCCCATGGAGACAGTGCCCTGACGTGGCAAGAGTTTGAGATGCCCCAGGAGGTTATGAACCGCCTGCCAGATCAGTCTCAGAGGGTAAAAGATTATCGGGAATGGGTTGAAAGCCTTGCAGCGGGTAAGGCTACCGTCTACGATGCTAATGGAGATGTCAACGCCTTTCTTAAGACAATTCTTGTTCCAGCAGATGCACGCTTACCAAGCGATTCAGATGGCAAGGTCATTAATTCCCAAGTCACATACGATGACCTCATGAGCTCTATCTTCACAAAGGAACAACAGAGACAATTCTTTACTGAAAGGGCTGCCTTACGGTTTACAAGAGTTGATCCAACTTTAGCCCAAGATCAATGGCTTGCGTTTCTTGAAAAAGCACGAGAAGGTGAAAGGCCCCTTTCTCCTACTATGCCAAAATCTCTCAGTGAGGCTTCGACTTGGGCGAGATTTGTCCAAATGGACGCGCCAATCGAAGCCCTCAGCCAGGATCGACCCGAAACAGCTTGGCGAGAGTTCCTGCTAACCAAGTACGGATCTTGGGAAAGGGCAGGGGAAGCCCATGGGAAAACTTACCAAGATCCAGCAGACGTACAGATCCCGAGATTAGAAATCCTCTATCACGAGTTTAAGAAGAATGAAGCTGCTACCAGGTATGCCTACTTCTCACACAACTTCAAAACTGTAATTGCCTTTATCACAGTTCACGGAAGTGCGCTGCTCAATACTATCATCTTTATCCTGCTCACGATCGTCGGAGCTCTGACGGTAAACCCAATGGCAGCTTATGCCCTGTCTCGCTTCCGACTCAAGGAATCTCATCAAATCCTCGTCTTCCTCTTGGCGACGATGGCATTTCCAGGCGAGGTCTTGATGATCCCAGGCTTTCTTCAGATTAAAGAGTTTCCCCTGGCTTCCGTTTTGGCAACCTTCGTGGTGGTTCTGCTTTTCTTCTTAGTGAGTAATGCCTTCAAACAAATACCGATCGTGCTCCGATCCACAGCTGCCTTGGTTGTGGTGGGTGTCACAGTTTTCTTTGTAGCACCGGAGATCCTAAAAGGTCTCGGAATTGTCCCGAACGTAAGTCTCATGAACTCCTTCTGGGCTCTTGTCTTACCAGGGCTAGCAAGTGGCTATGGAATCTTTCTCTTGAAAGGATTTTTCGACTCCTTGCCACCAGAACTCTACGAAGCAGGTCTGATGGATGGAGCCAGTGAGTGGAAGATGTTCTACGCGATTACTCTTCCCATGTGCAAGCCCATTTTGGCAGTTATGGCTTTGGGATCTTTTACTGCCGCCTACGGAGCCTTCATGCACGCCTTCTTGGTGACTCAGGATCCCAGGATGTGGACACTGATGGTCTTCCTTTACGAGTTTCAGCAATCCCGAAGTTTGCCAATGGTGATGGCATCTTTGGTAATTGCTGCAATCCCAACGCTCATCGTCTTCCTCCTGGCCCAGAGAGTCATTCTGAGAGGAATCGTAATCCCAACCTACAAGTAAACTCTTAAACAGGTCCTCGTGCAAGCCGTGAACGAAGAATCGGTTGCGGAGAAATCACCTGGTGAATCGTCGATCCGGTCGGATCGGCGATTCGCTTTTGAATGATACGAAGAGTCGCTTCTGCGACCTCAGACCAAGGAACAGCAATAGAGCTAAAGTTAAGATGCTCGCTCACCGGGGCACCGTCGAAACCGATCAGATCTGGAACCGACAACCCTTGACTTTGGCTATAAAGGATAAGGCCCTCGGCAATGCGATCATTTCCGCAGAAGACAGCCACAGGATGGAGATCAAATACCGATGGAGCACAACGCAATCCGTCTTCGACATGCCAGCCAGCAGATTCGATGACCTTGGCACCAGTAACAGACAAAAAACCAGCAACTCTTGGTGCACTGCGGTGGTCCGCAGATGGGCCGGAAAGGATCACAAAGGGTCGTGAGGAACCGTGGCGTTCCCGCAAGATCTGGGCTGCCATTACACCCCCTGAAAAGTCATCCACCGAAACACTATCAACGAGCAGGGATTCCAATCCTTGCGCTGGTCTATCATAGAGCAACAGGCAACGGCGTTGCTGATCTAATAGAGCTCGATAAAGCTCTGGGCATTCCCAAACGAGTGGAAAGAAACCTTGGTCAGGAAAAGGGATAGGAGAAGACGCCTGGAGCACCTCTGCTCGAAAAACCAACCTGGCACGGCGGAGCTTTTTCGTCAATTCACGATGAAGCAATGAACCCAGACTGCCAGGCCGATTCGCCCTCTGAGGCAAGTACACTGCCACTCCCTGAAGCCCCTCGCGATCCCCAGCAACGTAAGTCCCTGATCCCCGACGCCGAACCACCAAGCCCAATTCGACAAGCTCGCCAACCAAGCGATCAGCCGTCTGGAGGCTGATTTGATAGTGTTGAGCCACGGAGCGTGAAGAGGGGAAGCGATCCCCGACCGCCAGCCGCCCATCCCGCAATCGAGCCAGGAGAAGTTGGCGTACTTCGTCAATTCTCTGTGTGGTTCTCACATCGAATATCATAACACTTAGAAAAGCAAAGTGTTATGATTAAAAGCTGGAAAGACTCGGTAGAAGGTATACCGGCCAGTGACAAATGAGTGGTCAGGCACTGAAAGACAAAGTCGTCGTGGTGATCGGGGGAACCTCCGGACTCGGCCTCAGTGGAACCATAGCCTGCTTTGAAGCTGGCGCCAAAGTCGTCACCCTTGGCCGCGACCAAGATCAGGTCGCCAAAACACAGGAGATCCTCGGCGAAAACGGCTTCGCTTTCGCGGCTGATGCGACTGATCCGGAAACTCCAACCAGGGCCGTTCAAGAAGCGATCCGCAGATTTGGCAAGCTCGACGCTCTCTATCACGTCGCAGGCGGCAGCGGAAGGAGGTTCGGGGATGGCCCATTGCACGAAGTCACTGATCTGGGGATCGAGAAGACGATCGAGCTAAACCTGAACCCTGTGATCCGGTCAAACAGGGCTGCCGTCCAAGCCTTTCGAGCCCAAGGCACAGGGGGCACCATCCTTAACATGGGATCGGTACTCGGTCATTCACCCTCAAAAACATACTTTTCCACCGCTGTCTATGCAGCGACAAAGGCAGCGGTCGAAGGCTTCACCCTCTCTTGTTCTGCCTATTACGCAAAAGAGGACATCCGCTTTAATGTCATCTGCCCAGCTCTGGTTCTCACCGATATGGCAACAAGAGCGGCAGAAGACGAGAACATCCTCAAGTTCATTAAGACCAAGCAACCGCTAGACGGGGGGCGTCCTTCTCTCCCCGATGACTTGAACCAAGCAGTGATCTTCTTGCTTTCATCTGACTCAAAACTCGTCACAGGTCAAGTGCTCAACGTGGACGGGGGATGGTGCGTCTCGGAGGGACAGATTTCTTGAACCAGCCGAGCTTTGGATTCGATCTTGGGGGAACTGGGATCAAAGCTGTAGTTCTCGGGCTGAACAACGAGGTCGTCCATCGCGAATCCATCACCTTCTCCGAGGATCGTTGGGAAGAACCGGTTCGAGACACTTTCGAAAAGCTCGTGGAAAGCCACGGTCACCCAAGTGCCGTCGGGGTCGCTTGCCCAGGCATTGCTCACCCGAGTGGCGATTCCACCTGGTGGATGGAAGGGAGGCAGGCAAACGTTCAGGGCTTCGATTGGGCAAGGCATTTTTCTTTGGCCTTTCGAGTCCCTGTTTTGAATGATGCTCAATCAGCCTTGGTCGCGGAGTGGCTGGTTGGTGCAGGCAAGGGGTCGTCAAACGTGCTGCTTCTTACCCTGGGAACAGGCGTAGGAGGTGCGGTTGTCTCTGACGGTCGTCTGCTCAAGGGCCACCTCGGTCGGGCTGGCCATGTGGGCCATATCTCGCTAGATGGCTATGGCAAACCGGATCTAGTAGGCACGCCTGGCAGCTTAGAAAACGAAATCGGTGACGCTTCTCTGGCCGAAAGGAGTCGAGGCATGTTCACTACCACCCAAGATCTGATCCAGGCTTGTCAGGCAGGAAACGAAGAAGCTAAAAGCGTTTGGCAAAGGTCTGTTCATCTGCTCGCCGTTGGCATCACAGGGCTTATCAACGTCTTCGACCCTGAACTCATCCTCCTGGGCGGGGGCATCTCCCAAGCGGGGGAACTCCTTTTCGACCCCCTTCGGGAGCATCTCTCTTCTTTAGAATGGCGGCCACACGGCTGCACCGTCACCCTCAAGCCGGCTCAATTAGGATCCTATTCGGGAGCGATCGGAGCCGCACTCAACGCGCAAGGATTGAAATGACACCCTCAGAAGATTATCTCGCACAGGCAATAAGGATCACAGAAGTTGCCAGGTCTCAGATCCCCCAGATCCAACAGGTGGCGGCTCGGTTTGCAGAAACGATTCTGGCCGGGAGGATGGTTCATGTCTTTGCCTCTGGTCACAGCCGCATCATGACGGAGGAAATGTGGCCCAGGTACGGTTCATTTCCAGGATTCAATCCGATTGTCGAGCTCTCCTTGACTTTTCACAATCTCGTCGTTGGCGCGAATGGCCAAAGGCAGGCGATGTTTCTCGAAAATGTCTCAGGTCTTGCCCCTCGCATCCTTCGGAACTTTGCCTTGAATCCAAAAGACTCCGCCTTGGTGATTTCGAGTAGTGGGTGCAATGTTGTCCCCATCGAAATGGCAGAAGAGTTCCAGAAGCGGGAGATTCCAGTCGTGGGACTGGTGAGCAAATCTCACGCAGAAGCATCTGTGAGTAACCACCCCAGCGGCAAAAAACTTAGCGATTATTGCGAAATTGTGCTCGACACTGGTGCCCCGGTGGGAGATGCTATGGTTCAGATCCCTGGCCTCGAAACCCCAGTCTCTCCTGGCTCAACCGTGGGAGGTTGTTTGATCGTAAACATGATCAAGGCTGAGGTGGCCCAACGGCTTTGTGAGGCTGGTCAACCGCCCTTAGTCCTCACAGCTGGAGCGATTGTCGGGAAGGAAAAGGCAACGTCGCTCTTCGAAGCAGCTTATGACGAACATGCCCACCGGCTGGCGAAGCTCTATGAGACAGTGGGGAGGGATTTGTGAATCCAGCCCTAAATCATTCGGCCATCCCTCTTCTCAAGTCGGTGGACCTCCTGGTGGTCGGTGCGGGATCAGCTGGGTGCTGCGCAGCACTTGCGGCGAAGGGTGCCGGGGTCAAGAGTGTGCTCCTCGTCGAAAGGTACGGATTCCTGGGGGGAATCTCAACTGGCGTCCTCGATACCTTCTACGGGTTCTTCACCCCTGGCGATCAGCCAAGAAAAGTCGTGGGAGGAATCCCAGATCAAGTGGTGGACTTACTCGATGCAGCCCAAAGTGCTTTTCTTAGGCCCAACACTTATGGGGCTGGCACTGGCATTACCTATAACCCAGAACATCTCAAGGCAGTGTGGGATCGTCTTTGCCTTGCGGCTGGGGTCGAAGTTTTGAACTACTCATTTTTGGTCGATGCCATCGCAGATTCTTCCGGACGAATCACCCAGGTTGTTCTCTGCACCCGTAACGGCTTCGTGCGAATCGAGGCAAAGAGATTTATCGATTCGAGTGGAGATGCCGACTTCTGCCACTGGGCCGGTTTGCCGTTGGAAGTCGCTGGCGAGCTCGAACCAGCCCAGACCATGACCACGACCTTTCGCTTGGCAGGGGTCGATCTGGATCGCTTTCAACAGGCAGGCGGCAAAAAGATGCTGATGGAGCGGATGAAGAATGATGACACCTTGCCTCGCAAGGCTGGTTCTGCCCATGCGATGCCTATTCCAAACTGCGTCTCAACCGTCGCAGTTCGGGTCGGTGACCTAAGTGGTCTCGATTCCTGGAGCTTAACCAGCGCGGAACGAGAAGGCAGGCGACAAGCTCTGGTCTACGAAAATTTCTTTCGAAAGAACGTTCCCGGCTACGAGGAGGCCAGGCTGATCGGCCTCTCGGTTGGGATCGGGGTGAGAGAGTCGCGCAGAGTTTTTGGAGACTATCGCCTCACGCGGGAGGATTGCCTTTCGGCAGCCAGATTCGAAGACAGAGTCTTCCTGTGCGGGGCACCCATCGAAGATCACCGCCTCGGTCAAGATGGACAAGAGGAAACAGCTTGGGCCTACATCCCAGACTCCGGTGTCTACGACGTCCCCTATCGAACGCTGGTGCCTGCCGGACGGGATGAGTGCTGGGTCGCTGGCCGTTGCTTTAGCGCGACCCACGACGCCCACGCTTCCTGTCGTTCCATGGGACAAACCATGTCCATGGGTCAGGCCGCCGGGATCGCTGCAGCCCTCTCCCTGGAACTCGATTGCTCAGCGCGTGCCGTTCCTATTTCTCTATTTCAAGATCATCTGCGTCGCTTGGGAGTGCCTTTGGAACCTCCCCAGGAGGTCGCAAACACTGCTGCCAAAGCCTGGAAAGAAAATCGGAAAACAAACCTCTTATGAAAATCGCCTTCAATAGTGCAAACCTCGTGGGCCGTGCCAACGGCTACCAATTTAGTCTCTCCCGGTGGATGGATTTCCACCATATGACAGTCGAAAAAACTGACGAAGCCGAGTGGGATGCGATCTGTCAGGAGATCGCGAGCAACGGGTACACAGCGGTCGAGATTTGGGCTGCTCACCTGGATCCATCCACGGTTGATCTGAAGTCGGCCCAGAGAAGATTGCGGATCATGCATGACCATGGTATCTCCGCGATTGGCTACGCAGGATCAGTTAGTCGAGAGAATGCTGAACTCCTGTGCACCTTTGGAATCTCGACCGCCAGCGCTGGGTTCGGCCAGGATCGCTTGGAAGAAATTCACTCGCTCTGCGAGGAGTTTGACCTTTACCAAAACTACGAGAACCACCCAGAAAAGACGGTGGAGGAGATCCTCGCCAGAATCGATGGAGGAAGCGAGAGAATCGGAGTGGCGATTGACTCAGGTTGGTGCGGCACCCAGAACATGAATGCACCCGACGCGATTTCCCAGCTTGGCGACCTTGTCAGACATGTCCATGTCAAAGACGTTTTGGCACCGGGGGCTCACGAAACCTGTATCCTGGGGGACGGAATTGTGGATCTCGAAGGCATGATTACGATCCTCAAGCAGAGGGGTTATTCTGGCTGGTATTCATGGGAAGACGAACCAGAAAACCGAAACCCCTTTGATTCTGCCAGGCAAAACCGCCTCTGGCTCGAGTCTCAAGTCTCCAGCACATGAGCTTTTTCCGCTCCGTCCTCGGGGATATCCCCCACAGTCTCATGGGAGTGACCTACTCCCATGAGCACCTCTGGCTGAATAGCCCGCGCCTGGCCAGCCACTACCCAGAGTTGCTTCTCCGGGATTTTGATCTGATTCTGGCGGAGCTCGACTCACTCTTCCAACTAGGGGTTCAGACCTGCGTCGATGCCATGCCTGGCAGGAGTGGGAGAGATACTGAGAAGCTCAAGCAACTCTCAAAGCAAAGCCAGGTCTCGATTATCGCCTCAACCGGTGTCCATCTTGAAGCCTACTACCAGCCAGATGATCCTGTTCTTGCCTGGAATCGGGACGACTTGGCGAGATACTTTCTGGGAGAAATCGAAGTCCAAACCGAAGAGTCGCCTGCCGTGAGGGCTGGCTGTATAAAGTTGGCCAGTTCTGGATCCAGGCTCACGGATCAGGAGCGAGAGAGGTTCATCGCTGGTGCCATCGCCCAGGCTAAGACTGGGTGCCCGATCCTGACCCACACAGAAAAAGGCGAGGCTGCCCTCGAACAAGTCGAAATTCTGCTCGCCCATGGTGCTGTGCCAGAGGGGATCATTCTCTCCCACCTTGACCGGCGCCCTGATCCTGGTTACCACCGGGAAGTCCTATCGACCGGGGTGACGCTTGAATATGACTCCTGTTTCCGCTGGAGCAAAGATAAGTCTGATCCTCAGAGCTTCGGCCCAGAGCCTGGAAAAAACCCGACGCTTGATCTTCTGGTCGAGCTTCTTCCCGAATACCCAGTTCAGTTTGTGATCGGAATGGATGCTGCCAAATCCAGTCTTTGGGAGAGCTATGGCGGCACCCCCGGTCACCTCTTTCTCATCACTAAATTCAAAGAGCTGCTCCATGAGAGGGGGCTTCTCTCTGACCTTATCGACGGGCTCTTTATCTTAAACCCGGCCCGGGCTTACCGTTTTCATCGCTCTCTCTAAGGAAGAACTACCATGAGCAAACGCTGGAAAATCGCTGCGATCAACTTTGACCATATGCATATGGGTGACCTTTTGCGCATGGCTACCAACCACCCGGAAGTGGACATTGTCGGGGTGAGTGACCTCGAGCCTCCCCGCGCCGCTCCAGTGCTAGAACGGCTTGGAATTGACCAGGCTCTCCTCACAGAAGACTATCGGGCCTGCCTCGAAAGATCAAAACCAGATTTGGTGATCCTCTGCCCCGCCACCTCCCACCATGCCGAGTGGGTGGAAAAAGTCGCTCCCTATTGTGCTCACGTCTTCGTGGAGAAGCCCTTTGCAAGTAGCCTGGCGGAAGCCCATCGGATGATCAATGCCCTTGAGGCTACCGGCAAGCAGCTGGTCATCAACTGGCCATTGCGCTGGTATCCGTCCCACATGACGGCCAAGCGGCTCCTGGATGAAGGACTCATTGGAGATCTCAAGGAGGTCCACTTCTATGACGGAAATCGTGGCCCTCTCCGCCATATCATGGATAAGATCGAAATGCCGGAGACCGATCCTGTTACGAAAAACAAGACTTGGTGGTATCAGAAGAGTCATGGTGGCGGGTCACTCCAGGATTACCTTGGCTACGGAGTCACTCTTGGCACATGGTTCCACGGCGGCCGTGAACCCATCGAAGTCACGGCAGTCGTCGATATTCCTCCAGGGCTCGAAGTTGACGAGCACTCATTGGTGGTTTGCCGCTATGACACAGGCCTGAGCAAATATGAAACTCGATGGGGCACCTTTAGCGACCCCTGGATTCATCAACCTCAGCCAAAGTGCGGATTTGTCCTCGTTGGCTCAAGGGGCACGATCGCTAGTTACGACTTGGAACCTTCGATCCGAGTCCAGACTCTCGATCGTCCCGAGGGGTTTGAGATTGCTTCCGATACCCCGCAACATCCCTTCCGAAATCCTATCGAGTATGTGTTGGACTGCCTTGCAAAGGATGAAAAGGTAAGTGGTCCTCTTTCTGTTGAGATCTCTCTGGTCGGCCAGAAGATCGTTGATAGTGCCGTTCTCAGCGCCACCGAAAAGCGCACCGTCCCCCTCATTACCCACCCCCAATCATGAGCGATCTGAATTACGACCTTGCAACCGAAGCAGGAGGATTTATTCCGTCCCCTGAAATCAATTATCAGCCGAAGACTCTGAAGACCAAACCACCTAAGATTGGCCTAGTCGGGGCGGGCGGCATCACCTCGCACCATCTGAACGCCTATCGCACTGCCGGCTACGAAGTTCTCGCGATTTGCGACCTGGACTTAGAGCGGGCGATCAGCAAGAGGGACGAGTTCTACCCTGAGGCCATCGCAACCAAAGATATCTCCGACGTCTTGGATAACCCAGATATTGGAGTCGTTGATATCGCTACGCACCCGCCTGAGCGACCTCCGCTGATCGAGGCTGCTCTGAGAAGTGGTAAGCATGTCCTGAGCCAGAAACCCTTTGTGATTGACTTAGATGAGGGAGAGAGGCTCGTGGCTTTGGCGGAAGAAAATGGCCTTCTGCTTGCTGTGAATCAGAATGGCCGTTGGGCCCCCCATGTCAGTGCGATGCGAGAAATCGTCAGTCAGGGTCTGATCGGAGAGGTGATCGGGGTTCACGTTGGCTTACACTGGAATCACGGATGGACGGTCGGCACACCTTTTGACGAAATTCACCACTTGGTGCTCTATGATTTCGCGATCCACTGGTTTGACATGCTCCACTGTTACGTCGGGGAGAAAGTTGCGACTAAGACTTATGCTTCCCTCACCAGGGCATCAGAGCAAAAGGCAAAACCTCCCTTGTTGGGTCAAGCGTTGGTGGAGTTTGAGGGGGCCCAGGCTACTCTCGTTTTTGATGGCTACACCACCGTTGGCTCCTTGGATACGACTATTCTGGTTGGCACAAAAGGCATGGTTCGAAGTGAAGGCCCGAACCTGAATGAGCAAACTGTGACCTTGACTACCGAAGCGGGAGTCGCGAGGCTCGAACTGGAAGGGACGTGGTTCCCAGATGGCTTCCGAGGGACGATGGCTGAGCTTTTATCCGCCCTTGAGGAGGGTCGCGAACCGAGTCACAGTGGTAGGAACAATCTCCGCGGCTTGGCAACTTGTTTTGCTGCTCTGAAAAGTGCAGACACAGGCCAACCCCAGGTTCCTGGCCAGGTTCGCAAGCTATGAGTGCCGAGCTTTCGACTCTTGATCAGCTCGGCAAACTTCGCCTAGTGGCAGTGATTCGCGCTCCGGGAAAGGCAAGCCTCCACCAAACGGTGAAAGCTCTGGTGGCTGGAGGGATTTATGGAATCGAGGTGACACTGACGACCCCCGACGCAATCGAGGGAATCGCCGAGCTGAAATCTTGGGTTCCCCCCGAGGTGCTGCTGGGTGTGGGAACGGTGCTCGATGGAGAGACAGCCAAAGTAGCGATCCAGGCAGGGGCCTCCTTTGTTGTATCTCCGGTTCTGGAACCAGAGGTGATTCGAGCGACCAAAGACGCAGGAGCTGTGATGATGGCAGGAGCCTTTACGCCAACCGAGATCTTTCAAGCCTGGCGACTTGGTTCAGATGTCGTGAAAGTCTTTCCCGCAGCGAGTCTGGGGCCGGACTACTTCCGAGGCGTATTGGCTCCCTTACCCTTCTTGCGCCTGATGCCGACGGGAGGCGTCGACCAGACGAACGTCGGGGATTGGCTTTCTGCTGGCGCTTTTGCCCTTGGGGTTGGGTCTCAACTAGCGTCGCCTCGGCTCATGAAAGAGGAGAGGTGGGCAGAGATTACGGAGCTCGCGAAAGGGTTTGTTCAGGCTTTGCCCTGAGGGGGGGCAGGCTATTGGAGGTTATCTCGTGAAGATAAACGACGCTTGAAGTCGTTTTTTTGAGTCTGCCGACCTCCCCGAGGCCACGCCCTCCCCTCCGCTTCGCTCCGGGGCTGCGCCTCGGTCGGCAGACTTTCTGGGGTTTACCCGTGATAACGGAAAGCCCTGAAAGCCAGTTCAGTTTGCTGGACTTGTAAAGTGCTCTCCGGGTGAGCCCCGAGTAACTCGTGAAATCGCCATGCACCAACAGGAAAGAATCTAGTTATCTTGACTCCAGCTTCCTTCGGTTGAAACTTCGTCGCAAAGTCTGCGCATCCAGGGGCGGAGACCCGACGAAGTCGGGTCGAGGGCGTGGCATCGGGCCGGGATGCGCAGACCAAAAATGAGACCCGATGAACCAGCCTAACTCATCAAGTACCGGAGCAACCTGCCGCGAAGACTCTGGCTCGCAGGATCTGGCGAATCAAGGTTCAGAGTGGTCACCAACATCCGACCTTTGCCCACCTGAATTTCTCCGACTGCACAGAGAGGCCGCGAGGTGAACCAGTCGTCGACGACCCGGACAATCGGATGAATCCCCGCAACAGACCTCAGGTCAAAGGCCTGGGCCTCCCTCATCAAGCCCCACCACTGCCAGTCCTGGTAAGCCTCGGTCGGAAACCCATCAAGACCCTCATGATTCTTGGCGATCAGCAGACCTAGGGTATGGGGAGCCTGGCGCTCTGTCCAAGCCGTGTTCCAAAAGATCGGCGTGAAGCCGATCTCTAAGTCAGGTACGGTAAAGTTTCGATCCTGGCGCAAGTCAGCCCAGATCCGCTCCCCCCTGGACGCTCGCTCCCATAGATCATCGCTCCATTTCGTCACATGGCTGAACCTCTCAACCTCAGGAGAAAATCCCGAAGGGGGAAACACCCAAATCTTCCACCTATTGGTTGACTCACCCTTCAAAGTCACAACGATCTCATAGCAAGCTGGTGAAGCCAAGCTCGGCAAATTGAAGACGAACTCTTCCAGACGAGTCAATCCTCCGGTTGGAATTTTGGCGATACGACGAGCCTCAGAGACTGTCTCGCCTTCCCGAACGAGTGACCAAATCACCTCCCCTTCCCAGTCGCAGGAACCATAGGAATAGATATCCGTCAAGAAATCAAGCGATTCGCCCCCCTGAAAAACCCTGCGAGGGAGGCGCACAAGAGGAACGAGCGGCGAGCAAAATTCCCGGAACATTGCCCCAGTCAAAGGCTCTTTAGGCTGCCAAAAGTGATCTAAAACCCCCACCGGAGCAGTTCCCTGGCCAGGGAAATCCTGGAGACCAAGGAGTTGAAAACCGGCAAGACCCTCGGTTCGAAGGCTCGATTCTATCTCCTCTTTCCAAACGATAGCCTGCAACCCAGCCGAGGCAGCCACCAACTCCTGAGAAATTGAACTCAGCCCGTTCTGGTTCATCCGGTCTTCCATGATCTCCAATAGTGTTGGGCGGAGAACACCTGTGTAGTCACTCGCCCGACTTACGTCTGGAAGAACACACCATTGCCCGATTTCATGGGCGATCACTGGCTGGTCGAGCCTAGCAACCATTTCTTCATAGTCGGCGGTTGTGTTTGGACTCAGGGAATTCAGCCGAGAATCAAGCCCCTCTAACCAAGCGTGACAACGTGGGTCAGGGATGACAAGGAAGTCACTCTCTGGGATCGCTGGCCAGCCAGAACCAGCCGTAACGAGAATTGATCCAACGAAGGACTGCATCGTCTGAACCCAAGTTGCCAGAAAATGCTCCCGCCCCTCAATCGCAGGCTCGTTTCCGTGAGCAAAGAGCAAAAACGAAGGATGGTGTCCGTACTCCTGAAGGATCGAAAGAGATTCGCGATAGATCCAATCGTCAACGAGCCCCCCGTGACCCAACCGGCTTATGTCCTTTTCTCTCACCCACGCCGACGCCTCAACCTGGAGATAGATCCCTGCCTCATCAGCCGCCACAAAGGCAGCTTCTGGCGGACAGTAACTATGAAAACGGATATGATTCAGGCCGTAGCTCTTGCAAACCTCCATGATTTTATCCCACGGCTCTCGAACAGTTGGGGGATAGCCTGTGAGAGGAAAGATGCAACAGTCGAGTGTCCCGCGCAAAGACCGAGGCTTGCCGTTGACGAATATTTTCTTGTCTTTAGTGGCCACAGAACGAATGCCCAACCTTTTGGTTAAGATCGCTTCACCGCTGCTCGCAAGACTGAGCGAAAGGTCATAGAGCTTTGGGTCAAACTCATCCCACGGCAAGAAGGGGCTCTCGAAGATAAGGGGGACAGAAAATTGTCCCGTCGTCTTCACGTTGGCCGAAGCGATCTTTGTTTGGTCATCCCAGAGCTGGGCGATCAAGTGGCAATCAGCAGCGGCATGCCCTGCCAATGTCGGTGAAGACTTCCCATCCCATTCGATCCTGACTCCAGTGATCTCGACAGAAGGTGCAATTGCCAGGGTAAGGCTTCCAACAATGCCATTCCAGTTGGTTTGTGTGTGGTCACTGATCGAGTGGGCATCTTCGCCAACAAATAAAAGGGCCTCATTGTCAACGCAGATCGTGACCCGATGGGTACCAGCTTTCAAAGGATCGAGCCGAAACCTGTGAGGACACCCAAGAGATTCATCCTGGCCCTGAAGCTCGCCATCAACCCAAAGGTTAGTTATCCCGTGAGGTCTTTCAAAAGTGAGGATCAGGGGTCTTTCGGCGAGGTCACCAATGATATCAAAGCAGCGCGTATACCAGGCTTTGCCGCGATAAATCGTCTTCGGTTGGAGCCAGAAAGGCACTCGAAAAGACTCTGGTTCACGATGCCTTGCATAGTCCTCTTTGCTGAAAAACGAGCGATCCACGATGCCTCCCGTCCAAGGGGAGTCCACCCCCGGCTGATCACCCAGTCCATGTTCTGCCAAGGATCCAGGCAAAGAAATCCTTGTTTCAAACTCACTGTTGAACCACTCGTTCTTTTCGCCCACCGACTCCGGATCGAGGCGAACCGTCCACTCACCAGCTAAGTTCACCAGTCCTTCCTTTCGCGGCAATTCTTGGTCTCAAAAAAGGCTGAAATGAAACCCATGTTGGCATCAAGCTGCATAACTTCATGATCTCCTTCGTGGGAGACGAGCCTGGCAATCTCGGCTGACCCCCACGAAATGTAGGCACCGCGACAACCTCCCGCACTAAGCGATTTTCCTTCATTCAAAGTTGAGTCAAGCAAGAACCGAAGCCATGATTCCGCCCCCTTCTTCCAGCCTGCTCTTGCCATAATGCAGATCGCCCAACAGACCCCCCAGGCACTCCATTCTCCGCCGCCTTTGTACGCCCAGTGTTGAAGGGTCTGCTGCATAACCTTTTGGTCGAAGTCACCCAAGACCCCGAAAGGATAGATTCCAGCTAGGTGACTATGGTGTCTGTGGCTGTGATCTAAGTCTTGACCCTCCCAAAGTCCGATGCGATAACGGGGTTTTGTGCGATCTGCGTAAGGGTGATCCGGACAACGAATCAGAGTCGCTTTGGGGAGCTTGCTTGCCACTTCTTGCCACCTCTGATCTTGTTCTGGCGAGGCTTCGACCAGGCTCTCCACCAAACAGTGGACAGCCGCCAGAGAGAAGCTTGAGTTCTTGCCCCACGTGCCAGAACCTCCTTCACCATATTCTGGGCTTACCGTTAAAGGAAGCTGGAGTCCATCTCCATCTGGTTCCAGCATAGCCCACCATCCTTCAAAAGCGCCTTTCATCAAGGGTAATGCGAGCCCATTTCGGAGAGACTCGTCGCCAGAACCCTTTGCTGCGCGCCAGGTGAGAATCGCCATCCATGTGGTGGAAACGTGATCCACTGTGCCATGCCAGAAAGACCCAATCGGCATGAAGCGATCGTCCGTAGCGTGAGGCAACATTAAGGCCCCCTTTCGCTCGAAGAATGCCTCCCCAAGCCGCTCCAACACGTTCCATCGACTCAAAATCAGATTCCAAACCGGTGTGAGATGATCCCAGAGTTCAAGATCCAGGCAAGGCTGGATAATCATCTGAAGATTGATGTTGAAGTGGTAATCGTTGCTCCAGAGGGGAGGCCTGTGATCTTCCATCCAAGCACCCTGAAGTGTGCATGCAACCCCTTTCGGATGGTTGAGAATATGGAGTTTCCACAAGCAGTATCGAAGAGTCTCCTCAACCTTGGCGTCTTCCGGGCTGAGATCGGGAATTCTCTGCCAGAACTCTCCCCAATCAGAGGTAGATTGCGAAAAGGACTCCAGCCAGGTGCGGCTCGTCAGACCTTCGCCAGATGACCCGACAAAACTGGCAAGCTGAAGCGAAGATGCACCCAGGGTCACCAGGGCAAAGAAAGAATCGTCGGCAGGGGTGGATTGCCTAAACTGAAAGGGGCCCTCTCGCTCGGCTGGCATCAATCCCTTTTCCAAAAAGACCTTTGGATTGATTTCGCTTGATGCGTCAAGCTGGATCTTTGGTTCGACACCTGAGTCCCGATCCCATTCAACGTGAAGCAAATCCAGATCCATGTCGTGCAGGATTTGCACTCGTCTCCCACTTGCAAGAGAAACGACTAGAATTCCTGTCGCGAGGTCAAGCTCTGCAGATTTTGGCGCCTCGTCAAAATCAAGCGTTAACCTCCCTCCTGGGAGCTGGGTCATAGATCCAGACTGGCCGGAAAAGGCAGAGGAAACTCCTTCTTCATCGCCAGCCAATAGCTTTTCCCTGAGCTCAGAGTAGGTGAGGGCAAGAGTAAGGCCCCCTGCTCCCCGTCGATCCCAAAAACCGTTCTGAGCAAACGTAATCTTGATTGTGTCTTCACCCCAAACGAGAACACCCATCCGACCGTTGCCAAGGGCTACCCCTGTATGAGCTCGCGGGAGAGGAAAATTGAAGGAGATACTGCCTGGTTTCATCTGAGTTTGAGTCGGAAGGCGACGGCGTTCGGCTTATAAAAGGGTCGTGTTGGGTCAGCCGGAGGATTGTAGTTACCACTCGTCAGGATCCAGCCCCCCAATCCATCCGAATCCATCCACTTCAAGGGGAGTCTAGGGCAATAAGGGGCGACTTCACGAGCGAGCCACTCCCGATCGTATTGCACAAAGTTGAAGGGTCCCCAGGGAAACTCCGACTCATAGACGATCAAGTCCCCGCCCCAGACTGTATCGAACTCTACGGGAAAGGCCCAAGTCAGGAGCAAGTACCTTTGGATCGCTGGCAAATAAACCATCTCTGGCAATCCCAGACAGTTTGGCAAGCTCAGAATCGGAACAGCTGCATGGAGCCAAGGCTCCCAGAGAGGCTGGCCGTTTGGTTGATAGCCAGTAAAGAACGACCAAGATTTGATATCCAAGATCGACTCTGCCGGGGCCCGCCCAAGTCTAAGATGGCAGCCATTATCCCACTGATCCCCCGAGATGGCGTAGACGAAACCGTCTTTGATGTTTTCGTCCCCTTTCCCATACTGGATAAAGCTCGGGCCACCAAAACGAGAGCCAGGGAAGTGAGGCTTGGCAGGTAGGTCTGACCAGGTGATCCCTCCATCTTTAGAGGAAATCAAACTGGCATCACTTCCGTGTTGACAGTCGCGACCCCAGGCGGGAGGCTGATAGCCCAGAGTGTTTTGAACCGCCAGGATCAGCTGTCCCCCCAGGGCCAGAATGCCGGATGGCTTTGCCCCCTGACCTCCTGAGCCAATGAGGTGAGGCATGGGGTTGATTTGTTCAATCGTTGCGTTCGGAGGGAGTCCGTGCAAGATCGAAACGTCCAACCCGTCATAAGAGGGGCCGTAGTTCGGATCACCTGCCGAAGTGAACAGAGTGTCGTCTGGTGCCCAACTTGTAGGGTAAGTGTCCCCCATGATTCCTGGATCGTCCAGTGTCCAGAGGTCGCTGGTCCACTCGATCGAATGGATGATGGGGCTCGGTTTGCCAGGGAAGGGAAGTGCCATGATCTCTTGCCTCTTACCAACGATAGTAGCGATAGGGGTCGTCGCCAAGCTCGAAGTCCGAGCGGTAGTCAGGATGATAAAGGGCGAGGGGTGGGACGAAGCCTCTCAGGTCCAGCCCCATGTGGTGAGGTGGTCCGCCTAGTCCTCCCGCTCCGCTGCTGTTGACCACTCGAACCGTGATCACGTTTTGTTCCTTCACGAGCCTTCCCGGAATCACATAGGCTCGCCTGTGTGACCACCACTGTTCGGTCGTTCGGTTGGTTTGCCCGACGATCTCGCCGTTGAAGGAGGTTGTATCGTAGTCGTCAACCGCACCTAGTCGCAAGACGAGATCCTTCCCGACCCAATTTTGGGGAACCGTCACGGCTCGTCGCAGGACAGCTTCGCTGATCTTGCCGTCCATCTCGCTCCAGAATCCTGGGGCTTGGATCTTGCTCCAACCCCCCTCGTTTCCTCCTTGCAGGAGAGCCAGGGCGGCAGGCGATGGGCCAGGATCGTTACTGGGTGTCGCTGGCAAATTCAGAGTAGCTTGAGTCATTTGGGCTTGCCACTCACCAATCAGGGCAACCGAGCCAGGAATCTCAGGCGCAGGACGGAAGAATCGACTATCTTGCGGGAACGTCGCCCCGAGGTTCGTCAGAACCTGCGACAGAGCTCTGGTCTGGCGCCATCTGGTTTGCCTGAAGTAGGTTCTCGTGTCAGCATTCAGCAGATCCGGATCCATTTGGAAGAAGATCGCCACACCTCGTCCGACTCGCCAGCGGCCGAGGAGTCCGTCGGCTCCTGTCTCAACCCCAGACACGAGCCACGAATTTGAGTGACTTCGTTTGCGGGTGTCGCTGGGGCTAAGCCCCACTGCCTCTGGCCAGTCTGGAATGGCGAGTGACCCTCCGAACTCGGCTTGTTGAGTCAGTGCAGCAGGACCGAAACCAGTGCGGCGGGGCAGGAATAGAATTCTTCCGCCATTCGTGAGGTACCGCGAGACTTGGGCTTCTGAGACTGTGGCATCTGGCCCGATCACTGAAAGGGGAATTGCCGGATCAAGGGTCTGACGCTTTTGGTAGCTCACCCCAACTGTGTCGAGGAGTTCCGAATTCCCACCGACGAAGGCAAGGCTCGGCACTCTTGGCAGGCTAGGAACAGCCGAGGCTGCTGCCACTACTCGAGGGAGAAGCAGCTGAGCCACAGGTTCGCTCGCGAATTGATCCTCGAGGTCAAGAGTACAGAGAGTGACCCTGCCCTTGCCATAACTCATTGTTAGGAGAGGGCTGTAGGCGAGATCGAACTCACCTTCCAAGAGAGGAGTCCAGCCAGTTCTGTGAGGTTTTTCGACCATCGCCGAAGAAACGACGCCCCTCATGCCCCATACCCAGCCATGGGTAGGAGAGCTGTCATTTGTGGGGCGGGGAAGAGTGTTCGGATCTGGGTAGGCAGGCTTGAGCGTTGCCGTGCCTGCCCAATCGGCGAGATCCGCTCCCGACAAACCTACCCCGATCGTCCGCTCATGGATCATCGGGAAGACTCGTCTGGTCGCATAGGCTGCCACCCGGAAGCCGAGCTGCGAGGTGAGCCAGGCAGGATCTTGGGTCATCACCAACAACCTCCCTCCTTGGGAGGTGAATTTCTCCAGATCGAAGGGTGGTTTGGCTCCGGAACTCAGGGCCTGGCGGCCCACGATGACCAATCCCTTAGAGCTCGCAGAAGCAGGGGTGACACGATATCCTGCCGCAGTGAGGATCTTGCTCGTGTGACCAACTGGATCCCACACGGCCAGGGTCGAGCTTGCGGGAGTCGGCTTGGCAAATACCCTGAAAGCTAAGCGATCCGCGTGGATCGCCGTGCCAATCGTGGCAGAAAGCTGGATGGCATAGCTCCCTGGCTGGCTTGGGGTTGTGAACTCGATTGGCAAAATAAGGATTTGCCCTACGCTCAGGGTTCCCTTCAGAACTGAATCTGGTGAACCAACTCCCCACCTTGCCTCGTAGCTTTGGGAGGACCGAGAGTCATTGATCAGGATCACAGACTTATGGATTTTTTGCCCTGGCCAGAAGCTGTGGGACTTCTCTGTCCAGGTTTCGCTCTTTCCGCCAATCCAGGCGAGAGTCGCTTGATTATTGGCCCTTAGGGTCTGGGAAGCAGGATGAGAAATCTGGTTTTCACTCAGGTGCCGCGAGAGGACTTCGGGGGAATAGAGTCCTCGGTCGCCAGGTTGGAAGGC
>JALOLT010000130.1 GCA_025455775.1 Fimbriimonadaceae bacterium
TTTGCGCCACTGATGGGGTGGTCAATCCGATTGATTACGTTTCCGATGTCATGAAGATACGCAGCGATCGTGCCAAGCTCGACCTCGCGATCCGGGGCATCCAAGGTCTCCATGATGTACCGGGTAATGCCACTTACGACTTCTGAGTGACGATGGCCATGTTCTGTGTATCCCATCGCCTTCATCACGTTGTTGGCCCCTTCTATGAATTGGCGAACTTTGGGATTAGCCTTTACCCGCTTGAGGTTGACCAGCTTCACGGCTGGTTGTTCGAGGATCTCCATATGTTCCTTGTTTTACGGTTGAACGTAGGGCTTTGATTCGCCAGCTTCGACTTTATCAAGCCAATAGTCGATTCCCATCACTCCTGGGTAGGCTTGGACTCGCCAAATGCGAAGAGGATTGAACCTCCTGTGATTGGGTGAAAAGTTTGGCGCTGAGCCTGCCAGCACGACGTTTTGGTACTTCACTCTTTTGCCATTCCACTCAAATCCTTCCAGCAGCTTTGTGTTGCGCGGGATTGAACCATAGGGCAGGGCAAGACTCACTGGCTCCCAGCCGAGGCTTCGGACAAATTCAGCACTCTCGGCGAGTTCCTTCTTCACCACTTCGTCGCTCTTCTTCCTCAGGTCATAGTGCTTGATCGTGTGAGAAGCAATCTCTGATCCCCAGGATCTCAGCAATTCGAGTTTCCTGGCGGCAGAGTTCTTTTGTTCGAATGGGCCGTTGGGCAGGACATAGAAGGTGCCCTTCACGGGAAAATCTGGGTGCTTTTGGGCAAATTCCTCCCAAATCCCGACAAAACTCTTGCGATCGATCGTGCCATCAGGCAGCATTCTGAATTGAGAAATCCAGCTGTCGTCAAAGGTCAGAACGACAGGCGACGCCCCAGGGGCGAGACTCATTTTGTTCTGGGCATACTCAGCCATCGTGACGGGGCGGTAACCCATCTCATAGAGTCGATTGAGATCCTTCCGAAAGTTATCGTAGGATCGCACCATATACTTCTCGGTCGGCCCCAGTTGGTGATACATCACTACCATTACCGAACCCTGAAGGTTTCCTGGTCGCTCCGTGATTCTTTTCGGCGGCAAGGCAGGGGCCACCTCCGGCTCTGGCATTGAAGCTGGCTGAATTGTTGCGACTTCCTGAGAAGCCTGCCGTGAACCCAAAAATCCCTGCGAAAGAGCCAAGACGCCTAGCGCGCCACCCAACAACCCAACCACAATCCCAGCAACCCAAAAACCTCTCTTTTCCAAAAAAACTTACCTTCCTATTCTAAGTAAGTCTATTTTAGCTACGTATTCCTTCACAAGGGCATGACTGGCTGATGCTTCAGGGCTTTCAGCGAAGACGTGAAAGACTGGCTCGAATGAATCTGGCAGGACAAGAACCCAAGAGTCGTCGTCATAAATCTTGATGCCGTCGACAAGTTCGATCCGGGATCCTTCCCGAATATCTTCGCTCAAACGGCGCATCACTGTGCCTTTGTTTTCCCAGGGGCACTCAGTCATTTCGTAGGCTAAGTGGAACTCCGGTAGAGAGTGACCAAACTCGCTGAGCTTTCCCCCGACCTGTTGGAGCATCCTCACCAAATTGGCCAGAGTAAACATCGCGTCAAACCCAGGATGAAATGCCTGGAAGATGAATCCGCCCTGTTCATTTCCTGCGAAAGTGACAGCTTCGGCAAGAGCCGCTGACATCAGATCTCTCGTTCCGCTGCGGCACCGGTGAACAGAGGCCCCTTTGCGAACGAGTAGGTCTTCGAGTCGGTGAGGAGCTGTCACGCTCATCGCGATCTTTGCGCTTCCTCGCGTCTCGGCCAAAAGAACGCACAGGGTGGCGAAGAGCCGGTTACCGCTCAAGACATGGCCCTGATCATCGACGACGTAGAGATTTTCGCCTTCGTTGATGACAAGAACGCCAAAGTCGTAGCCAACGCTGGGAACAATCTGGCTCAGGCGATCCAGATGCTCCTGAAACTCTTCTAAGCGGCGAGGAGCCTGCTTGGCGTCGTTAAAGCTATTGAGACTAATGGATTCGACCCCCACCTCGTCCAAGATGGCGGGAAAGATCGGGCTCACCGAACTGTAGCCATAGTCGACGACGACCTTCAGGCGATGTTGATTGTCAACTTCCGGAAGGTGAGCAAGAAAGTCTCTGGTGTAGGCTTCGATTGGCTGAATAGCTTCTTCGATTCGACCGAGCTCGTCTGGGTCAGCCCTGTGGAAATCCTCGCGGAAGAAGCTCGCCTCAATCTTTCGCTCCATCGCCTTGGGGAGATAGGCTCCAGAGTGGTCAAAGACCTCCATGAGGGTCAAACGCTTATTCCCCGGCGATTTTCGGACATTGATGGCTCCAGCAGCACCCATCAATCTCACGTGGTGACGCACAACTGGAACAGGAGCCCCATGGAGGTCAATGACTCGGCAACCAGAGCTGAGGAGGCTCGCCATCGCAGAACGCTTGATCATTCGGCTGCTGCGAGAAGAGTCCCGCACAGCAATCACTTTTGAATTGAGTGGTAGGGTCGAACCATAGGCCATTGCAAACCTGGTCGCGAACTCAGGTGTGATTTCGATATTGCTGATTCCAGCAACTCCCAAATCTCGGAAGAGATTGCCGCGCCACCGGCTCCCAGTTACGAGGGACATTGTGACGGTCGAACCCCGCTCAATGATCTTATCTGGCCACACCTTTACGCGAGGGCGGATCGTCGAACCAACATCAATGAGGGTTCGGTCGCCAATCACGGCATCTTCCCCGATCTTGACGTCTCGCTTCATCGTCACCCTGCTGCCGACTGTGGCTCCTTGGATGTCTACATCGATTCCAACGTAGCAACGATCCCACAGCACACTGCGGTTCACCACGGCAGAATCCTCAACCAAGCAGGAGTCTCCGATGACACTGAAGGGGCCAAGCTTTGCTCCTCGTTTCACCCGACAGTTTGACCCGATGCAGATTGGTGCGATGAGTTCGGCCGAATCGTCGATGATCGTGTTCTGGCCGACCCACACCCCTGGCTTGACCATTTCGCCTGGAATCGTCAGCTGGGTTCTTCCCTGCAAAACGTGGGCTTGGGCTTCGCGGTATTGCTCAAGAGTTCCGACATCGCACCAATACTCGTTCATCACGTAGCCATAGAGAGGAGCGCCTGCTGCCAGGAGCGCAGGGAATACGTCTTTGCTCCAGTCCACATTCTGCCCCTTCTCCATCCAGTCAAAGATCTCTGGCTCAAGGATGTAGATCCCTGTGTTGACTGTGTCAGTAAAGACCTCACCCCAGCCTGGCTTTTCGAGGAAACGCTGAACGCGACCCTCGTCATCGGTAATGACAATCCCAAACTCAAGAGGGGCTGGAACTCGGTAGAGCACCAAGGTGGCTAAACTCTTTTTCTCTTTGTGAAAAGCGAGGGCTTTGCTGAGATCACAGTCCGTGAGGGCATCGCCACTGATGATGAGAAAAGTATCTTCTTTGAGCAGGATTTCCGCTTGCTTTACGGCTCCGGCTGTGCCGAGTGGTGTGTCTTCAATCGAGTGGGTCATGGCAACGCCATGGTCGCGGCCGTCGCCAAAAGTGTTCTGAATTTCGTCAGCGAGGTAATGGAGGGTCGTGACGATATCTGTGTAGCCGTGGCGAACTAAGAGCTCGACAATGTGCTCCATGATCGGCTTGTTGGCTACTGGCACCAGAGGTTTGGGTCGGTGAGCCGTAATGGGACGTAACCGACTGCCTTCACCACCTGCCATCACGACTGCGCGCATTTTCTTGTTTATCCCTGGTTTCAAGGGGCCCTCAGCTCATTATCCCCTAAGAAGCCGATAAACTTCTTGCCCAGAATCAAGTCGGTAAGCGAACAATCCTCAACAGTTTAACTATCGATTGTTTCGAGCGGTCTTGTAGCTTCTTAACGCTTTAATAAGCTCGTCGCGCCCACTAGGCTTCTTGTACAACCAGACCCCCTCTTTCACCAAGGGCTGCTGGCTGGCAAGGCTCAATAAAAACGCTCGGCTCGACTCCTCGTCTGCACCTGGTTCGATTCCTTGGTGAACCGTAGTCACGAAGTCTTCCCGCAACTTTCGACTCTGACCAGCGAAAAAGTCATCTCCGGTGGAGACGACGTTCACACCTCTGGCTCTGGCAAAATTGAAAAGGTCACTCACTACTTTTGCCTGCCTCCAAGCCGCTTCATTTGCGTTTTGGTGTCCCGGATGAGTTTGACTACTGCAAGGCGTCGCCCTCACCTCCAGATCCGTGATCCAACCAGCCAAGCCAAACACCGATAGGTGGGCTCTCGTTTCATTCAGCCATGTTTGCCCTTGTTGGCTCCCCCAGCAGCAAGGTGCGGGAAGGGCTTGGGTTGGTCTCCCAATACTCTGGCCCAAGAAAGACAAGCCCAAGCCCTACTTCTGCTGCTTGCTCAATCGCAGCTTCGATTTCGCCTTGTTCGGATGAACGCACCACCATCGAGAGAGGAGTCTCGGAACGCCAGGGTGCCAATCGGCGATGAACCAGTCTTTCAAGCTCACCTGGTCGGAGACTCGCGCTGGGCCGAGACGACATGAACTGCCGAAACGTCGTAAGGCGCGATCCAGGCGGAAGGATCACCCCCACCGAAATAGGATCTGGGCCAGGAGTCTCCCGTTGGTCTCCGTCCCAAGCGGCGACTTCGCCTTGGCCGGGAGTGTCCAAAAGGTGATAGGAATTCAGCCGGAGGGGCGCCTGTGAGTTGTTGCGTAACCTTAGCCACTTCGCTCTGGTCGCAATCCCGTCGTAGACCTCATGAATCACCTCAATGGCGACTCTGGGAAGGCTGGAGTGGCTGTAGGTCATGACTAAAGTTGACCCAGTCGGTGGCCAGACTCCCTGCCTTTCACCGGCAAGAGCCTTGTAGTCGAAAGGAGTGAAGGTTGTGAGCACCTGAGCACTCACAAGCGAGAAGGAATCTGGGTCAGATCCACCCAGATTGAATCTGCGCCCGTTGATTGTAGCTTGGGCTCCCGCAGAGCCTTGCTGACCTGGAGCAAGATCGACGGAAACCCTTATCGCTCCATTCGATAGGGTCACAGTCGTCGCCCCAGGCCCCTTGTATGCCTTCGAAAAGATCCGCGCGTTCGGAGCAACCCAGTTGGCGATCATTGGCGTTTCCTGCCACTGGGGCAAAACCTCGAGCAGATCGGTCGGCCGGTCAGTCTGAGTGAACAAAACCTGAGGGAACAAAAGAGGGGCAAGCACTGAAACCATCGGATTCTTGATGATCTGACGTTGCAAGCTGGCCCAACAGTACCTTTTGGTCTGACTTGGTTCGGTTCGACCCCTGGTAAGGTGCTGGGATGGCAAAGACGCTGAACGATTTTGTTTCGGAAGCCCTTCTGACCGTTCGAGAGATTGAACCTGGTCAGCTGGCCGACTTGACCGACACCCTGATCCTGGATGTCCGCGAGCCAGAAGAGTATGGCGCTGGCCACGTGCCAGGTTCGATCAATATTCCTCGGGGCTTCTTGGAGGTTAAGGCAGACCACTCCCACCCCAAGAAGGATGACCGGCTCCAAGATCGAAATCTGAAGATCGCCTGTCTTTGCGGGGGTGGCCACCGAAGCGCGTTGGCGGCGAAAACCCTCATGGAAATGGGTTTCCGGGACGTTTTAAGCGTGAAAGGTGGCTGGGCTGCCTATTGTGAGAGCAATTTGCCTACCGAGTCGTAAGAGTTTCCCAGAGGAGTCCACATGCCACATATCAAAGACGCTAAAAGCTTGGGCGACATGGTTCGTCGTACGGTCGAAAAGTTCCCCCAACGAACCAGTCACATGATCCCGGGAAAAGAGGGGTACACATCAAAGACCTACACAGAGTTTTGGGAAGACGTTTACGGCTACGCCAGGGCCCTCGATTCCTTTGGTCTGCAAAAGGGAGACAAGCTGGTTCTGCTCGGGGATTCTTGCTATGAATGGGCGATCACTGATTGGGCTGCTCAAACGCTGGGAGTTGTCATCGTCCCGATCTATCCCACCTTGCCCCCTGATCAAGCCCAGTACATCGCCCAAGATTGTGAAGCGAAAGCAGCTGTTTGTTTGAACGCCCAGGCTGCTGCCAAGCTCCGAGACATCCCAACTTTGCTTCTCAGGCCAGCCAGCAGCGAGGTCGGGATCAAGGATTGGATAGGGAAAGGAACCCTCACCAAAGAAGCCTGGAACAAGCGGATCGATGAAGTGGATATGGAGGATCTCGCCACTCTCATCTATACGAGCGGGACGACTGGTCAACCAAAAGGTGCAATTCTGCCCCACCGCTGTTTCATCAGTCTGATCCCAGGGATCCGAGAGACGATTCCCGTGACAGAAGAAGATGTGTGGCTCTCATTCCTCCCACTCAGCCACGTTTTCGAGAGATTCGCTGGCCACGCATTGCCGACTTCGATTGGGGCCTGCATCGCCTACGCCGGCAGTGTCGCAAGCTTGGCGGGGGATATCCAAAAGGTCAAGCCAACGATGATGATGTGTGTGCCACGCTTCTTGGAAAACATTCGAGCCAAGGTCATCGAAAATGTTGGCAAGCAGCCAGCTCTCCGCCAAAAGCTCTTCTACGCTTGTCTCAGTCAGGGCGCCAAGAAGAGGCGAGGCGAATCTGCCCCCTTTGCTGGCCTATTGGATAAGCTAGTTGGGGCAAAGATCCGAGAACGCTTGGGGGGTCGTATGAGGCTTCTGGTTGCCGGTGGGGCCGCTTTAGCTCCCCACGTCAGTGAGTTTTACATGGCCTTTAACCTAACGGTATGTCAGGGCTATGGCCTTACGGAGACCTGTGCAGCTTCCAGCGTGAATCATCCTGAACGTAACAAGCCCTGGACAGTTGGTGAGCCTCTCCAAGGGGTTGAGATCAAGATTGCACCAGATGGTGAAATTCTCATTCGGGGAAATTCTGTGATGAATGGCTATTTCAACCTTCCGGGAGAGACAGCTGCTGCAATCGACTCGGAAGGGTGGTTCCACACAGGGGATATCGGAGAATTCGAAGGCAAACACCTGAAGATCACGGATCGCAAAAAAGATCTCCTCGTCTTGGGCAACGGCAAGAATGTGGCCCCCCAAATGGTTGAAAATCGCCTCAAGGAAAGCGAGTACATCAACGAAGTTGTTTTGATTGGTGACGGCATGGAATACTGCGCAGCCTTGATCGTTCCGGAGTTCGACCGAGTCAAGGCCTGGCTCGCAGCAAAGGGCGAGACTATCTCGGATACAGCAGGAATGATCGAACGAGAAGACGTCCGTGCTCTCTTTAAGTCAGAAGTCGATGTTGCGAACAAGCAACTTGCTGACTTCGAAAAAGTAAAGCGTCATGTCTTGTTGCCAAAGGCATTCAGCGTGGACGACGGCGAACTCACCCCGTCCCTGAAGGTGCGCCGCAAGGTTGTGAAGGACAAGTACGCAGCACAAGTCAAATCACTCCAACGGAGCTGAAGTTTTGATGGCTTCTTCCCGCATTACGGCGATGGTGAAGCGGGAAGAAGGTTCGGGCCTCACACGTGAATCGCCTGGACCCCCGCCTCAACTCCCTTGCGTAGGAGATCGAGAAAGGCGAATGACTCGCCCTTCTCCTTCGAACTCGATCGAAACCAACCATGTGGCTGAGACCTGACCTTCCAGACGCTCTGGCCACTCAACCAGACAAAGATGATTCTCCCAATAATCTTCTAGCCCAATGCTACTGGCCGAGGTGAGGCGATAAAGGTCGCAGTGCATGATGGGCGGAGAAGATTCGTAGACTTGAATCAAAGTGTAGGTGGGGGAACGCACAGGCTCCCTGATCCCGAGTCCCAGAGCCATCCCGCGAACCAGGGTCGTCTTGCCTGCTCCTAACTCGCCAATCAGGAACACGATATCACCAGCCTCGAATCTCCTCACAAGCCTCTGGCCGAGTTCGACCATTGCTTCTGCATCCTGTGCCTCAAAGGTTTCACTCATTCTTTAACCAAAAGGTGGTCTCCCGTTTCATCCCTGTGCTTCTTAAGATACTTCATGAAAGGTGTGCCCCCGGTCCCCACTGCACTTGGATTGTTTCCGTCGGTTTGAATCTGCTTGTAAATGTAGTTTGCTGCGTATTCCAAGTGTTGACTCCGGAAGTCCTCCACCAATTGAACCGTTTGGTTAAATACTTCCGTCAGAGGCCCAAACTCTGAAGCAGAAACAAAATCCCGAATCCCGCCAGATTGTTCAAGGGCTGCCAAAAAAGAATTGTGTGAAGGCGGCATGTAGCTCCTCATTTCCAGGAGATAGGCCTTGAGGGGATCGTCAGCATGACTGACACCGAGCATGGCATCTAGGCAAGGAATAATGGAGCTCTGGGCTCCAGTTTCGCCTCGGAATTGCTGTGGCTGATTGTCAAAACAGCCTTCATAGACCAAACCCTCAGGCATCTCTGGATGATTCTTCCAGCCGTGAATATAGGGTCGAACTCGGTGGAAGTAGATATATGGGTCGCAAAACTCAGGCATTCTGCGCAGGGTTGTCAGCATCGCTTGAACACAATCCCTGACTTGACCGAGCTGATCGCAGCAGAGCTCTGGCTCGTTTACAAGAGCAGACATCTGAACTTGTGGCAACAGGCGGATCGCCGGGCCAGCTTCTGCTTCGATCTCGACGTGAATGAGAATGAACCATTCTTCGTCCATTCCAGCAAGGAAGTTTTGGATCAGGGCAATGTTGCCACACTCAATCGCCCCACTCGGATCGATCAGGCGCCAGTTGTCCAGACAGTAACTCGCGTAGCTGAGAATCGGGGGGCGACCCAGTTTGCTCGCAACGGTCGTCCAGGGCTTGGCTATTTTGCTTGGCAGGAACTCGGGAAGAGACTTCTCGCACCAAACATAAGCGTGGCCGACATAGCTGAGGAGCCCCATGGCGCGGCACCACTCTGACTCAGAACTTAGTTCTTCGACGGGAAAATCCGGAAGCTCGCGAGAGAGGGATCGGAACTGCTCGGTCATCAAGAGCTTCGGCAAGAAGTGAGCACAATCTTCCCATTCGGCAAAGGCGTCTGGCAGACGAACCAAAGGGTTCGAGCCAGGGAGAAACCCTCGAACTGGGTCAATTGAGTAGTCCTCGATATTCAGAGGGGGTGTGCCAAGATCAGACCTCATTGTCATGAAGTTGTTCTACCCGACAATAGTCCCAAAAGCGAGGCAAAAATGAGACAAGCCCCGACGCGCAAAGCGTGAGGCCTGTCTGGGAGTGAAGCCCCTGAATCAGCCCTATTGGAGTCTGGCTGAGACGAAGGGCTGATTCTTTAAGCGGCTGGGCGATTCTCGGTTGACTGTGACGCGTCTTGTTGAGCGAGCTTGAGAAGATCTGCAACGGAACGACCATGGTCTGGTGCAGTCGCATAGCCAAAGCTCACTCGGAGTGGGCTATTGCTCGCCACGCGAGTCATCAGCCATTGGCTGATCCGCTTTTCCAGTCTTGCCACTGCGTTGGCGCAACTCTCTCCCGTTCCCGGAAGAATCAACCCAAATCCACTGGTGCCATTTCGACACACGATATCCAGAGCGCGAACGCTGCTCTTCAGAAAGGCAGCTGCATCAATCATAAAGTCTCGGACGCTGGTCTCGCCGTAGAAACTCTTAAGGGCATTCAGCCCAGAGAATTCCAAGACAACAACGCTCACAACGCCTTCGGAGGCACTGGTACGATGAATCTCTTCGGTCAGGCGCTGACGGAAGTAGTCTTCGTTGTAAATGCCAGTTTCTGCATCCATAATCGAACGATCGTTTGCGTTACCCTTGACTCTAAGGTTGCGATCCTGCTCTTCTTCGTTACTCAAGATCCGGCGGAGCTTGCTGAGGCTCTGACGTAAAATGTGGCTGACATAGTTGCAGCTGATTCCGAGTCGGCTCGCGATCTCCGTTTGGTTCAAGGAGTCGAAGTGAAAAAGGACGAGGACTTCTCGCTCCAGGTCGCGCAGCTGCTGCATGGCAGTTTCCAGCACAACCCGATCTTCGACACTGATGGACTCGTGAGTGACAAGGTTAGAATCCAAACGATCTACTTCGCTTTCAGAATCCTCGTCATCACCTGGGCTGGTATTCAGGCTTGAAACGCGCAGGGTGCCTTGCGTCTGCATGACTTCCTGAACCTGTGATTCGCTCACACCCATTCGCTCGGCGATTTCACGCTCGGTAGCAGGTCGTCCCAGCTCTCCCTGCAAAATCGTCATGGTGCGGTTCACCTTGTGGCGGAGCTCTTGCAGCCAGGCCGGTTGGCGAATCGTTTGACTCTTGTCGCGCAGGTAGTGCTTGATTTCACCTGCGATAAGATGAGTTGCGTAAGTGTTGAAACGAACTCCTGCCTCGGGATCATACTTTGACAAGGCGTTCAAGAGGCCGATGTAGCCAACTTGGGTCAAGTCGTCTGCGGTTTCTGATCCGGCGAATTTTCGGGCAATTCGTTCAACCGTTGAACTGTACTGAATAATGATCAGGTCTTTAAGATCCGATCGTTGGTCTGAGAGATACTCGAGCACAAGTCGCTCGGGATCCCATGTTTTTGCCAATGCTTCCGACATTTTCACTCCATTGATTTGTCTTCGCAGGGACTCCATTCCTGCGCCGCTTTTCCGGTTGGCTTCCTGCCATTTGGTCTGCGGTTTTGCTTGGCTGAGAAAACCTCTTGTCTTCCCAGTCCTACTGATATTGAGTTTTCAAGTTGTCAGGCACCTTTGCTAGAGGTGCGGGTCGAGGTGTGTGTCTGCCAGGACACAGAGAGTGTCGATTACTTCACGCTGTTGACGAGCTTGAAGATGGGGGTCATGACCGAGATGGCGATGAAGCCAACGACCACGCCCAAGAAGATAATGAGCAAGGGTTCAATCATCGAGGTGAGGCCCTTGACCGTTTGTTCGACTTCGCTGTCGTAGAAATCGCCAACCTTGACGAGCATCTCGCTCAGGCGGCCTGATTCTTCGCCAACGTCGATCATGTGGGTGACCATCGTCGGGAAGAGTCCGGAACTCGCCAAAGGTGCGCTGAGTTTGTTCCCTTCGCGAATCGAGAGGCGAGTTTGATCTACTGCTCCGTTCAAAACTTCATTGCCGAGGGTTTCGCCTACGATTTCGAGGCTTCGCATCATCGGGACACCAGAGTTGATGAGGGTACCGAGGGTTCGGCAGAACCGCGCAACGCTCATCTTAAGGCTCAATTCGCCCACGACAGGGAATTTCAGCTTAAAGTAGTCGAGCTGGTAACGGCCCTTGGGCGTATTGCCCCAACTCTTGATGCCAAAGAAGATTCCTGCGATGCCGAGAAGGATGACCCACCAGCTCTTGTTCATGAAATCTCCCATTGCAAAGAGAGCAGCAGTGACAGCTGGCATTTCGACATCCATGCCGTCAAAGATCTCCTTAAACTTGGGGAGGACAAAGCTGAAGAGGACAAAGAGCATCAACTGGGAGAAGACCAAAACCAGGACTGGGTACATCATGGCGCTCTTGATCTTGCCGCGCACCTCTGCTTCGTATTCGAGGAATCCGCTGAGGCGATCGAGGATG
>JALOLT010000131.1 GCA_025455775.1 Fimbriimonadaceae bacterium
TCTATCTTAATATTCCTTAGTGGTGATGTACAATGTCCACTCGCAATGGTGCTTGCTCAAGCAATGTTGCTTGTGATATCGGCGAATGTCTTGAGGCAGTCGCCGAATTGGTGAGGAACTAATGAAAAAACTGCTTATCTTGGCCGCAGTCGCTGGCCTCTCGTCACTCAGCTTTGCCCAGATCTACTACCAAACTAGCTTTGAGGCTCCTACTTTTACGACTGGGGTTCTTGCTGGACAGGATTCCTGGCTACCTACAGGTGGTGGTTTCGAAGTCACCTCGGTTCGAGCGAAGACTGGCATTCAATCGATTCGTAACACTGCTCCCGGCGAATTCGCTTGGAGAGGCTTTGGGGCCCAGACAGGCACAATTGTGGCCTACTCTTCCATGTGGATTGAAGCTGGTTCGTCTGCTGACGTAATCCAAGGATTTGAGCTCTGGAACGCGGCCGGAACCCTTCGAGCCGCTGGTGTTTGGGTTCGAGGTGATGGACTCATCCGAGGCGGACAAGGAAGCGGTTGGAACACGACCAACAACGTGACTCTTGGTAACTTAACCAATGCCACTGGTCGCTGGATTGATATGGCTCTGAGGTACACAACAGGAACCAATACAGCCACGGCATGGGTTGATGGCACAGAGTACAACTTCAACGTCGCGACGGCGCGAACCGAAGTCGGGGAACTCGATTTCTACCACGACTGGATTTCTACTTCCTCCTCCACCGGTACTGTCTATTTCGACGACGTGAAGGTTGTTCCAGAGCCGATGACGATGGCAGTTCTCGCCCTTGGTGCTCTTGCCGCTCGCCGACGAAAGAACCGAAAGAGCTAAGTCTCTATTGGTCTGTGAAATTCAGGGGCTGTCTCAAAAGAGGCAGCCCCTTTTTTGGGACTCTGCCCTGTTATCCTACTTGTGCCTCAATGGCTTTCTTCCAAGGTCTTCTGAGATGGCAGAACAGTGAAGCTAAGTCGGCAGTTCACTTGTGACACAACCACTCACCTGAGTTCTGGCTCCAACTTTGGAACCTCAGGCGACTCGCTCTCAGGCACTTTGCCTCGAATCTCCGCCCTGATCGAGACTGTGCTTGCCGGCGCACGAGGATCCATGCGGAAGTTCCGGATCGTCCCATCCAGCCTGTGAGGCATTGTCGTGAGAGGGTTCAGCAAGAACGTCCCCTCCCCGGTCACAGGATCTTGCTTATCCAGTTCTGTCATGACAAAAGTGATCTTGTGGGTTTTGAGATTTCCTCTGTGCAGATACTCTCCTTCGTAAGTCCACTCAATTTTGACTCTGTTTAGGTTGAGAGCCTTGTTCGCCTCCCATGTGTGCTGCCATTTGTCACCTGGCGCAACGAGCTTCTCCGGCCGAACCAGAGTCTGAAACAACCCAAGATTGGAGTTGCCCCCTGGCGTCGAAACACTCACCAAAATCCCGCGCTTTGTGTGAACAACATCAACTGGCCGTCCAGGTGGCATCCCTGGCCCCTTCATGGTTTGACCATTCACGATCATTCGGCTCGCCCCATTGCGCATGGTTCCCCTGGTCGTTACCAAGTCGCCCTCGACCTTTGTGATCTGGTTTTGTGTGACGAAACTGGTCACCATCTGCATGGCAGATCCCCCCATATCCATCTTGGAGTCGATGGTGAAGTTGTAAGTCTGGATATCCCCTACAGTTGGCTTCCAGGCAAGATCTACCGACTGAGTCGTTTTGGCCATGGAGAGAGCAAGGAGTGTTGTTGCAATCACAGTAGCTCTATTGTAATAGATGTTTCTTGGTAAACGCGGGTTTTCTGCGTGGATCGCCTCGCAGCCGCCACAATATCGCGCGAAGGCGCAACGAAGTTGCCTCCGTCATACCCCCACCGCTTGGTGTCAAACTTGCCCTTGGAAAGGCAGGTAGATTAGAAACAGGGGGAAGCAGTCACCAGAATGCCTGTCCTTATTTTCACTGGATTGCTTGGAACTGGAGTCAAGAGCAGCCATTATGGAAGGAAGAGATGCAGTCTCGCATTGATCCGCGGATCGCAGGACGTCTGGTTCTGGTTCTCGCTCTTGTCATGGGCGGGATCTTGGCCTGGGCGAATTCAAGGCCCTGTTTACACAGCGTATCAACGTCCCTTTCAGACGTTAGAAAGGCAGATTGCTGTGGCGGGGCTTCTTGTGCTCATGCCTGTTGCTCTGATCAAGTTCCCGACCTGCCAGAAGTTGTTTTTAGCTCGTTTTGGCCCAGTTGGAAACTAGAACTTGCGATTCTTCCCAAAGCTGTCCACCTCCCATCGAGCGAGACGACCGAGGGGAAGCAGCAGTTCCTCGAGACCCGGTCTCGCGCCCCACCAGGCGTTCCGATCCCTTCTTGGGCGATTCGTGGCCCTCCTTCAAATGGGTGATTGTCCGAGCAGACTCCTCGTCTGCCTCATCGTTCTCCCTTCTGACCCCATTTGAAAAAACGGAAAACACGAAAATGTTAAACACGATTCTCGTCATGGTGGCAATGACCATCACCTCGTCCCTTTCGTCCTTGACTCCTGCTGACGGCTGCTGCGCGAAGATGAACAGCTGTTGCTGCCAGGTCTGCGTTTGCACAGATTGCATCTGCGCCGTGAGCTGTTCCGACTGCTCTGGCTGCCAAACAGGCTGCTGCAAATCTGGCTGTGCGACCAAAGCAATCAAGCCCAAGAAAGACTGCTGCGGCGGTTGCGACAAGTAAGACTCCCTGGGTTTCCTCTGGATTTTGAGCGAGCGGCACAAGCCAGGGGAAACCCCCTTTTCTATGATCAAACACCACTTCTCTTGACAGCGAGCTTAGGGAGAGTGGTATAAACCGGTAAGCGTTTCAGGGCGCTGCCTGGCCTGCGGGAAGGGTTGAACCCACCTGGATTCAAGAATCGACACGATCACCCGTACTTGAGTCCGAGGGGCAGGCCGCGGACATGACCTTTCAAGTCCGGTTGATATGAAAAGACAACTCCCTGAAAATCCAAATCTTGAGTTTCTGAAGACTCAAGCGAAGGAACTCTTGCGCGAACTGCGCACCTCTTCCCCTTTGACAAAGCTCCACATGGCTCAACATCAGTTGGCCATGGAATACGGCTTTGCCTCGTGGCCCAAGCTCGTGTCCTCGATTCAGGACTCCCAGTTGGCGTCGGCTTCCCTCGCCGCCAGCGTCGCCTTAATCGAATCAGGGCTTCTCAACCCTCGCGATGGCAAAAGAGCCGCTCGACTCCTGACTCTTCGGCCAGAGCTAGCGGCGGAGTCATTGACTTGTGCCCTCATGGCTCTCGACCTGGATCAGGTGAGGCGCCAGTTCCAAGGCCATGAACCAACCGGCTCTCAAGGGCTGGAGCCAATCGTTTATGCTGCATTCTCGCCTTTAGCTCGATCCAAGCCAAAGGAATACAAAGAAGTTCTCTCTTATTTGCTTGAGCGAGGCGCGAATCCCAATGGCTTCCTTCTTCTCCCAAGTCAGCCTGACAGTCCTCTTTCTGTCCTCTATGGTGCAGTAGGGCTCGCCGATGATCCAGAAGTTTGCGAGATGCTACTGGCGGCAGGAGCAAATCCAAACGACAATGAGTCGCTCTATCACTCTTGCGAGAGCCGTAACCATCAGTGCACGAGGCTTTTGCTCCAGCACGGGGCAAAGATCGACGGGTGTAATGCTCTGCTGCGGATGCTGGACTATGAGGATTTGGAAGGGCTGGAAATTCTTCTGAGTCATAAGCCAGATCTGATGAACCCGAACGCTCTGCTCCACGCTCTCCGCCGAGGCAGAAGCGACGCAATCTTGGAGCATCTGGTGGGAGCAGGCGCAGACCCTCTTGCCGAGGACGAAACCGGCACATCAGCAGCCCAGGTAGCCTTCGAAAGGGGTCGCCCTATTCCGGCACTTTTGAAAGACTTTCAACCTTCTGGCCCAGACCAACTCTTGGCTGCTTGCTGGCGGGGAGATGTTGCAGAGGCGAGGAGGCTTCGAAGCTATGGTTCTGACTTGTCCTTGCTCCGACGAAAGGCATTTCCAGATGCTTGTTGGCTAAACCAGTACCAGGCGATTGACGCCTTTATCGCGGCTGGTTTTTCTGTGATGGAGCGCGACGACAGCAAAGGCACGCCTCTTCATGCAGCCTGTTTTGCTGGTTACCCAAAAGTGGTGTCAGCCCTCCTGGCCCACAATCCTCCTTTGGATGACGCTAACGACTACTACCAAGCGATCCCGCTGCAGTGGGCGATGTATGCTTCTGAACAAGCGGAAGACCACCCTGGGATAGAGGTTCGCGACTGGGTCGGGTGTGTCGAACTCCTGCTCGAAGCAGGCAGTCCACCCCCGGTTTCCCTCTTTGGCAGTGGTGAAGTTCAGGATCTCGTCTTAGCGAAGTGGCCAGATCTGGCCTCGAAGGCCGGGGAGTAAAGGTCCAAAAACTCGCGCCGCCCTTGCCCGCTGCCAAGCCCGGCCCGGAAAAAACTTTGGGTGACAAGTTCCTCACTTGGTCTCCGGGCCCGCCCCCGGGCGGCGCGAGTTCTCCAGGCCAAGAGCCTACCTAGGCAGCTTCTGGCATGCGGAAATCAGCCAAGCGAAACACCTGACCGCCCACATGATTTTCCGCAGAAAGGGCCACCTTCACCAGTCCCAACTCCTGGCAAAATGTGCTCGTCGGCTGAGAAAGGACAACCGGCTTGCGATTCCGAAGAGCGACCCGAACCGCCTGACTCTCCCGAACCACCCCAAAAGCAGCCACTGGCTTCTGCAAAAACTGACCCAGAATCTTTTGGAAACGGGACGATACTTCCCGGCCTTGACTCATCGTCTCTGCCCGATTCACCACAACCCCCACTCTCGCCTCTGGCTGCTTAGCAAAGATCATTTTCGCCGTGGCATAAGCATCCAGCAGACTCGTCGGGTCGGGAGTCACGACAAGAATCTTGACATCGCAGGCCAAGAGCCATGCCTGACAATGACCAGACAAACCAGCGGGTAAGTCAATGAGCACTCGGTCAAAACGTCCTGCAAACTTGAAGAATTCGTCTTTCAAATTCTCATGTTCGCCAGAGGTGATGTCGATCAGGGGCAGATGGCCGGAAGAGCCACTCAAGACACTTATCCCGGCAGGGCCAGGCGTACAAGCCTCTGGCAAACTCACCTTGCGATCCGTCACGTCTCCCAACCCTGCCCGAGGAACTAAACCCAAGACAGCATCCAGATTAGCAAGGCCCAGATCAGCGTCCATCAAGAGCACCTCTTGGCTGTCGTCGCCCCAGAGCAACCCGAGGTGAGCGCAGAGGGTCGTTTTCCCAACCCCACCCTTTCCGCCGCTAAAACCGTAGCTGATCACGAACTCCTCCGGAAGAGTAACTTTACTTTATCAAGCAAGGAAGGCTTCACGTCAGCCGCATGCCAAACCTCATCTTGAACTGCACTAGGCTGAGCACTTGCATAGGCCTGCTTCAGAAGCGGGATCACCTCAGAAATCGAACTCCTTTGGGGGATCAGAACTTTGCTCACTCCCTGTCCGAGTTGCTCCAAGGCGGGGCGATCGAACGGCTCTGCGACCAAAACGTGCAGCATTTCACCCTCGATTTTTAGCGGCACGGCCAAAGCAGCAATCGCAAGGGGAGCGGGAACCAAGGCAACAGCGTCTGGATCAAGGACTGGCCCCGTGGCTGACTCGAAGAGTTGGAGGCCAGAGGGGGTCGCTTCTCGCGAAAGCTCTGACATCGGCTCAGCAACAGGCTCCGGCGTCACAAAGGAGACCGGCGTTGCTGCTGTTTCCGCCTGGGCTGCCTTTTCTGCTTCAGCCATCAATTGCTGGATCTCGTCGTCGCTCATTACCTTGTCAACGTCTGCCGATTTGACCTCTGGCTCGAGCAAGGAGGTGATGTCGTCAAGATCTAAAATCTGGGTAGGAGAGCTTTGGGCTGGGGCTTGGCTGCCAGTCGCTTTTTTAAAGAGGGCTTCGATCTCATCCTCCCCGGGGGCTGGCTCTGGCGTGGTCGTGATGTCCACCGCGTTTTGTTCTGCTGCCAACAAAAGCGCTGCGATGTCTGCATCCGACATCATCTCGTTCTCATCTGAAGCAGGGGGCTGGGACGGAACCTGAGGAGCAGTCGCTCCGGCACTGGCAGCGATGAGGGCAGCGATTTCTTCATCGCTCATCATCTCGTTCTCGTCTTTTGGCTTCGGCTCATGAGGGGCAGGAGTCTCAAGGGTTCCGGGAGGAGCAGCGAGGAGGGCAGCAATCTCTTCTTCGCTCATGACCTCGTTACCCATATCCACCTGAAGGTTGAATTTGAACGGGGCTGGCGTGAAGGACTCACCTTCTTCAATCTCATCGAAAGCCGGCTCTGGTTCTTGAGGGGTTTCGATTGGACTCTCCATTGGTTGAACCTGGCCGGAACCCACCATCATGTCAGTCTTTGGCTCCTCGGTAACGAGATCACCCTCGCTCAAAGATTCTTGCAGAGCTTGGTCGAGCCCAGTCAACAAACTGTCCAGTTCTGCGGCTGAGACTTCCTCACTCGGAGCTTCCTCAAAAATCGACGGAGAAGCATTGAACTCGCTGATCGCTTGGGCGAGCCCAGGAGCAACAGATTCAAGTTCGCTGGCAGGAATCTCTCGGGGCGGTTCTACTGGCTCCTGTTCTAAATAAAGATCAGAATAGTCCTCAGTGATGCCCTCTTCGGGGTTTGCCATGGCAAGTTCGAAATCCTTGGCAAAGTCCACTGGGCAAAAGTCACCGCTCCGCGAGTCAGCTTCGAACTTTTTCAGAACCTCATCGGCAAATTGTTCGACAGCGACTGTCTCGTCCAACTCCTTACCCACAGGTTCGGGGTTCGCTTTGGGGATTGCAACGATTGGAAGTATTGACTTTGCCCGTGAGAGGGAAGAGCGTAAGGCAAGAGCAGAAAAACCAGGAGCCGCGACCTCCTTCTCAACTGTAGCCTTCTTCGCCATTCTGAAAACCCTAAGACCGAACCTCAGCTTTCTCCTACGAGGCTCCTTCAGATTCTCGGTTGTTCCGGGTAAGAATCTCAGGAGAAAACCAGAAGAAGTTTGTGAGGTTTATGTCTAGGAGATTGGGTCGAAAAGGGGGCGACTCCTTTGTGGCTCGACACCTCAGGGTGCTGGCGGAGTGGGAGTCTGCGCATTCTGTGGGCGGTGGCCCGATTTTATCGGGCCACGGGCGTGGCTTCGGGCCAGAATGCGCAGACCAAAAAACAGCCCTGGCAACATCC
>JALOLT010000132.1 GCA_025455775.1 Fimbriimonadaceae bacterium
GGCGAAGGTCTTCACTCTCCTGGCATCTGATCCTGCGTCTGGCTCGGTCAACCCCCAGGCGAGCTTAATGGTTCCCTCTTGGCATCCAGCCAGATACTTTGCCACCTGCTCCTTCGTTCCAAAGGCGACCAAGTGGGCGACGCAGAGAGCGTTTACGGCAGCCACGTTCATGCTAAGGGCTGGGTCACCCTTCGCCAACTCCCTGCAGGCCTCGACGTAAGCCATGCACGAGAGTCCCGAACCACCCATCTCTGCCGGGACGGTCATTGAAAGCAGGCCCAAACGTCCCAGTTTTGTCCAGATTTCGTCTGGGAAAGCTGTTTGTTCTTCCCATAGCCTCGTTTTGGGGAGAACGTCGCTCTGGACAAAGCTGCGCACTTGATCTAAAAAGGCAGCCTCGTGGGAAGAAAGAGCGGGAATGACAGGTTCGACGGCTTTGTCGGCCAGGACTTGACTCATAGCACCCTATTCTACTGCTCGAAGCCTCAAGTGATTTCACAGGTTAAATGATCGAAAACCAAAAAAGTAAAATTCAAAATGTTTCGGAATCCTGAGGAATTGTGGTAACTGTAGAGGGAGAAACCCCGTAGAAGTGGGCACTAGAGGCTCCTTAACACGACCGAAACTGAGAAATAAACAATATGATGGACTTACTTCGCGAAGTGGCTGAGCCTTCAAAAAGGCTTATCCTTGGTCTCCTAAAGACGGGGCCAAAGAGCGTCGGCGAAATTGTGGACGCTACTTTGATGAAGCAACCAAATGTCAGTAATCACCTGGCTAGGCTGAAGTCCAAAGGGATCGTCCGCAGTAACAAAGTGGGCCGGATGGTCTACTACAGCCTCTCCAGTGCAGAGGTTGCTGAGGCTTTAGCCGGCATTCTCGCTCCCGAAGAATCACCCCTGACCGAACTGGAACTGGGGCCAGAACTGGTGCGCCAATTCAGCAAAGCTGCGACCCAAGGCGACGAATTCACATGCAACCGAATCGTGGACACCCTGGTTCGACAACAAGTTCCGACCGTCCAGGTGTATCAAAGTCTCTTCGGAGAATCAATGCTCCTGATCGGGCGATGGTGGGAAGTTCAGGCAATTGATGTCGGACAAGAGCATCTCGCCAGTGCGATCATCGAGCGATTGATGGCTCGGATCCTCCACTTTGCCGCCCCACCCAAGCCAGGAGCACTCCGGTGCGTGCTCGGCTGTTCTCCCGGCAACTGGCACTCGATCGGCCTCAGAATGCTCGCTGATATCATGAGGCTCTCTGGGTGGCAGACCTTCTACCTCGGTGCCAACGTGCCGATCGAATCATTCCTCTCCTCGGTTCGAGAGCACCAGCCCTATGTCGCCCTCGTTTCGTGCCCCATCGACACCCTCGCTCCTGCTTGTCTCGAACTCATCGAAACCCTGCAGCGAGAGAAAGAAGAACGGCCGAGCTTCCTCATCGGGGCTGGTGGAAAGTACGTGAACGAAAACCCAGGGCCATTTCTTGCCGCAGGCGCAGACTTCACTTCCACGAACTTGCTCGACTTTACGGAGCGAATTCTGCCGATGCTCGAAAGTCGCCAACATGAGTTCGATGGCAGCCTAAACTGAGAGAGGCCCGCCCCAAATGGCGGAACCAGCCGTAGAATAAACGCCGATGACAGAGAGAATCGTCCTCGCTGCCCCCCGGGGTTTCTGTGCCGGAGTCGCCTTCGCAATCGAAGTCGTAGACCTGGCACTCAAAATCCATGGAGCCCCGGTCTATGTCAGACATGCGATCGTCCACAACGAATGGGTGGTTCGGTCTTTTGAAGAACGAGGCGCAGTCTTTGTCGAAGATATCGCGGAGATCCCGGAAGGAGCCGTTGTCGTATTTTCCGCCCATGGTGTGAGCCCGGCGGTCCGAAACGAAGCAAAGTCCCGAGGACTGACGATCATCGACGCCACCTGCCCTCTCGTAACAAAGGTTCACAACTCTGCCAGAAGATTTGCAGAAAAAGGCTTCCTGATGATCTACATTGGCCACCGAGGCCATGTCGAAGCAGAAGGCACAATGGGTGAAGCGCCGGATCGTATGATCTTGGTGGAAACCCCAGAAGAAGCAGAGGAGCTTAAACTCCCCCCCCACGATAAGCTCGCCCTCGTGACCCAAACGACCCTGAGTGTAGACGAAGTGGCAGCGATCGTCACAGTGCTCGAACGCAGGTTCCCCCACCTCGAACGACCAGCCAAGGAAGACATCTGCTACGCCACCACCAACCGCCAGGGTGCTGTAAAGGAACTCGCTAAGGCCTGTGATTTCGTCATCGTGGTCGGAAGCGAGCAAAGCAGCAATAGCAACCGACTGCGAGAAGTCTCGGAAGTCTATGGTGCCCCCTCTGTTCTCCTGATGCACCCAAGCCAGATGAAGGAAGAGTGGGTGCATCAGTACAAAACGATTGGGATCACAAGCGGTGCATCGACCCCAGAGCAGCTTGTCGAGGATGTCTTCGGACAACTCAAAGAGTGGTCTCCCTCGGCAACCTTCGAAGTCCTGGAAACAGTCAAAGAGGACGTCGAATTCCGACCTCCTCGCGATCTGATCCAACTCGCTTTGGCAAAGGGCTGATTCCATCCCCTCCTATTCTTCAGAATAAAGGGGTTATGATCGACCGCTACCAACCTTCCGACTTTGAATCCAAATGGCGACAACGCTGGAAGGAAGCGGATCTTTTTCGTACGAAGGAAACCCCTGGCAAACCAAAATTCTACGGCCTTGAATTCTTCCCCTACCCATCCGGGGCAGGCCTGAGCGTTGGCCATTGCCGAAACTACATCCCCACCGACGTCCTTTGCCGCATGAAATCGATGCAGGGCTACGACGTCCTCCACCCGATGGGCTTTGACGCTTTTGGCCTCCCAGCCGAGAATGAAGCAATCAAAAATAAGCGCCACCCAGAGCAGATGGTGCACGAATATGGCAGCCGCTACCGCTCCCAAATGGAACTCATCGGCATGACCTACGACTGGGATCGAAGCTTCTACAGCTCCGACCCAGACTACTACCGCTGGACTCAATGGATCTTTAAGCTGCTCTACGACCGAGGCCTTGCCTACCGAAAGCTTGCTGCCGTGAACTGGGATCCGGTAGACAAGACAGTTCTCGCAGACGAAGAAGTGATCGGAGGAAGAGCAGAACGCAGTGGCGCTTTAGTCGAAAAAAAGTACATCCCTCAATGGTTCTTCAAGATCACTGACTATGCCCAGAGACTGCTCGACGACCTCGACGAACTCGATTGGCCAGAAGGCATCAAGAGCCAGCAGAGAAACTGGATCGGACGAAGCGAAGGCGTTGAGTTCGAGATGAAGATCGAGGTTCCTGGCTGGAGTGACCCAGAATCGGAACCTGACGAATTTGGCTTCGAAGTGGTGGGAAGCGAAAAGCCCTTTGCGTTTCGCGCCTTCACGACGAGGATCGATACCCTCTTTGGGGTCACCTTTTGCGTCATGGCCCCTGAGCACCCCTTGGTGGAAGAAATCAAGCGGCGAGTGAGCGACTCAAACCGCCAAGCAATTGAAGACTACCAGCTGGCAGCAAAGTCGCTGAGCGATATTGATCGCCAAGCTGCCACCCGCGAAAAAACCGGCGTTCCAACCGGGGCATACGCCATCAATCCCGGCAACGGGGAGAGAGTGCCTCTGTACCTGGCTGACTATGTCCTGATGGGCTATGGAACCGGAGCCATCATGGCTGTTCCCGGACACGACCAACGGGACTTCGACTTCGCCGTTCAGTATAACTTAGACGTCATTCCCGTCATCCAACCAACTCCCGACTACTTCGACAAGTTCGGCGAGGGCCATGATCTCCAGTCCTACTTGGCTTCCCCCAAAAACTACAGCCCCGTCTTCGAATCGAAAGAAGGGGTTCTCATCAACTCAGGCGAGTACAGCGGCCTTTATGTGAAAGAAGCCCAAACAAAACTCGGGGAGTGGATGGAAGCTCTGGGAATCGGGGAGCGAAAGGTCAATTTCAAGCTCCGGGATTGGCTCATCAGCCGCCAGCGATACTGGGGATGCCCGATCCCCATTGTCTATGATAAGGAGGGGAACATGGAAACTGTGCCAGATAGTGGCCTGCCAGTGACTCTGCCAATGGTTGACAACTACGAGCCAAGTGGCGACGGCACCAGCCCCCTCTCCCACATTTCGGAATTCGTGAACTGCACGACTCGCGACGGCAACCTTGGGCAAAGAGAAACCGACACGATGGGGGGCTTCGCCTGCTCTTCTTGGTACTTCTTGCGGTTCTGCGATCCCACAAACGATAGTGAACCTTGGAACCCCACCAAGTCCAATCACTGGATGCCAGTCGATTGCTACGTCGGCGGAGCCGAGCACGCTGTCATGCACTTGCTCTATGCCAGATTTTGGACTAAGGTTCTCTATGACGCAGGCCTCTGCCCAGTAAAGGAACCCTTCCAGCGGCTCGAAAACCAGGGTCAGGTACTCGCCCTCACTCCTTATCGCCAGCCCCGAGAGGATGAAAAACTGGGGGTCGGTGAAGATGGCATTTTAGTAAGTTTCAAGGAAGCCGCTACCCTGGATCCTGCCTCTCTCACGTGGCGATGGGCCAGGATGAGCAAGTCAAAAGGCAACGTTGTCACCCCAGAGGAAGCTGTCGAGAAGTATGGGGCAGATGCCCTTCGAATCTACCTCCTCTTCGTCACCAACTTCGACGCAGATATTCAGTGGTCCGACGAGGGCATTTCCGCGAGTGCCAGGTTCCTGAATAAGGTCTTCCGCCTGGCCAAGGATTTGAGCAACTATTGGGACGAAGGCTGGAGATTCTCCATCGACTCAGAGTCTGAAACCACTCGCAGCAAAGCGATTCGCCGAGCCACCCACCAACTCATTCGAAAAGCAACAACTGACATCGAGGCCTTTGCTTTCAATACTTACATCAGCAGTCTCATGATCTTTGTCAACTCGATGAACGACCTCCTGAAAGAGCATGGCGAAGCGACGGCCGCAGAAACCCTCGCCTTCTCCGAAGCTCTGGAAACCCTCCTGATCGTGTTGAGCCCAGCTGCTCCCCACTCAGCTGATGAGCTGGGAGAGACACTCGGCTGGACCGGATTCACCTTCGAGCGGGAATGGCCCAAATGCCGAGAGGATCTCGCCGCCGAGGATACGATCACCGTCGCCATCCAGATAAACGGCAAGCTGCGCGACACAATCGATATGCCAGCCGGTGCCGGGAATTCGGAATTGGAGGCAGCTGCCCTCGCCAGCGAAAAAGCCAAGATTCACATCGACGGCAAGACGATTCGAAAAGTCATCGTCGTGCAAGGAAAACTGGTGAATATCGTTGCAAACTAACCGCTTTTGGATTGGGTTGGTGCTCGCTTCGGCCCTACTCGCAGGCTGCCAGCAGGCAACCAGTGCCGAGGAAACCAAGATCAAAACCGACTCAGACTTCCGTGCGGCCGTCGCAGAGGTCGCGACCCTCACCAGAGAGCCTTTGAACAAAGTCGTAGCCAAGCAAGAGCTGACCCCAGAAGAAAAAGACAGCCTCCGCAAAGCGATCCCCAAAATTGACGAGATCATCGCCTATGACCCAAGTCGCATCCATTCCTTTGCTCTCAAGGGGAAAGTCGGGATTGCCCTTGACGACCGACCCCTTGCCGAAAAAAGCCTTCGCCAAGCTATCGCCACAACCCCCCAAGCAACAACCGATGAAGTCCGCCTCGTTCTCGCCGAGTGCCACAATGACCTTGCCAGCGTCCTGATCTTCGAAATCAAATATCAAGAAGCCCTGGAACAGGCCAGCAAGGCCACCGAGCTCGAACCAAGAAACGATCGCTACTTTTTTACTCTAGCCAGGGCCCAACTTGAGCTTAAACAAGTGAAGGAAGCCAGCGAAAGCCTTGAGAAGGCCCTCGACTTGAACCCCCAGAACATCGACGCCCAGAACCTCAAGAAGCTGGTTGAGATGAGCGGCCAAGCGGCTCGGCCTTAATCTGTGCCCAAGGGCGGGGGTACTTTGGCGCAGTCGGCACCCTCTTTCGAAAAACGGGAAAGAGCCGGACGACATCGGTTCCCGTCAGGGGCACCTCGTGCAATGACTCCAGCTCAAGCCCCAGGCGGTGGGCTGGAAAAGACTCCAGATCGGATCGATCACTGGGAGTTCGGAACGGAACTACTGCCCCACCGACCTTCGCAAAGGCAGCAGCAAGTTCCAGCTGAATCGCCAGGGGGGCAATCGCCCTGCCAGTTACGAGATCAAATCTCTCACGCTCCCTAAAGTCTTCCCCTCTTTCTTGGACGATCCTCATGTTGGAGAGCAAGCGATCTTTGAGAAAAAAAAGGAGCTTGTTAGAGCCATCCAACGCCGTGATGTCCAAGTCTGGTCTCACCAAAGCAAGAGGCCAAGCCGGAAACCCAGGTCCAGTCCCCATATCCAAAACTCTGGCATCCAAAGGACAAAAGGGTGAGATCAAAACACTATCGATGAAGTGCTTGGTCTCGCACTCTTCTGCCGGGACTCTGGTGAGATTCAATTTTTGGTTCCATTCGTACATCTCCTGATGGAACCGCACAAGGGCTTCCTGCTCTTTTTGCCCAACAAGAAGGCCGGCAGACTGGCAGTGCTGGGCGAAGGTGGCCATTTCCAAGGTAGGTCAGAGGATACACTCCAAGGTGTGAAGCGCGTCGTCGTTCTTGGCTCAACCGGTTCCATTGGGCTCCAAACCCTCGATATTTGCCGTCAACATCCAGACCGTTTGGAGGTTGTGGGGCTCGTCGCCAACAAGAGCGGTGAGACTCTTCTTGCTCAATCGCGAGAGTTTGGCGCGAAGTCCATCGCTTTGATGGACGCTGCCGCTGCGAGGCAATCGGGGGTTCCAGGCGGGATGGAAGCCGTGGTCGATGTGGCAACAGACAGAAATGCCGACATCGTAGTGGTGGCAGTTGCTGGCGTGATCGGCCTCCAACCAACTCTCGCAGCGATCCACGCTGGCAAAGACATCGCCCTGGCGAGCAAAGAAGTCTTGGTGGCAGCGGGAGAAGTTGTCATGCCCTTAGTCAAAGAAAAAGGGATCACCATGACCCCGATTGACAGCGAACACTCTGCCCTCTTTCAGTGCCTGCAAGGTTACGACCCTAGCCAGGTGAGCCAGCTCATTCTCACCGCGAGCGGCGGACCATTCCGGGGCAAAACCAGGGCGGAACTTGCTTCTGTCACGGTA
>JALOLT010000036.1 GCA_025455775.1 Fimbriimonadaceae bacterium
CTGTGCTGTGCTGCATTCCTGGTGCAGTGATGTGGCTCAGTGAAGGCCACTGGAAGGACTGTCCAAGACACCCAACATCATCAGCCCTGATGTGGTGGGGGCTTCAAGCTGAGCCATGTGGCACGTCTCCACAAGGAAAGACAAGTCTCAATCTGTTGTACCCTGCAGCAGCATACCTTGAGATGTCATCCACCACCTGCTGTGTTCACTGTTCTCAACACCCTTTCGTTGTGTGCCCCATGCTTGTCACTTGTAGGTGCCTGACAGCCTGAACATCCCAGCTGGTGAGGGGATCAGCCCCCTCACCAGTTGGGATGCAGCCCTCGTCACGCCCTGCCAGCTGCAACACTGGTGAGGCAGCAACTGCTGATGCCTGATACTTCTGGCAAAGCTTGTGGTTGATGGACCATGGTGCGGCCATAAGTCAGAGATCATGCTGTGCTGATGGCTGCCATTTTGAGGGCAGCAAACATCCCTACAAGGCTTGTGAGTGGTCTGGTTTATGGCGAAGGCGCCTTCTTCTACCATGCCTGGGTGGAGGTATGGGATGGGGAAAAATGGATCGGTTTTGACTCCACCCGACCTAATTCCTCCCTTTCTGCCACTCATATTAAGACGGCACAAGGCACAATAGCGGAGGCCTACACCGGGTTTCTTCTTGAGGGAGCCAAGATAAAGGTAGTCGAGGCAGATGGATTGAGTCAAAGATGAGCGCAAAAGTCAGAGTTGGCCTGATCGTATTCTTCGCTCTCCTGGGGGCTCTCCTCAGTGCGTTTTTCGTGCCGACCGTTTTGGATAGCTTGTACGGCGGCCTGACTAGAGCAGCGGCTGCGACAACAGATCGACCCAATGGGCCTCGCATCGGGCTGCAAAACCCGCCAGATTCCGCCACAGTTGACCAAGATACCATTGCAATCCCCACTCGCTACAACCAAGGCCGCGAACCAGCCACCCTTATCGCCTTGGGCCTGCTCGGACTGATTGTTGGGGGCGCTTTGGGGAGTCTTCTGGCGCGTGGGCTCGAGGCAACCACCACGAGTTGGGAGAAAATGGCTACTGCCGACAAGGTAACTGTTTTCATTGGCATCTTTTTCGGAGTAGTGGTTTCCATGCCGTTCCTCTTTGTCCTGCAGGGGTTCGGAGGAGTGAACGCCCCGATCATCACGGTCGGGCTTATGGTGGGCCTGAGTGCCGCTGCTATCTACGCTCTCCGTTCGATGGAAGAAGCCCTCCCCTGGTACGCGGTAGGCGGAGGAGCCAAAAAGAAGAAGACCGGGATCAAGATCCTCGATACCAACGTCCTCATCGACGGCAGAGTCTATGACCTCGTCAAAACTGGATTTATCGAAGGAGAACTCTACATTCCTCTCTTCGTCTTGAACGAACTCCAATACATCGCTGACAGTCAGGACTCTTTGAAAAGAGTGCGAGGACGAAGAGGTCTGGACTACGTGAAACGAATGCAAACGGAGTTCAGCCTGAGCGTAGGAAACTATGACCGCTTTGCCGCAGATCAGAACGAGAAGGTGGATGCCAGACTCGTGAAGATTGCAAAGGCAGTGGGAGGGGACCTGGTCACATCCGACTTTAACCTCAACCGCGTCGCGACCGTGCAACAGGTAAAGGTGCTCAATATCAATGAAGTTGCCCTGGCCCTGCGCCCAGAAGTTCTGCCTGGTGAAACCCTTGCAGTGCATGTCGTCAAAGAGGGAAATCAGTACCTCCAGGGAGTCGGCTATCTGGACGATGGCACAATGGTGGTCGTCGAACATGGCCGCGAACTCATCGGCCAAGACGCAGAAGTGACAGTGACTCAGGTGATCCAAACGGAACGGGGCAAGATGATTTTTGCCGATGCTCGAGTCGTCGAATCTGACGCTCCGGGGTATCAGCGAAGACCAAAGGGCCAAAAATAAGACACACTCACTTTGTGTCCAAAGTGTTCGTGGTCTTGCTGGCTGCGGGAATGAGTAACCGTTTCGGTCGCGACAAGCTCACGCTGAATCTCGGGGGAAGGCCCTTGTGGCTCGTCGCTTTTCATCAGTTTCTCCACCATCCCCTGGTGGGAGGAGTCGGAGTGGTCTGCGCAGGAGACAAGCTGGAGGCAGTTCGCTCCCTTGCCCCCGAAGCCCTCTTCATCCAGCCGGGAGGCAAATCGCGCACCGAGAGTTCCAAATTCGGGTTGGAGAAAGTGCCAGCAGATTTTGACCTTGTTCTGATCCATGATGCAGCCAGGCCCTTTGTGAGCGAAGACCTGATCACGAGGGTGATCCAGGCAACGGAAATCCACGGGGCTGCTTTTCCCGCGATTCCTGTTACAGATACGATTCGTCAAAGAGACCAGGGCACTCTCACTACGCTCGACCGTGAGAAGTTGCTTGCTGTTCAAACTCCGCAAGGGGCTTTCCTGCACCACTGGATGGCAGCCTACAAAGACTTCGATGGGGATGCACCAGATGATATTGCTGTGCTCGAAGCAGTTGGAATTCAGAGCCAGGTGGTGATCGGAGAGAAGGATAACCGCAAAATCACCCATCCTGCCGACTGGTCTCACCCCTCAGAAATCAGAACCGGGCTTGGTTACGACATACACGCCTTCAGCCAAGACCCAGATCGTCCTCTTTGGCTGGGAGGCATCGAGTTCCCGGACGACAAGCCAGGGCTCGAAGGGCACAGTGACGCGGATGCTCTCTTTCACGCCATCACCGACGCTTTGTTGGGAGCGGCGGGACTCGGCGATATCGGCCTTCACTACTCAAACACAGACCCCCGTTGGAAAAATGCTCCCAGTTCCTTGTTTTTAAAGGAAACTACCCTCTTGTTACAGAGGGAAGGTTGGCATATCATACATATAGATGCTTCTGTTCTCGCCGAGCGCCCTCGAATCATGCGACGGAAGGACGAAATCCGCTCCCGGATTGCGGAGCTGTGCGGCATCTCGGTCGAGCGGACATCGATCAAGGCCACGACCAACGAAGGCCTTGGTGCGATTGGACGCGGGGAAGGCATCTCTGCCTTTGCTGTCGCCACCCTCGGTCGATAAACCTCTCATTGGGAGACTCTGAAGATGAAAATCCTTCTCAGGAACGCCTCTGGCGTACTGACCCAAGACGATCGTGACTTAGCCGAAAAGAAGTTCAACCGCTTGAACCGCTATTTCGCTACTCAACCCATCCTTGAGCTTGTCCACTTTGAGCTTCGCGGCTGGCATCGATTGGAGGTGACTCTCCGGGCCGATGGCAGGGTGATTCGCGCTGTCGGGGATGCGTCTGACTTCCGTCAGACAGTGGATCAGGCAGTTGATAACTGCGAGTTTAGGCTCGCAAAGCTGAAGGATAGGGTCTCTCGGGATAAGAGAGGATCTTCATCTCGGAGGTTCCCTGACTTGGAAAGTGGCTTGAGCGAATAGAGGCTCTTCTAAGAGTCAAATAGGAGCTGCCTCACAGGTACTTGAACCTCTTCTCTAAGAAACTCACCTGCCCCGCCTCCCCGAGGCCACGCCCTCCCCTCCGCTTCGCTTCGGGGCTGCGCCTCGGCAGGGCAGTCACCAAGACTCAATCGGACTCCATTCTTGGAAGCCGAGGAGGGGGCTGCCACGATTGAGACAGCTCCCTTCAGGATCCATGCTCCGATCCTGAAGGAAGAATTCACGGACGAAGAAGAGTGGTTCAGGCTCAGCTTTTCGACTTGCGAACTCAGCTCACCCCACCTGTCAAAGCACGATGGCTTTCTTCTGGCTCTTGATCGCAGCCGCAACCAAACCATCAAACAGAGGATGAGGGCGATTCGGTCGCGACTTAAACTCCGGGTGAGCCTGAGTCGCGATGAAGAAGGGGTGGCTTGGCAGTTCAATCATCTCCACCAGGCGATAGTCCGGCGAAACTCCGCTCACAACCAACCCATGTTGGATCAGCATCTCCCGAAAGGCGTTGTTGACTTCGTAGCGGTGTCGATGCCGTTCCGTAATCGGGGTCTCTCCGTAGAGCTCGTATGCCAAAGTTCCAGCCGTAAGATTGCAAGGATAGGAGCCGAGCCTCATCGTGCCACCTTTTGCGATCGCGTCGGTCTGATCAGGAAGGAAGTGAACGACAGGGTAAGGACTGTCGGAGTTAAACTCCTCGCTATTGGCGTCGTCGAGCCCGCAAACAGCACGGGCATACTCGATTACAGCCATTTGCAGCCCTAGGCAGATCCCCAAAAAGGGGATTCCCGTCTCCCGGACATGGGTGATCGCTTTGATCTTGCCTTCGATCCCACGCAAGCCGAAGCCAGGGGCAATGATGACGCCATCAACATCCCCCAAAATCTCCTCTGCCGACTGATCACCCCGTTCGAAGGTGTCACTTTCGATCCACTTGATCGCGACCCGTGAGTGGTTTGCGATTCCTGCATGAATCAAGGCTTCGGCGATCGACTTGTAAGCGTCCCCATTTGATGTGTACTTTCCGACAACAGCGATCGTTACTGAGTCAGTGGGGTTCTTGAGCGTGTCCACGATCTGACGCCACTCTGTTAGGTCGGGAGGAGTCGGGGTGAGCTTCAGCCGCTCGACGACAAGATCCCCGAGTCCCAGCGTTTCGTACATCAAAGGAACTTCGTAAATTGTTTCCGCCGTGAGGCTCTCGATCACCGCTTCGCTTGGCACGTCGCAAAAGAGGCTGATTTTCTCCTTCACGTCAGGGGGCATCGCTTCTTCGCATCGGCAGATCAGGACATCTGGGCTGATACCGATTTGGCGAAGATTGATGACACTGTGCTGGGTCGGTTTTGTCTTGACTTCTCCCCAGGGACCGACGGTAGGAACCAGAGTGACGTGAACAAAGAGGGTATTTTCCTTGCCCAGATCTTTTCTGATTTGTCGAATGGCCTCCAGAAAGGGCAATGACTCAATATCGCCAACCGTTCCCCCGATTTCGGCCAAAACAACGTCTGCTTCCTGCTGTTGGCCAGCATCAATGATCAGGCGCTTGATTTCATTCGTGATGTGGGGGATCACCTGGACGGTAGCTCCCAAATAGTCGCCTCGACGTTCCGACTCGATGACATTTTGGTACACCTTGCCGGTGGTCACACTGCTAGAGGAGGAGCAGGGGACGTCGATAAAACGTTCGTAGTGACCAAGGTCGAGGTCAGTTTCCGTCCCATCATCGGTCACGAAGACTTCCCCGTGTTGGTACGGATTCATCGTCCCGGCATCAACGTTGATGTAGGGATCAAGCTTGAGAGGGGCGACTGTCAGGCCCCGGAGGCGCAAGAGGCGCCCCAGACTCGCGCTCGTAATCCCTTTACCAATCGAGCTCACGACGCCGCCCGTCACAAAAACATACTTGGCCATTGTCTTCCCACTCCACATGACCAAGCTGCGCGCTGGTCTCAGTGATTATACAAGGTTAAAGAATGATCTGAAAGGCGTGACTAGGATGGTTTTGCCGAATCTTTCTCGATCTTTTCAACCGATTGAACGGTTGCCGCGTACCTTTGGCTGACCTGAACGAGTGCCTCGTTCATCTTGTCTGGGTCTGTCTTTTGGGGATCAAACTCAACCGTCGCTGTTAGGGCGTAGCGGTCTGTTTCTACTTTATGAATACCTTCCACTCTGACCAGAGTGGCGCGAACCTCGCCAGGACAGGAGGCTCACGTCATGCCAGGGACGCTCAACACGACGCGGCTGAGCGATGTCCCTGGTTGAACTGGTTCGCCGATTGATTCGACAACATCGGAGCGAGAGCCCCGCGAAACCATCGAACCAATCGCCACTACCAAAAGAATTCCCCCAATTACGTAGGGCACTTGCTTGTTCGCTCGTTTAGATTGATAGCTCATCTTGATTCTTGTCTTTTTAGTCTACTGCGTAGCTGTAATCGCCTAGGTGGGCGTTTTCAATGTATGCCGCCAGCAGATCGATAGAAGCCTGCACGTCTCGGGAGTGAACCGTTTCGTTCACCGTGTGAACATAGCGTGTGGGAATCGAGAGAGTAAAGGCAGGGACACCCCCATTCTGCCTTTGAATCCCACCAGCATCTGTGCCACCCATCGGGAGCAGTTCCATTTGGTAGGGAATGCCGTTTTGGATCGCAAGTTCCCGAAAGTGAGCCACTAATTTGGGGTGACAAATGAGAGAGCCGTCCATAAACTTTATCGCCGTGCCTTCGCCGAGCTTGGTCACAGAGTTCTCCTCTGGGATTCCAGGGAAGTCGTTGGCAAGGGTGATGTCGATCGCAACAGCGATGTCCGGCTTAATGGCACTGGCACTCGCCGTCGCCCCTCTGAGGCCAATCTCCTCCTGAACCGTTGCCACTGCATAGACTTCGACCCCATTGCTCTTCGCTTTTTTCATGGCTTCGATCATCACGAAGACTGCCACTCGGTCGTCCATTGCCTTGCATGTAAAGAGATCTCCCATTTGCTGGAATTGGCGATTCATCGTGACCATGTCACCCACTGACACCTTTTTCTTGGCTGTTTCTCCATCGAGGCCGAGATCAATAAAAAAGTCCTCAGTGGTGAGGGCTTTGCCTCTTTCTTCGGCGCTTAGCATATGGATCGGTTTTACGCCTGGCATCATCACGCCATTTAGAGGCCCTTCGCTGGTGTGGACAAAGACTCTTTGGGCTGGCATTGTGCGGGCATCCCAACCACCGACCGGATGAATCCTCAAAAATCCCTTGTCGCTAATGTGCTTCACCACAAAGCCGATCTCGTCCATGTGGGCAGCCAGCATCAGTTTCTTGCCAGTCCCTGTGTCAGACTTTTTGAGGGCGATCACGTTGCCCATAGCATCGACACTGATGTCGCACAAGCCCTTTAACTCGCGAATGACGATTTTTCGAATCAAGTCCTCTTGGCCAGGAACGCCATGAGCCTCTGTGAGCTCTTTGAGCAAAGCGATATTCATGCCCTTGTAGCTATACCAGCTAGGCAACTTGTTGTGTCGCGCCAGAAGGATCAGATGAGTCTGATGCTGCCCAGAGTGTGACGCGGTTTCGCCCCGATTCTTTGCTGCGATAGAGGGCCTTGTCAGCCCCCTCGATCAGGTCTTGCTTTCTCTGGGTCGAGCCATCCAGCATCGCCACTCCGAAGCTCGCTGTCACAGGACGATGAGCCCAATCTCGCGCTTCAAAGGCAGAACGACAAACTTCGGCCAAAGCGAGTGTCTCCTCAGGATCTAGCCCGACGACGACTACCACAAACTCTTCTCCCCCATATCGAGCGACAAGGTGCGGCTCTGGTACGGAAGCGGTGAGAAGAGCTGCGACCCCTCGCAAGACTTCATCACCAGCAGGGTGGCCAAAACTGTCGTTATACTGCTTAAACTTATCGACATCCATCAGGATGACCGAAAGAGGAGTCCCATCTTGTTGGCATTTGGCGAACTGTTCAGTCAGATACTCCTGGAAAACCTTGTGGTTTTTTAGCCCAGTGAGGCCATCTGTACTCGCCAGCGCCGTCAGCCTTTGGTTAGCAACTTGCAGCTCTTCTCGCTTGATTTCCAGCTCAATGTTTGCTTCGTTGATCTGAAGCATCTGGTGTTCAATCTGTTCCTGGTAGTTTCTGCGTTCCGTGATGTCCTGGAAGAAGATCGAGAGGCCAGAGTCCGTGTTGTAGATTCGATACTCCATCCACGTTTCCTCCTCGATCGAGTAGCTTTCCCAAGTCCTCCACTCCTTTGTATGCTTGGTAAGCTCGCAGAGTTCTCGGAGCTCTAGGCTGGTATCACCCTGGAAGACCTCCCACACGTCTCTGCCGATCAAGAGTTCGACAGGGCGTCCCAGATACTCTGCGGCAGTTTCGTTGATGTAGGTGATGACATCGTCTCCATTCACGGACAGGAAGTAGTCCGAAATACTCTCGAGGATATCTACCATGTCGCGGTGAGCTTGCTCGAGCATGAGTTCCGCCTCCTTTTCGCGAGTGATATCGATTGTGGTTCCTCGATAACCCAAAAAGACACCGGCAGAATCGAACTTGGCAACCCCATTGGATCGAAGCCAAATCGGTGCGCCAGAGGCGGTTGCTCCTTGATAGATCAGTTCCCGGAAGTCGTTCTTGGTTTGAACCAGGGCTGCCATGAGTCGCAGAATTCTTTCCTGGTCACTAGGATGGACAGTCTCCAGGCATGACTTTCCAGTGAGTTCCTGGGGCCTGGTTCCAAGAACTTCGGTTACCTTGTCGCTTATGAAGGAGATCACTAGTTCTGAGTCAGTCTCCCAAATGAATTCACCCGATGCGTCGATAACGTCTCTCAGCCTTCTCTCGCTTTCTTTAATCAGACTTTCCGTTTTCTTTCGCTCCGTGATGTCCTCAACAGACCCAACCATACGGATTGGCTCACCTTCCTCATCAGTAAGGGCCATGGCCCTCATCTGAATCCATTGAGGCTCTTTCTCGTTTGGCGGAAGCCGATATTCAATCTGAATTTGCTGGCCGGGGCATTCCCACTGTTCCGCAATCCTTTCTCGCACAGCCTGACTATCGTCTGGGTGAACATTCTGGAGGAAGACTGCTGGGCGGTAAGGCTCCTCGTCCGGTGGCACGCGCAGTGCTTCGAGACATTTGGTAGAACAGTAAAACTCGCCTGTTACCAGATTCCAGTCCCAGATCCCGACGGAAGCAGCCTGGACGGCAAGCTCAAATCGCTCTTCACTGTCCCGAACCCTTTTTTCGATCGTTCTGCGTGAGGTGATGTCCTCCGTCATCATAATCACACCGCCTATTTCGCCACTGTGGTCAAACCAGGGCCGCACTTCCCATTTCATCCAGAATGCGTCTCCTCCTGGCCCCAGATAAAGATCTTCGTCGCTCCGCAAGATCTCGCCCATCAGAGCAGACTCAAAGACGGACTCCCAACCGCTGGGAAGGACTTGCAGACCCGAGAATGGACTCACCCCGACCACTGTCTCAGGATCCAATTCGTACTGCGAGCACCACTTCAGCGAAGCAGCCAATGTCGAGAAGTTGCGGTCAAACATCGCCAAAGGCAAGGGTGAGTGCTCGACAAATGCTCGCAGGCGTGCTTCATTTGCTCGAATCTCGTTGGATTGGGCCCGCTCCGTCGTGATGTCATGGACTCGTGCCAAGACAAATTCTGGCGAATTCCCGTCGATCACCAAAGGAGCGAGAACGAGCTCAGCCCAGCGTTCGACCCCCCCTGTATCGATCCGAACAATTCTCTCGATTCCGTTGTTTTGGATCAAGACGCGCTGGACAGTTTTCAGCGGAACGTCGAGGTCAGAGAGGCGAACCTTCGAAACTGGATGCTGCGGAGTGGATAAGAACTGGGCGAGAGCATCGTTGGCAAAGACCACGTCGCCTACTTCATTCAGGATTGCGACTCCGTCGATCGATTGCTCTGCCACCATCGACAGGAGCTTCAGGCGATGCTCCCGCTCTTGTTGCTGGCCGACCTCGTGACCCATCGCCACGTATCCCAAAGCTTGACTATCCTTTGTAACGATCCGCGAAAAGGTGAGCTGCACTGGGATGCGTTCGCCTTCTTGTGAGATGAGCGACAAGGTCATCTCTGAGCCTTCGCGATCGATGCACAAATCGAACAAACTGCGGCCAGATTGTTCGAGGTAAGAAAAGACCTCTGCTTCGGCCAAGAGGGAAGAGATCTTCCTGGCAGAGCCAAGCTCTTCATTCGTGAGCTTGAGCTTCTGAGAGGCACTCCGGTTTAGACCAGTCAGGTTTCCGGAAAGATCCGTCGTGAGAATTAGGTACTCCGTGGAGTTTAAGATCGCTTCTTGCGTCGAAGCGAGTCGCTGGTTGTCGCTCGCAGCGCGAGACTGCTCTGTCGAGTCAGTGGCGCAGCCGATCCCTCCGACAATATCTCCCGTTGAACCCCTTAGGGGGAAGAGCTCAATGATGAGCACTCTCGGTTCAAATCCGGCTCGATCAAAGGCCCATTCGAACCTCTGAGTCATTCCCTCTTCCAATACGTTCCTAAGCGCAAGCGTCAGATCAAAGCCATTTGTCGATGTTCCGAGGACATCCTGGATCGGGTGGAGCAAGGCATAGTGAGTGGGAATCCCATAGGTCTGAGACATCTGAGGGTTCCATTCAAAGACCATTTGTTCGGTATCGAACGTAAAACATCCCACCGGAAGCCCATCAAAGAGCGATTGGAAGCGACGGGAGGCGTGGTGATGCAGCTCGGTCTGGAGTTTCATGTCATCCAAAGCTTCGCTTAGGGCTTCCTCGCGCTCCTGCAGCTTTTCAATGGCTGAGTTCAAGTCACAATTAATCGCGTTTGCTTCTGCGTTGCTCTCATCGAGCGACCGCCCCATTTCCAAAGTGCGGAAGGTCTCGGATCTGAGCTTGAGAAGCAAGGGAAGCTGCACAAAGAACAGAACGGATATGGAGATGGCAACACACAAGAGAGCCCCTTTCTGCGCCTCTTGTTGGGCCAGGTGGTGACCCGAGGCAGCCATCGACTCAACCGCCGAAATGAGCCGATCCAGCTGTCGGCGGTACTGCCAGTTCTGAACTCGAATCTGGTTAAAGTCTGGATACTGTTCTGGCTTGCGAAGAGCTAGCTCTGCCTGATCGATGGAACCAGCGACCAGCGAAAGTCTGTTTTTGAGTTGGCTGAGCCCTGTTTCGACTCCAGAAGGGTCGGCAGAACTCAGAGATTTGAAGCTCTTGAGCATGAGGCCAAGCTGAGCGTGCCACTGGCTGACTTGCTTCATCTTTTGGTTCAGGGATTGAGCTACTTGGAGGCGTAAGCCTGTCTGACTGGCAAGAGTTTCCAGTTGGTCCAGGTCTCCAAAAATCTGGCGATTAGCCGAGCGGGCCTCAAGGATCTGCCGAGTTGTGCTTGCTGCGACGAGTGAGGCCTGCGATGCTTTCGCGCTCGCCACGCTATTGGAGGCAACCAACAAGCAAATAGCTGTGAGTGAGGCAACAAAAGCGGCTGCCGCCCAAAAGGCAATCCTCTGAACCTTCTTGGCAGAGTTTACGAGGGATGATTGACTCACTGATTACGATTGTTGGTTGTTCCCAAGCCCATCCTGAGAGGGAGATCACTTTTGAGCCGTTCTGGAAAGGCACGGAATAGGACCTGTAACAAAGGAACGGTAACCTGAGTGGAACACTCATATGATTCACGATCTGATCATCATTGGCTCTGGCCCGGCCGGCTACACTGCTGCCCTCTATGCAGGAAGGGCAGACCTGAGTCATGTCGTTTTCACTGGACCTGATCCGGGAGGCCAGCTTATGATCACTACCGATGTGGAGAATTATCCTGGCTACCCAGAAGGGATCTTGGGGCCTGACATGATGGCGGACTTCCGAAAACAGGCCGAGAGGTTTGGAACGAAGGTGATCGAAGAGACAGTGAGTTCGGTTGACTTCACGTCTAGCCCCTTCACTGTGACCTCCAGAAGTGGGAGCCACCAAGCGAAAACGATCATCATCAGCACTGGAGCAAAGGCAAAGTGGCTCGGCCTCGAATCAGAAGTCACCTTCGGCGGCTATGGAGTCAGTGCCTGTGCGACATGCGACGGCTTCTTCTTTCGTGGGAAAGAAGTGATTGTTGTGGGGGGAGGCGATACCGCTATGGAGGAGGCGACTTTCTTGGCGCGACATGCCTCGAAGGTCTACGTTGTTCATCGCCGCGATGAGTTTCGGGCCAGCAAAATCATGCAGGGCAGGGTCTTGAGCAACCCCAAAATCGAGGTGATTTGGAACTCCACCATTGACGAAATCCTGGGTGATCTTGAACCAGTCAAGAAGGTGACGGGTGTTCGATTGAAATCAACCGTGGATGGATCGACGAGAGACATGGAGATCGGTGGCGTCTTTATGGCGATCGGCCACCAGCCAAATAGCTCTCTCTTCGACGGCTGGCTGGACAAGGATGATGCAGGTTATCTGAAGGTGATTCCTGGTACAACTCAGACCCAAATCCCAGGGGTTTTTGCGTGCGGCGACGTCATGGATCCTGTCTATCGCCAAGCAGTAACAGCAGCCGGAACTGGCTGTATGGCAGCTATCGAAGCTGGTCGCTACCTAGAAGGTCACGAGTCACAACGATCTTGACCAGTTATCCCCCTTGTTGAGGTGCAGCCTCAATCAGAGTTGCTTTAAATGATGTGGGATGGGTTATCGAAGGCTCGGACTTAGAACTTCGCTCCTTGGTTGATCCAGTCTTCAAGAATCTTCTTTTGCGCTGGTTTGAGCTCGTCACCAACCATCGGCATTTTGGTCATGCCGTTGGTGCCATTGATGCTGTGAATCAAACGGCTGTCTTTCGCTTTTCCTGCCACAAAAAGCATCCCAGATTCTCCACCTTTTTTGATCCCATCAACCGTGTCGAGCCTGAGGCCTCCTCTCTGGCGAGCGGCTCCATGACAGGAGATGCAGGATTTATCGAAAATCGGTTTAACCTGGGTTCGGAAGACGATTTCCCTGGTTTGTTGCTTTACATCGCCTGGAGATTGTCCGAAGGGCTGAGCTTGAACCGGCAGAAACAGAGATCCAGCGATCAAAACCGACGATGCGGAAGCAAGCCATAAAGTCTTCATACAGATAACTATGATACCGACGCTTTAGCCACAGTGGGGTGTTGCCCTGAATAAAAATAGTGGTCATCGCGATGAATGTTTGCCTCAAGAAATCCGTCAGAATATCGAAGAGAGACAAGCATGACCGGAAGCCTCGCAGCACTGCTTTTTTTAACCCAATTCCATCTGAGTTTCCAACCGAGCCAACCACCCGAAAATGAGACTGATCCCTACCTCATCCTACAGGGGAACTTCATCGGCACAGAGACGGGGGTGTTATCGGTACAAGTGGTGCAAAACGAACAGCCTCGCGATCCGGCTCACATGTGCCCCAAGTTCTCCTGGGAGTTTCGATTCCTCACTTTTGGCAACGTGCGCCTCGATAAAGATGTAGACACTCGGAACACAAGATTTCGAGTCTTTTCGCAGTTTCGACGCGGGAACCCCCTGGAGGACGAGGGCAGGCAGGCTGCCCAGATGTTGACTCGCCTCTGGGAATTCAACCGCTATCGCCTGAACCTGGATCACCGCTCTGATACCTATGGCCGCTTCGTAGACGTGTACCTTGCTTTTGGCGGAAAGGCAGGCGGCGAGCAGTTGCTGATCCACAACAAAAATGAGCAGGTGGACGGAAAACCAGTCTTTACCAACACCTTTTACATCTACGACATCGCCTCATTCGTAAAGCCAGTCGAGCGAGCCAGGGAAGTCGCTCACGAATACGGACATGCCAGCCTGCCTGCTATCGGCCCCTTCGATCAGCCAGAGAGCTGGGCGAATGGCGACATCGGGGAGCGAATCTTCTTGCGCTGGATAATGGAAGAGATGGAGAAGAAGAAGCTCACGACTCTCGACACGATGGGAGCGAGCCTCGATGACCTAAAAGGCTACGTGAAAGAGAAGGTCACGCCCCAGATCCATGAGATCGGTCGGAACGGCCCAAACGCAAAGCTCCTTGAGGGAAAATCCAAAGCCTCTTTCGACCATGCGGTCAGCCTCTTTGTCTATGCTCAGCAAATTCTTCCGCAATCGGCCCTCTCCCGTCTGATGAGACTGAGTAACCAGGATGCGAGGCAAATTCCGAAGACCATTGTGGATGTGGCTGCGGAACTCAGAACTTGGTCTCCCGTTTGGCCAACGGAATTGGTCAATCAACCCCTGTGGCTACCGCTTGGCAAGGGAACGGTGAGAGGAGGGAGCGTCGTTCGTCGCCAAGGAGACTGGGCTCTGGTGAGTCGAACTGGAGTTGTCACGATCACGAACCCACCGGTCTCCGACTAAGCCTACGCCGACTCTGGCTCCGGTTGATCGAGCAGGCCAATCATCGCCATGCAGGTTGCGAGGGCAGTTCCGCCATAACTTAAGAAGGGGAGCCACAGGCCCACAACAGGGCCAATCCCGAGCACCATCAGAAGATTAATGACAGTGTGGACGGAAAGAACCGCCAGAATTCCCCCGGAAACCATTCGCTTCATGGGATCCCGCGTGAGGAAGCCAACCAGCCAGACTCGGTAAAAAAAGAAGAGGAACAGGCCCAATAGAATCGCCGATCCCACCAAGCCACCTTCTTCCCCGACAACTGAGAAGATGAAGTCGTTTTGCTGGTGGGGGATGTAGCGGGCACCCTTCTGTTCGCCGTTGAGAAAGCCAACTCCATTCACACCGCCAGTGCCAATGGCGATGATGGATCGGTTCTGTTGATAAAAACTGCCTTTACGATCTGCCTCGTTCCCCTTCAAAACGTTAAAGGTTGTCGCGAGCCTCTCTTTGTGATAATCCTGAAGGAGCGGAAGGGGTGTGAAGGCAGCCAGGCCAAAGAGAGTGACACCAGCCGCAAGAGATAGGCCGAGCTTCTTCCAAGGGACTCCCGAATAGAGGCAAATCACGAACCAAATGCTGAGAATGGAGATCGCGCCCCCCATGTGAGGCTGGGCCAGTAGCAACCCAACTGTCGGCAAAACATGGAGGAACGAGAATCCGAGCGTGCGCCAGGACTGAATCTCCTCGCTACGATTTGCGAAGAAAGCGGCGAGAGTGATTGGAACAAGCAGCTTGCTCAGTTCGCTCGGCTGAAACTGGATACTCGCGATTTCGATCCACCGCTGAGAACCGTTGACCTCTCTTCCCAGGAAGTGAACACTCACCAAAAGAGCGATGTTGAAGAGATAGAGGGGGTTTGCGGCTTTGCGCCACCACTCCAGGTCGATCCGCTTGAATAAGAGATACAGTAGCCCTCCCAGAACTCCAAAGAATAGCTGGCGAGACAAGAATGTCAGATTGCCGCGGGAGTGGTCAACGCTGTAGATGGCAAGAAATCCGGCAAGGATGAGGAGGCCAGTCGAGAGGAGGAGCCACCAATCGGTTCTTGATTTTTGGCTCTTTTCAGGGCGGAGGGCCATGTCGAGCGGTACCACGTTAAGCCTCAGTTCGTTTCTGTCGTAGCCCGAGGCTCCCGCGTGGCATTGCTTCCAAGCTCACGCTTGACGACCCCTTTGCCAGGTGCCATCCAAAACTTGAGAGTTCGGCGGGAGGGATCTTTTGCCCCCACGCTCACTTCTAGCTCGACTGTCACGAGCATCGTCTCGAAGTGACCACCAGCCGAATTGAGGTGATCGGGGCTCGAAGCGATGGTTGCTTTCGCAGGGTAGCTCTGCGAGGCGAGCATCACCTTGCCATCCCAGTCCCAGTTCGCTCGGTTAGCTTGAGGGAATTTTGCCAAAGTGATGGGAGGCACGTAAGACTCTCCACTGGCACCGACGAATTGAAAGAGGCCTGGAATCACGCGGTACCTTTCCTCGGCAACGAGGACTCCCGAGGATTGCAACTTCAAGGTGAGGGATTCACCATTTGTTTCGTGGGAGAGCGTCACTGGGATCACCGTTCCCTGCATGATCAGATTCGCCTCGGTTCCTGGCAAAACTTCCGGACCGAGCTCTTCCATGGTTTGGTAAGTGCGATCCGGCAAGGCTCGGTTTGGCTCGACTTGGCTCGGTGGATCCTGCAGGGCGAGCTTCGCTTGTTGGCACCCGACCAGACCAACGCCCAGAAGCGTAAGACCAAGTGTTGCCAAGAGGAGTTTGGAAGGGGAGACGATCACCGTTTTTCAGCCTGTCTCATTGATACGAGTCGGCGGGTTCTTTCAGTTCTCTGTCTCCCAATTGTTTCGACCGATGTCATTTCCACGAGCCCGATTCCCTCGCCATAGATGCCTGTGTAGCGGGTCACTACCGGTACCCCCGAAGCAGCACCGACAACGTCTTCGATCGACATTTCCACAGTGTTGAACCTCTTTTTATCAAGGGTGCGGGGTCGGCTAGGTCGAGACCATCCCTTGCTCATCTGCTCGGTTTCCTCGCCTTGCATGACAGTGTTTCCCGCGAAGTCCCAGTTCACCCGGCTCGATCCCACCTTGAGCATCGGATAGGGGGTGGCCAAAGGACGCTCTGCCGAAAAAGCCACCAGCAGGACAGTCTCGTCTTCGATGACAAAGTAGGCGCGATCCACCTCTCGACCAGAAACCCTGGTGATGATCGGCGTCGCCATTCGCTCCCCGACCTTTACGGGAGCCCCTACGACATCCACAGACGTCCAAGTTTCTTTAGCAACCCTGTTCTCATAGGTGAGAGTCAGCCCCTCAGTCAGAGGGAAGTAGTTCTCGACCTTCGGGCTCGAGGTCAATGTTGCGAGGGCGAGCAGAGGGGCAACCATCTTTTTTCACCTATGGGGCCTGCTTAAGTTGGATGATAGAATTGACGTCGTTCCCGTCGTTATCTTTCGAGATAAGCTCAATCTTGACGACTCCAATATCCTTCACATACCAGGAGTTAGCCCTGACGTTGCGTGTACCGTTGGCTAGCTTCATTTGACCATTCGCCGTGATGAGGAGGGCATCAAACTCTCCGGCAGGCACCTTTATCTTTTCTTGACGCGCAACCTTGTTGGTGAGGTTCATCGTCACATCCGTTCCATCTGGTGCCTTTAGCTTTTGGTCGACTTTCCACTCCTTCCCGACTGTGAGATCCTTGGGGAGGGCGAGCATCGGAGGATCCATGGTTCCTAGCTGAGTTCTGGTGGTAAAGAGGCCCTCTTGGGTGGCGTTGACATCGTCGGAGCCAAGGATCGCGAGAGCTCCCGTTCTCAGGATCGTAAACTTGGCCTGGCCCTTCTCCATTCCGCGGAACTCCACCTGTTGCGCCCCGCTCTCGGGAGTCGCCCCTTTGTTCGGGATGTATTCATAGGTCAGGGCTTCTTTGTTCAACAGGCCATAGTAGGCAAGGGCATCATGACGGAGCTCTGCCGGGATAGCCGAAGGATCCGGGGCTGGTTCTGGCGTCGTCGGCGTCGTAGACGCCCCAGCGGCAGGCTTTTCTGGGGTCGCAGTGCCAGCGGCCTGTTGGTTCGCGCATCCCGCTAAAAATGCCAGGATAAGAAGTACCGTGGTTGGAAGCAAGAATTTGGTTGCCATGGTTTCACTTTACTGGTTTTACTTAGCCGTGTGTGATTTCAGCCTGAGTGTCTGGCGATAGGTAACGCCTCCACCGGTAGCTTCTTGCACAAATCTAACTAGGCCTACGGTCGGAACCCACCAACTGGTGGTGCGACTCGTGAAGTCAGTTCCCTGGTGCGTGTAGGCGTTGGTCTGCTCAACTGCCAGGGCTCTCATCGGACCCATCCCTGTGTCGACTTCCATGAAGCCTAAGACCTTTCCATTGACACGTTGTTGGAGCTTTGTTCCGCGCGAGCTCGCATTGGCGTAGAGGGGGGCGGGGCCCATCCCCGTAAAGGAGAAAGTATCACCTTCTTTCACCGGGAAGGGGACGAGCTTGAAGGGTGGTTCGTAGGTCGATGTTCCACCACTTCCTGCGACCTGAGAAATTCCCTCGGTGGTGATTTGCCAGATGTTCTTGTCCTCCACCTTGTCTTTCACGAGTACGTCGACATTCGCCCTCATTCCGCCTGGGATTTCGGTTAGATTAGCGACTTTGAGAGTGATCTCGTTCGACGAGGATCGGTTTTGGGGGCCAGAGATGGTGTCGTTCGTTTCGTAGGTCCACTGTGTTCCGACCTTCATGGGCCAAAGGCTTTTTTCTTGCCCTGGCTGCAGATCTACTTTTTTAACGACAGTGGACTCCTTGGGTGGGACATAGCCTCCCCCTTGGTTGCATCCGGTCACGACAAGCAGGCTCAATCCTGCTCCGATAATGGCGAAAGTTCTCATATGGGCTTCTTACCTGCTACTCTGTTCAAAGACTCTACTGCATCAATCGCTAATTCGCTATTGGGTAATTGCGTGATTGTGACCTCTGACTCGGCCAATTCGGTACTGATGCGGGGGGCAGCGAGGGCTACTCCTCGATGAATGAAGAGGAGTTGGAATCCAGGTCGGTCGTGGCTATACTTCCACAATCTCATCCGACCTTCTTCCGTCAATCGAATAGTGATGTTGGTGAACTCCTTGTTGTTGTTACCCTTAATGGTTTCGTACCTTGCTCCCTCAAAGTGGGTTTCGTTCACCAATACTTGGGCTGAGCTGAGGATACGGTTTGGTTTTTCCCTCAGTTGTGCCAGGCGCCCCTCGTCGAACCTGGCCTGAATCGCAGCCTTGAGGTCGTCTCTCCTCCCGTCCATTTCTCGAAGATATTCTTCGCGGTAGATACCCAGGATCACATTTTGGGGTGGGTTAAATCTTTCGCTCAAGCGATTCTCGATCCGCTGGGCAAAGGGAGGGAGGAAGGCTTCTTGAACCTTTGCGATCATCTTTCGGGGCTTGCCTCCGATCAGAACCTCAATTTCCACCGGAATCTCCAGAACAATCCCTCTTAAGAGATTGTCGAGGTTCAAGGTTTCGAGCGGGCTTCCGTCGAGCCTCATGTTGAGGTCTCGCTCTAATTCCCGCAGAGTGTTCGCGTCTCCTGCAAAGGCTTTGTCGAGCTTTTCCTTGCCCCAAATCACTCTGACTGGTGGAAGGCTGTCTTGATTGATGTCGTTTAGCGACATGACAAGATTTCCCAGGGCCTTCTCATCCCCTCTCAGAGATTCGACAAGATCCCTGATCGGTAGCCTCTTGGGGTTCGACAAGTTCTGCTGGCTCATCGCTTTGTCCTTGTCGCGTTCGTCAACCTCCGCCAGCTGAGCCACTTCGTTCGCGACAATGATTCGGTACCCTGTGCCTGGGGCCACAGCGATCAAGCTAAAGTACTCGCCAGAGGAGACAGGGGTCGGCTCGAAGTTCCTCAAGTTAAGATAGCCAAAGGCTCGAAACAGGAACCATCCGCTGGTTACCACCCAAATTGCGATTAGGGAAACCCTTATTCCAGGAGGGATCTTTTTGAACAACAGAATTTCCTCAAGTCGTCAAGCACCCAGCCCATCAAAGAGCTGACTGGTTCACGAGACATACAACCATTCTACCAATCCGTCGGTTCCTGCTAGGATTTCTTGAGATGCAGATTGATCCTGGTGGCGAGATCGCCAGCAAAAAGCGTGACTTCTTGCTTACCAGAGACAAGCCGGAACGAGAGTGTCTGAGGGGCGATTAAATAGGCTGCCTCGCCAGATCTGGTTTGGATAACCAGTAGGTCGTCCTCTGCCATCGCCGAAACCCATAGGTTGATGTCGTTGAAACGCCTGCGCAACAGCGACCCAAATGTAAGTCCATCACTCGTGATTTCAATCATCCCAGCCTTGACTGGGACGAAACCTTCTCCTTCTGACTCGCACTGAGTCGCCTTCCCGCGCCAAAACAGATGGGCTTGCTTTTGGTCAAATGGGATCTCGCCTTCTCGGTAGGCTTCGGCGAGGGCCTCCAAAAGCTCGTCCTGAAGTTCTTGTTCAAGCCCGACGGCAGGCAAGTCTTGAGCGAAACGATGCCAATCTGGGAGGCTGTGGGATTCCCCGAGCCTTGCCGCCAATCGACGATCCCTGGTTCGCACCAGTCGATGGTGGCCATTCAAGGCATCGTCGAATTCGATTTCCGAATTCCAACACACCATTCCTGGGTTGCCGCTCGATTTTCCCACCGCAACCCAGGGGAGATCCTCATCTTTAACAGCCTCGCCAAAGTAGCTTGCGACAAAGGCGTTTTGGTGGGCACCCTCAACAGTGAGAAGAGTCGTTGTGCCGCCCTCGCAAAAGAAATCTGACTGGCAGTGATTACATTCCGCATTGCCAGCTCCGGGATCTAGGCCGTTGGCGACTCGTGCCCACTCGTCGGGGGTGAGGCTATCATAAGGGTCTTGGGAATCATCTCCTCTCACCACACGTCGCCACCTTCCGTCTGGCAGTTCGTCTAGCTGGGCAGGACAAACGTCACAAGTCCAGACCTTTTGGGGACGTCCCGCCTGGGCTCGCCATTGGGCGAGATCCTTTACCTCACCGGCTGGATCTTCCCAGCCGTCCCTGGTCTTTGCGAGGTGGAAATCGCAGGAGCTGCAACGGTAACCCTTCGGGGCCCCGACGCCCAAAAATCCGCCGCTGGCCTTCATCCGGCCGATCCGGCAAGAGGGACAAAAGGGGAGCTGGTTTGTGGGGGAAACCTCGCTCAAAAGCCCCACGCGACACGAGGGGCAAAGCCTTTGTTCGATCTTGCGAACCACGATGCGTCCTGCCCGACACACAGGGCATGTCCCTTTCTTCAGTGGCTTTGGCCGCTCCAGGGGTTCGCCCGAGACGGGACATTCACGTTGGTCGAAGCGGAATCGTTTTAATCTGAGCGCCTTTTGATCCAGATCTAAGACTGACCCAGTCTTTCCTCGGTCACTACCAGAGCGATTTAGGAGGGCAAGCAACTCCAGGGCTGAGGGGGGACGTTCCGCCAGGTGCAAAGCGAGCCCCGCGTGGATTGCCTCCACAAAGGAATCTGAGAGATCTGGCCTCACGGTAGAAAGCCTGGGAAGTTCCTGACCAGCCGACCGAGCGAGACTGTCCAGCGGCGGTGATCCCGAAAGCAGAGTGTAGGCAGTGGCGCAAAGGCCATAAAGATCCGTCCCTGGCCCTCGCGTGGCTTTTTCCGTCATTTGTTCGAGGGGAGCAAAGCCTGGCGTGAACTGAACGGTATGGGTCTGGGTGAAGAACGCAGCCCAAGATCGAGCACTTCCAAAATCGATGAGATAGGGAACTCCGTCTGGCGCAACCAAAACGTTTGTTGGCTTGATGTCGCGGTGGAGGATCTGAAGTTTGTGGAGATGGTTCAAGGTATCAAGAAGGAGTCTCATCCAACCTGCAACTTGTTCTTCCGTGAGTCTGCCGTCCCTCTGAAGCACGGTGGCGAGGGTGATTGATCCTGCGATGTACTCGGTGGCGTAGTAGGCAGTGCCGTTGTCGTGGGCAATTCCCATCACCCTCGGAACCCTCGGAACCCTCGCTCTTTCCAGAATCGAAACCTCACTCACAAACTGGTGGCGAAGTCTTTGGGCAGCGCTTGGCCCGATGGCACTAAAGCTGAGCGAGCCATCGTCTTGACGGATCGCCTCCGGCGGCGCGAGCTCCTTGAGAGCGACGACTGCAGATCGTGCCAGGTCTTCGGCAAGGTAGGTAATGCCAAACCCACCCCGGCCCAGCGTCCGACTAACAATAAACCGGTCGCCAACCATCGAGCCTTCGGGAAGGGGAGCAGGGAGTTTCACGTGAGAGGATTTCCTGGTCTCTTTGGACGATTTTAGGCGAAAAGGGGATTCTCTGGCTGAGGAAGTTCGTCAGACTCTCTACAGTCATTATGTTCACCGCGACCCTTGCCGCCCTGACCTTGACCCCCTTTGCCTACGGGTTTAGCCCAGATGCAAAACACGAGTATCAAATGACCGTGAAGATGGAAGGGTTCCTCCCTCTGCTAGGGGGAAATGAAGGAACAGCCGAGGTCGCAATGGGAGTCTTGGTTCTGGGACTTGCGGGCGAAAATGGGAACCGCAAAGCGACGAACGAAATCACCTCCAGCGAGTTGAAGTTCAACGGAGCAAAGCTCCCTTTGACCGTCAGGAACGTCCAGGATTTCTTCCCCAAAACGACGGTCGTTTTCAGTCCCCAGGGGCGGATTATCTCAAATTCTGCCCCGGATCGGGCTCTGCCAGTTCAGTTACCAGGCCTCCATATCCGCCGCTTCCCCGACATCACCTATCTTCCTTTGGAAATCCCCGAGGCTGGGGTTCAGGTCGGTGAAAGTTTCCAATTTGTCAAAAATTTTGGAGATGCGCCTCTGAACTACACCGTGACTCCTAAGACGATTACAGACAAGGACATCGAGTTTGACGTGAGAGTTTCCCAGAACTACACAGTTTTGGAAAACGACGCCCTGGAGGTTGTGAAGGATCGAGCCGACGCAGTATCAGAGGTCACAACACGGATGACCGGGAACGGGACTGTGGTCCTGAATCGCGAAGCTGGAGTTCCTATCAGGGTGAAGATGGTGAACACAGCGGTCAGTGAGGTTCGGGAACTTGCCGGGACAGGATCAAAGATCACGGAAAGGAAGCTGGTTTCGACCCTCGAAGTGGTGCGGGTCGGCCCAGGCTCTCTGAGAGCAAGTGAAAAGAAAGCCCCTTCACCTCCTGCAAGAGCCAGCAACCAATCTGCCCGACAGTGGACTCTCGACCCGAGAGCCTGGTGGAGCACCACGACCAGATGGGTCGGGGATCGTATGCAGGATCTCCAGAGCTACCTCACAATGGGTCGCATGGCCCTCGCTCTGGCCGCCAGTCAAATTCCCGGCGGAACGGCCCTTATGCGATTTATCTTGGGGGGTTAACCCCTTTAAAGGGGCCCCTTCTCGCCATTTTGGCTTCTTTTCTGGCTACCACTGGCCTCGCACCTGGTGCCACTGCGTCAAACCGATCCATTCTTCCGGCGTAAAGAGAGGGGTAGCCGAGGCAAGGGAACTCAAGAAACGGAGGACACCTTGACTCTCGGCCTGGAGAACAAAGGTGAAGGTCCTCGTCTTTCTTAGCGAAATCCTCTCAGCGAAAACGCTGGTCCCAATCGTGGAAGCCTCTTTTCTTGATCCAGAAATCACGTGCGATCTCGTCAACGATGGTTTCTGTAGCGACTTCATCCTCTCTCTGAACCTTCCGATCGAAGTGATTCTTGATGACTTCAGGCAGCATTTGGATCGAAGATTGGACGGAATCGATTGCATCCTGATGGGTAAGTCATATCAGCAGGAGTCCGAGTACATTCTCCTTGATCTTGCCCAAAAGAAAGGGATTCCCGTCGTGATGGTTGTGCCAGATATGGGGATTGACGTCGTGACCGCCAAACTCAAACGAATCGGGACAGAGTTCCCTTGGCCCCTCTTGCTCGTGGCCGATACCAGAACGTGTCGGTCCCTTGGATTAGCCGGCGTTCCTCCGACCCGAATTGTAAAATTCGGAAACCCCTACTTTGATCAGCACTACGCTGCCCTCCAACACGATTTTGATGAGTGGAGCGGTGAAGGCATCGGTTACTTCTCCACTCCGTTTGAACTCGACTTTAAGCGAGGCATTTTGCCGACCGACTACCTGCAGAAAGACTATGTCCATGATTTGCAGTGGGTGGCAGACCAAAGTCAGCAGCCCTTGCAGTGCAAGAGCCATCCGCAAGTTATGCTGACCCAGTATGTCCAGACAACACTCTTCGAGGGATCACCTCTTGACATGATAAGGCAGATCAAGTACGCAGTTGGCTCCTACTCGACGACTCTTCTCGAAGCCTATTCCGCAGGCCTCCCGACATTTAGCTACCAACCCTGGGAGGCAAACATTCGGCAAGATGTCTTTGAAGGACGGATCCCCATCGTCAAGACGAAGGAAGAACTTCTGTCCCTGATCCGGGAGTCCCAGCCGAGGCGTACCCCTGGAGCCTTCGAGCCAGTCACCTTCAATCCAGGGACATCTCTGCAAATAGCGCTAAGGCACATCAAAGCCCAGGCCGCAACTTTGGCGTAATTTTCACCCTCGCTTTGCTGGCCTGGCTGGTTCCTTTCTGGCAGCAACTGCCTCTTGGAACATCTTTATGTACTCAGCTGCGCTGCGATCCCAGGAGTAGTCGCCATTCATGCCACTTGCCATGATTTGGCTCCACCTTCTGGGGTCTTCATAGGCCTTCTTGGCTCGGAAGAGGGCCGCCATCAGATCAGGCCCAGTGCGCTCTTGGCAGACAAAGCCATTGATGCCTTCGAAAACTGTATCTGCTAAGCCACCAGTGTTCCGAACGACTGGGACGTTTCCGTAGCGCATCGCGAACATTTGACCAAGACCGCAGGGTTCGAACGAGCTTGGCATGATGAAGATGTCCGATCCAGCGTAGATGCGCTGGGCGAGCGGAGCATCAAAAGCCTGGACAAAGCGGACTTTGCCAGGGAATCTTTTCTCCAGCTGGCGAAGCTGCTCGGCAGCCCAAGGATCTCCTGTCCCCAAAACCACCCATCCCCCGCCAGTCGTGAGGACGGTTGGCATCGCTTCCACCATGATGTCGAAGCCTTTTTGGTTGCTCAACCGGCTGATGACCGAGAAGAGAGGCTCCTCTGGCTTGATGCCGAGATTGAGCTCCCGGGAGAGAGCCTCTTTGGTTTTGGCTTTTCCGGAGAGGTCTTCCGTGCTAAAGGGAAAGGCAATCTGGGGATCCTTCATTGGATTGTGCTCATGCACGTCGATTCCGTTCAGGATTCCTCTCAGGCGGTTTGTCTCATAGAGGTGCGCCATTAAGCCTTCGAGTCGGCAGCCAAACTCAGGGGTCGTGATCTCCCTGGCGTAGTTGGGGCTCGCCTTGGTAAGCAAGGTTGTGAATGGTGTAGGTACTGGCAACGCCATTCCAAACACCACTCTTGGTTTCCCTCAAAATGACAGGAAAGAAGCCAGTGTGCCAGTCGTGGGAGCTGATGACATCGGGAACCCAGTTTTCCTCTTCACAGGCTTCAAAGGTTGCATGGGTAAAAGTCAGATAGTCATCGCGGCCGAAAGCGTAGACCTCCTCGCTCTTGCTCGCCTTGGCAAAAGTTTCGTTGGAATCGATAAACCAATGTCTGATTCCGTTTTTATCAGCTTGGTAGAGTTCTGCGCGGGCCAGGCGATAAGGATTGACTTGGACGAGCATCTCGGAGCGGATCTTTGTGATCTCGTATTGCTCATTTTCGATGACATAGCCATAGGCTGGCATCACGACCCGGACGTCGTGACCCAAATCGGCAAGTGCTCTTGGGAGAGACCCTGCCACATCGGCAAGACCCCCAACTTTGGCATAGGGGGCAACTTCTACTGCGACAAATAGGATCTTCATATTGGCCAACCATTTGAATTATGGGAACTTGGTCGGTCTGGCTGTAGCCAAGTTCCCTATAAACAAATCTATAGAGCTTCGATGAGGATCGCTGTTGCTTCGCCGCCGCCGATGCAGGGACTGCAGATTGCGTACCTTCCGCCTCTGCGCCGGAGCTCGTGCAGGGCAGTGAGGACGAGTCGAGCACCGGTCGCACCGATCGGATGGCCGAGGCTAACGGCTCCCCCATTCACGTTGAGTTTTTCCTCAGGGATCCCGACCTGCTGAGCAACGGCAAGCGCGACGACGGCAAAGGCTTCGTTTACTTCGAAGAGGTCAATGTCCGCGACGGTCAGGCTCTGTTTGGCGAGGAGTTTCTGGATGGCGAAAGCTGGGGCTGTGGTGAACCACTGGGGTTCCTGGGCATGTTGGCTATAGGCGACCACCTTGCCAATGGGGGTGAGGCCCTTTTCCTTGGCAGCCGACTCAGAGGCAAGGACGAGAGCAGCTGCGCCATCGTTGATCGAACTCGCGTTTCCAGCCGTAGTGACCCCATTCTTATCGAAAGCAGGCCTCAGGTCTGCGAGCTTGGCGATGTTTCCTCGACCTGGCTCTTCGTCGTGGGCCACCGTAATCGGGTCGCCCTTTCGCTGAGGAATGGAAATGGGGCTGATTTCAGAACTCAGTCTCCCATCACTTTGGGCAGCCAAGGCCCGGCTGTAGCTCTGGGCGGCAAATCGATCGAGTTCCTCTCGCGAAAAGTGCTTTTCGGCGGCACAGAGATCACCGCAGTTCCCCATGTGGGTGTTGTGGTAGGGATCCCACAGGCCGTCGTGAATCATCATGTCGATGGCGGTTTGGTTTCCCATTCGGAATCCTGCCCTCGCGGTGGGGAGCAGGTAGGGAGCATTGGTCATCGACTCCATGCCTCCCGCAACCACAATCGAGGCATCCTCGCACCGGATCGTCTGGGCAGCCATCATGATCGTTTTCATGCCGCTCCCGCAGACCTTGTTGACTGTTGTGCAGGGAACCGAATCTGGCACTCCCGCCCCTTTACTTGCCTGACGAGCCGGTGCCTGACCAAGTCCGCCGCTTAGGACGTTTCCCATCAAAACCTCATCAACCTGGTCCGGAGCGACGCCCGCGGCACTGAGGGCAGCAGAGATGGCATGGCTTCCGAGCTGGGGAGCCGAAAGAGTGGAAAGAGAGCCTTGGAAGCAACCGATAGGGGTTCGCATCCCCGAGAGAATCACGACGCTGTGCATAGTACGGGTGGTTTTACCCTTGAGGCTGGGCCGGGGCCGGTGGTTGAGGGTCTTCTTTCTTTCCTCGCTTTAAGGCCCGTTCAAAGTACGCAGCCTCTGGCATCTTGAGCGCTTTGGTTAAGAAGTAGTAGCCCCAAGCAAAGAGGAGAAAGCCGAAACCGAGGAGGGCGAGGGTTCCCAGGCTGGATTGAAGGAGCGGGAGCGACCTGGCTCCTTGAACTCCGATCCACAGGAGGAAAGCGGTCAGACCAGAGGCCAGTGCCGCCAAGAAGAGAGTTCGGAGGATTCCCTTGATGTCGATGCCTTCTCCGATCTTGCTGACGCCAATGAGCATCATTACGACGAGCAGAATGGCAGAAACAGACCCGGCAAGAGGCAGTATCCAAAAGTCAATTCCGAGCCGCAAAGTAGCCAAGGAAAGACCGATGAAGACTACCGTCGTGATAGTGCCGAGAACCACAGGAGTGATCGTGTTTTGGGTGCTGAAATAAGCCCTCATGAGTACGGGATGCATGCACCAGGCTGCGACTCCGACGGCGAACATTTGCAAAGCTGGTGCGGTTCTGGCAGTATCGGCTGCCGTAAAGTTGCCGTGCTGGAGCAGGGCTTGGATGATCTCTGCTGGCAAGAAGAGCAGGATCGCGGAGATTGGCATCGCAAGATACAGGGTGGTGCGTAGAGTTTTTGAGAGCTGATCGCGGAAAAGATCCATCTTCTTTTGGGCGAAGAATTGACTCAAAGCAGGAAAAGCGGCAATCGCTAAGCTCTGACCGAAGATTCCGAGCGGTGCCTGCATCAGCCGATTCGCCGTATCGAGGGCTGAGTTGACTCCTTCTTTGCCATAAAGGCCACCGAAGTATTGGAGAAGCAGGGCGAAGACTCCTGGCAGACTGAGGCCCAGCACCACCGGTAGCATCAATTTCAGCACTTTCTTGACTCCAGGATGGGAGAAGTCGAATGTGATTCGAAATTTTGCCCCCATGTGGCGAATGGCGAAGAGAGGGATCAGGAGGTTTCCGATCGAGGCTCCGACCAGTGCTCCCCAACTCATTCCTGCCACGGAAGGGGTAACGAGATGGCTAACGAGAAGGGCTCCCAGGATGATTCCGACGTTGTAGATGTTGGGGCCAAGGCCAGGAACAGTGAAAACCTGCTTGGCGTAGAGAGTGCCGAACAGAATCCCCCCAATGAAGAAGGCGTACTGGGCAGGGAGTACGATCCGGCTCATCAGGGTGATCTCGTTCCAGATATGGGGATGGTTTGGCGCAATGAGCTGGGTGAGTTGGGGTGCCAGGATCCACGCAACGACGATAAAGGTGAGGACAATCGCCGACATGATGCAGACGATCGCGGAAAAGACGTGCCAGGCCTCGTCCTCGCGATCTGTGTGGAGATACTCGCTGAAGACCGGTATGAAGCTCGAACTCAGAGCGCCCCCTGCGATCAGGAAGAAAAGAAGATCGGGGATTTGAAAAGAAAAGCGGTAGGCGTCGGTGAAGGCGTTTTGACCGAAGCTGGACGCCAGGATCACGTCGCGGATGATGCCTAAGAATCGGGATGCAAGGAGGCTGATCATCATGATCACGCCTGCTTTGGCGACGTTTGGGAGCACTTCCTTCTTTCCCATTGGGTGCGCCTAGTTTAGAAGAAGTATGGCATTGGGGATGGGTCAAAGCTGCGGGATCTCAACGGCTCTTTTACGGATTCTCTCCCCTTTTTGGCTTGCCTGCCCCCGCCCGCGGCCAGGCCCGACCGGTTCCTCACCAGATGAGCAAAACCCAAACGCTCGTCCGGTCCGCCCGGGGGCAGGGCTTCGCCTGAACGGGAATCAAGCCACGTGAGAGTCGTGCAAGGCTTCCCCTGTCTCAGGGGAAGACACCCCTGTCACGGGCAGTAGATGACCTGTTGCTTCGCCTTTTCGTGGTTCGGGTTCTGGCGAAGGATTTCCTTGAAATTGGCACAGGCTTCATCAAAAAGGCCGATCATCATCTGGGTCATTGCCAGGTCGTAGCGAGCATTCAAATGATTGGGCAAGCGATCCACAACGCGCTGCAGTGTGGCGATTGAGGCGTCGAAATCGCCCTCGAAACCTTGAACGAGGCCAATCTGCCAGTGAGCATCAGCGTGATTGGGGTCTGCTGCCAGAATGCGGTCAAACACACTTTTTGCCTCCTGGTAGCGACCGTCGCACCGGAGTTGGAATCCTTGATCGTAAAGTTGCTGTACCGACATGACTGACATTTCGCCTCAGCCTAAGGCTTCCATCATACCGCCGTGTGAGTGATTTTGTCGATTCTCACTCACTTTATGCGTGAAGGCTCGCTGGTCTCTCTGATTGACGGTGCAAAAAATGCGAGAGTTCCCCGCTCCAAAAGGCCTGATTCCTTAGGCTCAATTGCGCTTTTGGTCACCATGTTGCGCCCAAAAGCAGGTTAACGGCCCCATAATGATTGATCCATGGCTATCAACTCGCGCCGATCTCGACAGACCGAGGATTTCGATACCTTTCGGCGCAATTTGCTGAAGAGAGCAAAACCGATCGCCGGAGAGGAACGTTCCGAGTGGTTTGCTTTGATTCAGAACGTTGTGAACTCAATCTGTGTGAATGGTGAGACTGCCTTTGCTCGCCCCGGGCAAAACCTAAAACTCTTTTATGCCGAGTCATTTGTCCCTCTTCAGGACGGGGAGCCAGTTACGCAACGCATGGCAGATTTGGAAGCTCTTTTGGTTGAATCTCTCCCAGTGACGGTCGCTGGCTACCAAATGAACAGCTTTAGTGATCGCTCGGGAATCACGTTTGAATATGCCATTGACCTCGGCGACAAGTTTGTGACTGGCCAGATTCGGATGATGGCTGCAGTGGGAAGCCACCGCTACACCCCAGAACAGAGCAAGAAGAAGTGGGAAAAGAAGCGAGCTCAGGAAGAAGCACGTCGATTGGCTGAGGAAGCCGCAGCACTGGAGGCAGGCGACTTGGCAGAGTCAACTGATGTTGCTGCAGCCCCAATGCCTAAGGATCCCGCGATTGAGGGTGAAGAGCCATCCGCCGGGCCGACTCCTCGCCGCGATTTTGGCGGAGACAGGCCTCAGAGACCTTACGGGGACAGGCCCCAAGGGGATCGACCCTATGGCAACCGGGATGACCGTCCGCGCCGCGACTTCGGCGGGGATCGCCCACAGCGACCCTACGGGGATCGACCTTACGGTAACCGGGATGATCGGCCTCGCCGCGATTTTGGCGGGGACAGACCTCGGAGAGACTTCGGCGGGGATCGGCCACAACGACCTTACGGGGATCGGCCACAGGGTGACCGACCCTACGGTAACCGAGACGACAGGCCGCGTCGCGATTTTGGCGGGGATCGCCCTCAGAGACCTTACGGCGACAGGCCCCAAGGGGATCGACCTTACGGTAACCGAGACGACCGACCGCGCCGCGACTTTCGCGGGGACAGACCTCGCAGAGACTTTGGGGGCGATCGGCCACAACGACCTTACGGCGACAGGCCCCAAGGTGACCGACCCTACGGCAACCGAGATGATCGTCCGCGCCGCGACTTCGGCGGGGATCGCCCTTACGGTAACCGGGATGATCGTCCGCGTCGCGATTTTGGCGGGGACAGACCTCGGAGAGACTTCGGCGGGGATCGCCCTCAGAGACCTTACGGGGATCGGCCACAGGGTGACCGACCGTACGGCAACCGAGATGACAGGCCGCGCCGCGACTTCGGCGGAGACCGCCCTCAGCGACCTTACGGCGACAGGCCTCAAGGGGACCGACCTTACGGTAACCGAGACGACAGGCCGCGCCGAGACTTTGGCGGGGACAGGCCGCGCCGCGACTTTGGCGGGGACAGACTTCGCCGCGACTTTGGCGGAGACCGCCCTCAACGACCTTATGGGGACAGACCCCAAGGTGACCGACCTTACGGTAACCGAGACGACAGGCCGCGCCGCGACTTTGGCGGGGACAGACCTCGCAGAGACTTCGGCGGCGATCGGCCACAACGACCTTACGGCGACAGGCCTCAAGGGGACCGACCCTACGGCAACCGGGATGATCGCCCTCGCCGCGATTTTGGCGGAGACAGACCTCGCAGAGACTTTGGGGGCGATCGGCCGCAACGACCTTACGGGGACAGACCCCAAGGTGACCGACCCTACGGTAACCGGGACGACCGACCGCGCCGCGACTTCGGCGGAGACCGATCTGGGCCACCGAAGAAGAATAACTGGGAAAAGCCCTCTACTTCCGATAAGTCGCCGAGGCCATTTGACGGAGCTCCAAAGTCACGCCCACCTTACGGGAAGAAAGGTAAGGGTGGAAGTGGGTTTGGAGGCGGGAAAAAAGGGAATCGCTCATTCGGCTCAAAAGGTCGGAAGGGCGGCCCTCCAAAACGCAAATCGTAAGGTGAACGAAGCCAGTCGGGGCTCCTGGTCCCGTCTGGTAAACCTCTGACACTCTCACGTAGCTCTTGACGGAAAGAGGATCGATTGTTTCAAACTCGCAGAAGTGGCTCGTGAGATCGGCGAGGATTTCCGATAAGTTTACGAGGGGAGCCACATTGGCTGAGAGTTCGAGCTGAAGATGAGGCATGACGGGAGTATAGCGATTTTGGAAAAGATCACTGGGTGGGCGGTTGCGCATTTTTCGCGCTCGCGCCGCCGGGCCCGAGGCCAATCCCGCCCGGAGCCGAACAAGGCAGCAAGTTCCAAGCTGGTCTCCGGGCCGCCCCCGGCCAGCGCGAGCCCCAGGGCCTCCCTCCTAATTCTCGCCACTTTACTCATCGCCACCACCATCGCTGGATCAATGGCGAACCGCAACCCAGTGGCGAAGTCACCCAGGAAGCCAGTCGGGGCCGAAATCAGATTCGAAGGAGTACTGCGCTCGATCGATATCCAGAAGCGAACCGCCATCGTCGAAGTCGAGATTCAGCTCGACTCCCAGGGAAGAGAGCAGTTTTTCGGCAAACCAGCCCCTGTGACCTTCCGCTTCGAGCCAACATCTTTCGTCACAAGCGAATCGACCCCCGGCCGGTGGTTGCGTCTCGCAAGCGTCTCACCAGGACATCAGGTTCAAATTTTTGCCATCCCGACCAAGGAGGCCATCCTCGCACGAGAGATGACCTTGCTCAGATCCTCGAACGAGACCGCTCCCTGGTGGATTTCACCTCCTCCCAATCCAGTATTGGCCTCTGACGGAGTTTCGATGGATCGCGTTGTCGTGCCGATGGTCTTTCCCGTCCTCGGCAAAACCACATGGAGCGACACATTTTTGGCTTCCCGCGGTGGTGGCACAAGACGTCACCTCGGGCAAGACATCATGGGCCCCAAGATGCTGCCCCTCGTCGCCTGCTTTGATGGAGTCGTGACGATCCGAAACGCTGGACAGCTTAGTGGCAACTTCCTGACCCTCGTCGGGGACAATGGGTGGCGGGCCAACTATATTCACATCAACAACGACACCCCAGGCACGGACGATGGTCTGGGAACCCCAGATTTTGCCTTTGTAAGGGGGATTCGCAGTGGAACAAGAGTCGTCGCTGGCCAGATCATCGCCTGGAATGGCGACAGTGGGAACGCAGAAAACACAGCCCCTCACCTCCACTTCGAGCTTTGGAGCCTCGAGACAGGGGGCTGCTACAATGCGGCACCGAGCCTCAGGGCAGCTACCAGAATAGATCGACCGATCGTGAACCAGGTCGCGCCAGACTTCCTCCCTCCGGCGGGAATCCAGAGGATCGATGGTTTCTTGAGGAGCCTTGATGAGAACGCGAGCGCAGTGACGGTGGATGTCGTGGTCACTGGGATGGGGAGCCAAGAGCCTCGTTCGATCACAAAGCCAGAGTCTCTGACCTTGAAAATGGAAGATTTTTCAAAGTGGGGTGTCTTCGGCGACCGAGAGACCACCAGACCTGCTCCGAACAGCGGAGCGCCAGTGATCCTCTTTGCGCAAAATGGCAAGGTTGTTTCGGCTTTTTGGCAGGAGCTGGTGGTTGGGAGTCAGGAACCTGCGCCGGTTGAAGTCCTGAGCGATACGACTCTCTTTCAGCAAAGGCTCGGGGAATCCTTGATCAAGGAGATCAACGACTTGCGCAAGGCGAAGGGCCTCCCAGCCCTTACCTTGAGCCAACCCCTCACAAAGTTGGGGCAGGCTCACAGCTCTGCCATGGCAAGACTCGATTTCTACGGATTCGTAGATCCTAACGGACTGAATCTCAAGCAGGAGGCGAACAAGGTCGGTGGCGCAAAGGCGGTCGCCCTCATCGGCAATCAGGCTGTATCAGCCTCTGAGATGGGAAAAGTCTTTGCGCAGGAATTGGGATCTGTTTTGCTGGATCCTGACCTCAAGAGTTTCGGCTTCGGATACAGTTACTGGGACGACGATCCTGGCACTGTCCGCCACAAAGCCTATTGGACCCTCATTTTGGGCGGTTGAGACAGCCGGTTGCAGTTTTGGGCAAGCGGGAGTAGTCAAAAACCTTCCCCCGGAATCCGTAATGCCGAGGGAAGGAGCGATTGCCACGAGGCTGGCACGTTCTAGTGGTCAAACTTCTGATAGTTTGCTTCGAAGAGGTCGCGGAGTTTGGTCGCCTGAGAATCATAGGCTCCCTTGTCCACCCAGGTATCGCGCGGACGCAAAACGTCGTCTGGCACGTCTGGGCAAGATGTCGGAAGGGCGAGACCAAAAATTGGCTCCGTCTGGAACTCAATCGAGTCCAGAGCGCCAGAGAGGGCCGCCCGAACCATACTCCTGGTGTGGGAGAGCTTCATGCGGGTTCCGACTCCAGTAGGCCCTCCCGTCCAGCCAGTGTTGACAAGCCAGACCTTCGCGCCGTGGCGGTTCACCTTTTCGCGCAGAAGCTCGGCGTAGACCATCGGCTTGAGGGGAAGGAAGGGTGCCCCAAAGCAAGTGCTGAAGGTGGTTTGTGGTTCCGTGACCCCAGCTTCTGTTCCAGCAACCTTCGCTGTGTAGCCGTTCAGGAAGTGATACATCATCTGCTCTGGCGTGAGGCGAGCGAGAGGGGGCAAGACTCCTGTAGCGTCGCATGTCAGAAAAACGATGTTCTTCGGGTGGCCTCCCAGGCTAGGATGCACTGCCCCTTCGATAAAGTCCACTGGGTAGGCGCAACGAGTGTTCTCCGTGATGGTTGCGTCATTGTAGTCAGGGATGCGGTTCGCATCGAGCGGCACGTTTTCGAGCACCGAGCCAAAGCGAATCGCACTCCAAATCTGCTTTTCTCCTTCGGCAGAAAGGCGGATGCATTTGGCGTAGCAACCCCCTTCAAAGTTGAACACCCCTTCGTCGGTCCACCCGTGCTCGTCATCGCCTATCAAGGCTCGTTCCGGGTCGGCAGAGAGGGTCGTTTTGCCAGTTCCAGAGAGGCCAAAGAAAAGAGCTGTATCGCCATCCTTGCCGATGTTTGCCGAGCAATGCATCGCCATCACACCCTTCAGGGGGAGGAGGTAGTTCAGGATCGTGAAGACGCTCTTCTTCATCTCGCCAGCATATTGGGTTCCCATGATCAG
>JALOLT010000037.1 GCA_025455775.1 Fimbriimonadaceae bacterium
TCCTCTTTGCCCGAACGGTTCTTGGCAAAAAGGTGGCGAAATCCAAGCCCTGGACACCCTTGCGGCAGATCATGCACTCGTGAGTTTCTTTAGCAAAAGATCGACCTTTTAGGCTGGGGTCTCATGGCTGGGAGTGACTCGCCGGAGGGGCGAGAAGGCAATCACAATTCCCCCGGTCACGAACATCAAGATGCTATAGATGGCTGGCCCGATTGTCATTTCGGGGTGGCTTGCAAACTTTGAGGTGATCACGAGGGCCATCGTGCCATTCTGGATCCCCATTTCGATCCCGATTGTGAGCCCCTGTTTAGAGTGAAGTCGGAGTGCCTTTGCGATCGTAAAGCCTGCCAACAGGGCGAGAAGATTTAGAGTGAGTGCTGCAAAGCCAACTTGAGTGAAATATGAGGGGAGATTTTCTCTCTCCCGAATAATTGCCCCTAGAATGATGAGTGCCAAGATGACCAGTGAGAAGACAGTTGCCGACCTCTCGCTCTTCTTTGCGACCTCCGGGAAGCGAGATCGGAGCGTCAGGCCAATTCCGACAGGGACGACGGTGAGCAATAGAATCTGCAGGAGAGTTGGAGCGAAGGGAAGAGTCACAGTGGCGTCGAGTCGCGCCAGGTTTTGAACCGCCAGCGTCGCAAGAATCGGGGTCGTGATGGCGGTGACCAGGCTTCCTACGGCAGTGAGGGTGACGGACAGAGCTGTATCGCCTTTGGCTAAATGGGTGATGATATTGGACGTTGGCCCGCCTGGGCAAAATGCCAAGATCAGGAGACCGGCGGCAAGGAAAGGCGGAAGTCCGAGAGCAGCCACGACGGCAAAACCCAAAAGGGGAAGGATCAAGAGCTGTCCAACCAGTCCGGCGATTGTTGCCTTTGGCAGTTGCAGAGCTCTCTGGAAGTCTTGGACTGTGAGGCTAAGGCCTAGGCCAAGCATGACGAGGGCAAGGGCTAGAGGAAGGAATACCTCGGTCAGGACGCCGGTTTGCATGAGGTGGGGCAGAGATTACACCCTCGTTCTACCTTCCTGGGGGGCCAGACGATTTTAGGGAGGTTTAAGGATTCTGTGCCCAGCGCCCCGGTGCCCACGGCCCCCCCGCCCGGTTCCTCATGTTTCCCCTTGGCCCACATCGGTTCCCGGGCTGCCCACCGGAGCGCTGGGTTATCAGACCGAAGAGGGGTGGGTTCTGAGGGGAAACGCCCCGTTTCAGGGTCGGACGCCAGCAGGTTTGCGCGGTCGGGGGCGGCCCGGAAGACCAAGCTTGGAATGAGTCGCCCAAAGCTGCTGTCCGGGCGGGTGTGGCTGCGGGCCCGAGCGCGCAAACGAAAAACTATCATAGCGAATGACATACCAGATCAGCACACCCATGAGAATGAATCCACTGGCTGTGATGGTCATCCCTGCAAGCCCGAAGAGCCCATCTTCTTCCATCATTCCGAGCCCAATGAGGAAGACTGCCATCGAAAAGACTGTGTTCGTAATCGGTAAGGGCATCGAGAGCCCGATCCCAGCCAACAAAATGAAGGGGCCAACCAGATATCGAAACACCCTGGTTCGGTAGAGCCAAGAAACGCGAGGCCTGAGCAGTCGCTCGAAGAACTTCAGCCACTTGCTCATCTTCAACAGGAACTTCGTGGATCCTTGTCGGATCGTTTTTTCGCGCAGTTTGCTGGGGAACCAGGGGGTATCTCGCCCCAGAATCACCTGAACCGCCAGGGAAATGATGAGAAGTCCGAAGGGAGTGCTGAGACCTGGCGGGGTAAAGGGGAGAGCGATGGGAAGGGCCAGAAACATGAAAAGAAAGCCGAACCCTTTGTGTTCGGCTTTCTTGAGAAGATCGTCCACCTTGATGACAGCTTGTTCCGACTGGAACAGCTCCGTGATCTCCTCGGAAAGTGCCTTACCCTGACTCATGCGGTCTGAGAGTTTGGCACATCAGAATCCTTCTCGTTCAGGCCTTGTTGCCGCGGCCTTTCTTTCGTCGCAGCATAGCCAAGGCTCCAAGCCCGAGGAGGGAGAGGGTCATGGGTTCTGGAACTGGGTTCAAAATTGCTTCAGAATAGGTTCCGTCTTCAAACACAAGGTTCCATTGGCCGATGGCAAAGTTGCCGCGGAAGAAGTTCGTAGAAGCCCCGTTGTTCACATCCCAGAGACGAATCGCGGTTGGTGCGGAGATACTGCCGACAGTGAATTCCAAGGTCGTGGCAAGGAGTCTGTTGGTTGGATCTCGCATCACGCCAGCCGGGGCCACTGGGTTTAAGGTCGGAAGGGCGCCGAGCAATTCTCGTCTGGCGTCGCCATCTTGTAGGTCAGAGTTGACTGGTGCGCCTGGTGCCCAGTAGCTTTGATCCCAGGGGGCTGGCTCAATTCGCGTGTTGGGAGTGGAGTTTGTCAGAACAGCCGGATCCCAGGTGAAGGACAGGTAGGCGTCGCTGAGGGCAAGAGCGGTCCCGCCGTTTGCGTTTACGTAAACGCCAATCGAAACAAGGTCTCCAGGATTCACGACCTGGGTTTCTGGTTCTAGCCAAACGTTTATGCTTTGCGCAAAGGCTGAGACGGACAATCCCGCACCAATGAGGGCAACTGCAAATGACTTAACGATTTTCATTTTCTTCTCCAATAAGATAAGCAAAAGCTCCTTAAGCTCTTAATTTACCTTGAATCTTTATCAGATGGAATCGTTGGGGGCGATAACATGCCCCCAACGATTACCAGTTTTCAGCTTAGCGTCGACCGGACTGCCAGCGGAGTACCTCCTGCTGAGTCAAGATACCGTCGCCGTTCAGATCCATCGAGCGAACCAGGCGGCTACTCAGGCCTGTTTCCTTCACGACTTGATCGACTGGCAAGCTACCATCACCGGAGCGTCCTCCTCTCGAAGGAGTTCGCACGAAGTTGCCAACTCCATCAGGATCGCCAGCAAAGAGCCACGAAGAGATGATGATGTTTCGATCGCCAAGCTCAACGATGCCCATGCTGTCGATGTTGACTTGTCGTGGTGTTGCTGCTTGAGCCAGAGTCGTATTGACGTTCATCGAGGTGCCGTTGTTAGCGGCCCAGACAGCAAGATCCGAGACGTTTACAACGTTGTTGTTCGTCACGTCACCCATTCTCAGGATCACTGTTCCCGTGAAGCTACCAGCCGAACCGCTCAGAGGTTCTTGCTTAGCAAGCGAGAAGAAGGGATCCTTTGCTCTGAACAAGGTCAGAAGTGCGTTGGGAGCGAACGAGTTGTTTGCCAAGCCGTCATCAGCAAGATCAAGATCTTGATAGGTGATCAAGGTCGTGCCGCTCAGGGAGTCATTGAACCCATTAGTCCCAGGATTCCCGAAGCCATCAAGCAGGTCAACCGGAGTACCGAAGGTTACGACGCGTCTGATTGTGACAGGTGCGTCGCTACCACCGGTGCCGCCAAACTTGAGTTCGATGACTCGGTTTACAGGGGTGGAGAAGACACCACGCTGACTGATATTGAGGGCAATATTGACCGTGCTGACATTGAACGTCCTGGTCACGGTAGTGCAGTTTCCGCTCCGGTCACAGACGGTAAGACTAAGAGTTGCCGTACCGTTTGGTGTCGTCGGAGTAATCGGAACCACGACGCTAAACCAGTTTCCAATGTCGGAGAACATGGTGAGAGGAGTGATGCTGCCATCGCTCCAAGTTATTGTTCCGGCAGGACGGCCGTCAAGACCAGACGCCATCGAACCATTGTCTGCACCGATGGTGGTTATGACGAGGTTGCCCTGCACGACGTTTGGTGATACCCAAGCAGATCCACCAAAGGTCGGCGCGGAAAGATCCGGCGCAATGTTGTCGATGATAACCTGATTGGAACCCCACGTGTTCGCCAGGATGTCGTCGAAGTTTGGTGCTGCGCCGCTGAAGATGTTTTGAGCGGTTCCGACGTTCGGACGGAAGCTCAATCCAACTGTCGTTTGGCTTGCTCCAGGAGTGCTTCGGACAAAGGCGAAATCGAGGTTCGCAATGTTCGCTGTGACAGCCGCTCCTGCCATGTCGAGGGCTGCTGTGATCGGGTCAGGGTTGAACGTGGTGTAAGGGCCATTTGCATATTCAGCCGCTTGGAACGTCTGTCCGCCGGAAAGGGCGAGAAAGGCTTGGAATCCAGTTATCGGATTCAAGAGATTGGCTTGGGCGACTCGGTAAGCGATGAAAGGATCGCTCGATCGCGCATAAGCATCGTCGGCGAAGGCATACATCCAGTCGGAGCCTGCGCTCGTTGAGAAGTTCGTGACCGTCGCATTTGCCCTGGCATTCATATGCTCGTAGGTCAGGAAGTAGGCGGTGAAGGCCATGTTCGAGACATTGAATGTCCAGGGGACGTTCGTGTCCATGTTGGAACCATTGGTGGTGCCGAGAGGTTGCCAGGCAAATGGTCCGGGGCCGTCGAGAGCAATAACTTCTGCACTGTAGAGGCCACCATTCATCTCACCTCGAACGCGTACCTTGGTCGTTCCGGCTGGGAAGGTGACAGGGGTGCCATTTGTCTCCAGGATTGCCAAGGATCCGGACGCGTTTAATACGCTCGCGATTCGAGCCTCATAGAGACCTGTAACGGCATCTGTGACGAACTGGACGCCGATCCTGTTCACACCATTGTTGTATCCGACAGTGAAGGTGTCACCAGTGGCAAAGGGAGGAACGTTTCCGATTCCGTTGCCAAACTGGAAGGGCTTCCACGTTCCGGACAACTCAACATCTGCTTCATAGTCGGTTCCGTTTGCGGTTGGGAGAACCAGGGTGGTTGGAACCTTGCTTCCGTCGTTGAACGGGGTGAAGGTACCGCCAATCACGTTTTCAGGTGGACCAGCATTTGCGCCGCTCCTTTCCCAGGTAAAGCCAAGACCGAGAACGGTTTGGGTTTGAGCAAAAGCTACCCCTGGCTGACTTCTCTGTGAGATGCTGACAGGGTTTGCCACGACTGGCCCGGAGCTTGCTGCGCGGTAGCTCCCGTTCAGGTCGACCGGAAAACCTGAGACTGGGCTCGGCATAGCACTCACATTGTCCCAGTAGACATCGTAGTCGTCGCTCAGCGAAGGAGGGAAGTTACCGGCACCGAGGCTGGCGTCGTTGAAGTTGTACGCCTGCATGATCATGTTGGCGAACTTCGTACCTGTCGGAGCGGTAGGGTCGGAGTAGATCAGAGTGCCATCGATGCGATACTCCGTGACGTTTGGTTTCAGACGGATTTCAAGCCGGTACCAACGGTTTGTGGTCAGACCCCCTGGAACTCTGCTGGTGACTGTTACCCAGCCAAGGCCGTCTTGAGACCAAACTCTCGCCCGCAAACCAGAGGCAGTTCCAGTGAGGTTTGCAAAGCCGATGATTGGATAGCCGGTAATCACATTCGCGTTGTTTGCGACGGTACCCCACATGTCAGACCGGCGGAAGTTTGTTGACCAGTCGGCTCCAATCCAAACATCACCGGAAATGCTCGTGTAGAAACCATTGTTCAGGTCAAACTTTCGGCCTTGAGTGTTATAGAATTGACCGCCGAAACTTCCACCCCTCAGGGCAGCTCCATCAGCTGCCCTGATACCGATCCTCAATCGGTTATCTGATCCGAAAGACTGGGAATCGAACTCTGCCGGGCGATAGCGGTCGGTGTACCAAGCGTTCGGTACCTGAGTTGGACTCAGAACTGGATTTGAGTTGAACGGATCCTGAAAGAATACAGGTTGCGCCCAACTCATGGCCGTCAGAAAGACTGTGCCAGCCAAGAGATGTAATTGCTTTAGGTTCATTGCTTATCCTCTACGACATGAGGCATTAAGGCAGGGCGACGCACTCGTACGTTCCTTTCCGAGTCATCGTCTCACCCCCAAAATGCTGCTCGCTGTGCCCAAGACCGGCCCACAAAGAACATGGGTAGCCAAAAATAACCATCCCCCAACTCCTCCTTACCTGATGCCCCTCTTGAACGTCGGCGCGCTTCATTGCGTTGCCACATTCAGTACCGCACCACCATTTCCTCGTGCTTTTTTGGGTCTTTTGCGAGGCATTTTGGCTTCAGAGTCTCTGCATTTGAACCTGAAAGTGGAAAAAAAGATGCGGGAAAATCTAGTAAAATTACTTATGGCAAAAGCTCGTCTCGAAAGGGGATTGAGGCGAGGGCTCCGAGTTTCGTCGTGCTGAGGGAAGCAAAAGCCACAGCCTGCGGCAGGGCTTCCCGAACCTCTAGCCCCGAGCCGATGAGGGCGGCGAGGGCCCCATTAAAGACGTCCCCGGCCGCGGTCGTATCCACTGCATCCACCAAGGGGGCAGGCTCGTGGTGGCCACTTAAGCCGTCCCAGTGGTACACACCCTTCGCCCCGAGTGTGATCACAACCTGGGAGATGCCGTAAGCAGCTAGAGCAAGGGCAGCTGACTCGCAAGCCCCAGGGGTGTTCGGCTCGATCCCTGTGAGTTGACTTGTCTCGGTCTCATTTGGCGTGATGAGCCAGGTTCGCTCTAAGAGCCCGGGAGGAACGACCCTCATCGGCGCTGGGTTCAGGATCAATTTGTCGCACGAAAGGGCCAGGAGAGCCTCGTCAGAAGTTTCCAACTGGGCGAGAACCAAAGGGTGGTCGCCCTGGTGACTCCGCACCCAGTCGCCAGTGAGCTGCATGTTGGCACCAGGGTCGACGGCGATCATGTTGAGGCCGTCTGGGCCAACCCAAATGGAGGCATTGCCAGTACTTCCTTCGCTCAGTCGCATCACACCGACACTAGAGATCCCTTCCTTGGCAAAGAGAGCCTCATACTCAGACTCAAAATCCCCTGCGCAGAGAGCCCCGATAAAGTCAACCTTGGCTCCCATCCTAGCGGCAGCGACTGCTTGGTTTGCGCCTTTTCCCCCCAGGAACTGCTCGCGAGATGTAACGAAGACAGTTTCCCCTGGTCGGGGCAAACGCTCGACCTTGGCCACAGTATCGACGACCAGGGATCCGACGACCAGCAGCTGGCTCATTTCAGAATCGTGGGCCAGGTGGGCGATCCGATCCAAAAATCATCCTGAATGAGATCGCGATAAGTCTGCAAAACTCGCTGGTTGCCAGTCAGGGTGTAGTCGTTGTTTCGGCGGTGGGTGAGGAGCAGGGCATTGGCACTGAAGTAGTTGATCGCCTTTACCCTTGGATACTTTGTTCGAATCGACCGGAAGAGTTCACTGAGCTTTTCGATGGCAAAGTCGGGAATCTCTTTATCTTCGAGGGCGGAGTAGCTGGTCACACCATATTCGCATATAAAGATTGGCTTGCGGGCCGAATACCTCTGGTAGACAGCGTCAAGCATCGAACTCGCCACGATGTCTTTGGCGGGGGTTCGCTTGTTCTGGTTGAAGTAGGTAACGCTGTACATATTGACGCCGACCCAGTCCACCCACTCATCTCCTGGATAGTAGCTATCAATGTTCCCGCGCGGGAAGGTGTAGGGGCACCAAACCATTGCAACATTCGGGGCCCTCTCCCTCATCACTCTGGTGACAAGTCGCCATTTCTCGATGTATTGGCGGGGATTGCCGTTCCACGCGACCCAGTTTCCATTCATCTCGCTGGCAAATCTCAGAAAGATTCTTGCGCCGCTCTTGTGCATTTCGTCGGCGAGATCCCGCAGGTACTGGTCGTCCTTGACTTTGTCGAGCCCATCATTCGGTTCCAGAGCGACGTGGACGTACTTATCAAGCTCATGGAGTCTCAGCACCCAGTCCATGGGCAAGGGTCGACCATAGCCAAGGTAGAAGAAGTACATTGCGTGCTCCTTGCCGGTCTTTTTCTCAAATTCGTCCGGCAACTTGCGGGTGTGGCCGTTCTGGCAAAGGAAGGTCTTGCCTTGGTTGGGGTCGAGGTCGATAAAGGCCCCGAGGTAGCAGCCAGATTCTGGTTCGTATTTTGCCAGCCTTGGGTTTCTAAGAAGTGGACTCGGGATATTTGTCACTGGCGTCCCGACAAATCCCGCCGGGCGAGGATTGCCAGAAGCAGGACTCGCTGGTGCAGAGGGTGTGATCCGAATGACTGAATCTGTCGAACCATTGGTGGCCTCCTGTAATTGATTCAAAACTAGCAGTTGGTGAGTGTCGGGCTGGGCCTTTCTTACGGACGGGATGTAGGTTTGAATCGTGGCAGTCGCCAGGGCGGAAATCGCCAATACCATCGATATGGTCAGGGTCGAAACAACCGCAACGTAGGGTGTATTAGACTTCATACCTCTTGTCCAATGAGAAAGGAGTGCGCCGGAGAGGATCAAGGACGAACCCCCCAACGAGAGACGAAGGTTACCACCCATATCTGGCTTCCTGCCACCAGTTCGCCAGATTCCCGGCAATGTCCCTGGGAGGTCTTTTAGAATTCCCAGAAAGCAGGTTCAAATCGGAACCCCGAGCCATCCCGCACGACATAGCCAACGGCAGGGAAGGGAAGGTGGCAGCCCATTATGGCAATTCGATCCTGGGCAACCCTGTCCATAGTACGCCGTCGAGTTGCTGCTCCGAGCTCGCCATCCATGTCAAAGTCGAGGTGCCAATCTGGCTGGGGGAACTGAATGGCTGCGACGTGCACGATGTCTCCCCAGATTAAAAGTTGATCTCTGCCGGAAGAAACAAGGATCATCGTGTGGCCAGGCGTGTGACCGGGGGTGGGGAGCAGTCGGACTCCAGGTACCACATCTTGCTCAGCCGAAAACTGAGTAGTTTGAAAAGCAGTTGCGCGAGAAAAGCTCTGGGCCAAGCCGATGTAGAACTGGAACTCCTTGTCGGCTCTTGCCATCAGCCCTTTGTCGTTCCAAAAAGCGACTTCAGCCGCATGAGTGAAGACTTCGGCGTGGGGATAGACAGTCTCCCCAGCTGAATCCAAGAGGCCAGCGACATGGTCGGCGTGGAGATGGGTGGTAACGATTTTCGTGATCTCTTGGGGTGTCACGCCGAGTGAGGCGAGGGCGTTCCGGCTGTTCCCAACCGTCGGACTAATTGATCCACCGCCTCCATCTACAAGGATCTTCTCTTGCCCGACTTCAATGAGGAATGAATTCAAAAACCCCCGCATGGGGAGCTTCTGCGGACTTTTCTCCGACAGTGCTCTCACTTCCTCCGGACTGTTGTTCAGGAACAATTCGAAGGGGAAGTCAAAGTAGCCGTCGTTCAGCACCGTCACGCTGATATCGCCGACGAACTGGGTGTGAGGCGCAGGAAATCGCGGATTTGCTTCCGAGCTCATTCCACAAAGATTACTCGTCGCAATCTGCCCAACGAGGTCGAAACTCAAAAAAAAGCACCCCTTTCTGTCGTGGGGTGCCAGGAGACTTTCGTCTCAATTTCGAGAGGATTTCGAAAGAGCTTCCGGAGGCCGGAAGTCTCCTCGTCATTTTAGACTCACTGCTCGTTTCGTCGTTCTATTGTCACAAAATTTAGGGTCGTTGGGAGATGATCAGGGCCGAGTAGGGGCCAAGGTTGAATCCCCCACTATGGCTGAGTCCATCGCGGCCAGCGGTTGACGCGTCGATGTCTGGCGAGAAGGTGTTTTGGAAGTCGCTGCTATAGCCGACCCAGTCGCTGTTAAAGACGACGTTCCACCGACCGCCGCGCGGCAAACCAACCTGGTAGTTGGTGAAGCTGCGGTTGCTCCAGTTCATGAGTACGATGACGTCGTCCCCCGCTCCACCATTCGACCAGCGATGGTAGGCAATCACCTTGTCTGTGTTGTTGATGTGGTGTACATTGACGTTCGGGCCAGTCAAACCTCGGCTGATCCCTGCCCGATTTCGTCGCAAAGAGATCAGGTCGGTATACATCTGGCGGATTCCGGCGAAGGTGTTCGACTTCGCCCAATCCAGGGGCCGAGTATCTTGGAAGAACCCATTCTCCAAGAATTCTTGACCCATAAAGATCATGGGAATCCCAGGGGTCGTCAATACCATGATTCCGCCGAGAGTCGATCGTTTTCTGGCCCAGTAGCTGGTCGGGTTGCTCGGGTCGATCTCTTGAGGGACGCGGCTTCTGCCATTTGCGACCTCGTCGTGGCTTTCTGTGTAGATGATCCGACTCAGGGCATTCCCGTTGTAGTTTGCCCGGATGGCATCCCGGAGGGCGAACATATCCCTTCCACTGTCGCTGGGATTCACCATCAGGCTTCTGAGAGGATGAACCACGTTGGGGGCCCACTGACTGTCGAAGCCAGCTCCTCCGCTTGATGTCGGGCGAGTGATCCAGCTTTCGCCTCTCATGTCTTCGGCAATCGAAATCTTCCAAGGTGTGGTGCTGTTCTTTGTGTTGTTGAGCCACTGCATCAGGCTCCAACCGTCGGGGTTGTTGCCCCAGTCGGTCTCGCGAATGTAGGCAGTGGCATCCCATCGCAGGCCGTCAATCCGAAACTCGTTCAACCACTGGTTCTGGTTATCGCGGATATAGTCGCGGACTTGGCTTCTACCGTAATCAGGTCTTGTGTCGCCCCAGGGGGTGGCGGCCCTCCCGTCGTTGTAGAAAAAGATTCCGCCATAGTTGCCCTGAGCCCATCCGTCAAACCGCCACATGTCCAGGTCGCTGGGTCCGTAGTGGTTGTGCACAACGTCCAGAATCACAGCGATTCCCCTTTGGCGACAGGCATCAACGAACCTTTTCAGGGCGTCGGGGCCACCGTAGGCTGATTCCACACTGAATGGGTAGGAGGGGTTGTAGCCCCAGGAGTAGTCGCCAGCAAACTCATGAACCGGCATGAGTTTGATCGCGTTGACCCCCAGAGTTTGGAGATAGTCCAGTCGTTGGATGGCAGTGTCCAGGTTGCCGACCGCTGAGCCAGGAACGTCGTTGAACGTCCCCACGTGCATCTGGTAGATCACCATCTCGTTCCAGTTCGGGGTGACGTAGTTTGTGAATGTCCAGTTGAAGTTGTCGCGGTAGAGAACACTGTTGCCGACCGAATTGGTCAGGCTTCTCGCCCAAGGATCGTTTCGCCAAAGCGTTTGGGTGAGAGTTCGGATGACATATTTATACTCCTGACCGTGACGAGCCCCTCGAAGATCGACACTCCAGATCCCGTTGCCTTCATTGGCGAAGGAGACGTTGGTAGCGCTCCAGCCATTGAATTGCCCAGCCACGTTCACGCCGAGCGCGTTCGGCGCCCAGATTCGGAAGGAAGTAAGCCCGTCGCGAACCGTTGCTCCCATGCCAGGGAATTCTGAGGCTCTCCTTCGGAGGTTGAGAGTCAGGGTGTAGCTGCCTGGCTGGATAACGTGCACCCCGATGTGCCATCGTCCCGAACTGAGTCGAACCCGGGATGTGTTGGTGAGGATGGTTGATTGTCGGTTGGTCGGCCTGGTCACTCTGAGGGTGAATTCGCCAAGGGTGGGATTCTTGCCCTTTCTTAAGTAGAGGTTTGTCGCAGCGTTGCTTGTTTGAACGTTCAGATCAAAGAGGTTTTGGTGATCTGCGACATCCACCGTGAAATACTCCCACGTGGCGCTGGGGACGTCTCTGGTGATTTTCCACGTCTGATCTCCTGATCCGAGATGCGTTTGAGCCAGGAGAGAGAGAGTCGTAAGCAGGGTCACAAGAATCGTGGCAGCGGTGCGGATTCTGATCAAGGAGCGATTCTTCTTTGAATACGTATTCATGGCCGTGAACGGTGAATGCAGTTGTTGCTGCAGAGGAATTTTGTTATTATGGCGTCATCGGCGCCAATTAGGTTCCCGTATTTCTCCCAGTTGTACTTTTTTTAGTGCAATTGGTTCGGGAGTCTGGTTGGGAGAATTCTATGCGTGACTTTGCTGCTTGAGAATCTCGAGAACCCGACGGATGCTCCAATCGTTTTGCTCGAGCAGAGCTCGGGCCTCTTCCTCAGTAGCAGCTGTGAGTTCGCGCACAATTTTCGCGCACCTTTCCCTGAGCTTGTTGTTTTTGGCCTTCACATCCACCATCAGGTTTTCGATGACCTTACCGTTCAGGATCATCGCCCCAGTGCTGATCCGGTTCAGGGCAAGTTTCTGGGCAGTCCCTGCTTTCAGTCGGGTAGAGCCGGTCAAGACCTCCGGCCCAGTTTCTAAGATCACCTTAAGGTCTACACTTTCGAGGAGAGGTGCTGTTCGGTTGTTCACAATTCCGCAGGTCGCGAGGCCTTTTTGGCGAGCGTGGCGACAGGCGGCAATGACAAAGGGTGTTTTCCCGCTGGCAGCGATTCCAACGACGAAGTCGGTCGTGGTTACTTTCAGGGCGTTTAGGGCACTCACAGCCGCGTGTTCGTCGTCTTCCGCGTCCTCGACAGCTGTGACTCCTGCCCCTGAGCCTCCCGCAATGATGGCTACGAATCGATCGGAATCGGTGCCAAAGGTGGGTGGCATTTCGGCTGCGTCCATGGTGGCGATTCGTCCACTTGTTCCCGCACCAACATAGATGATCCGCCCTCCGTTTCGGTAGGCTTCTGCAGCGAGTTCAACCGCCTTAGCCAGAGGCTCTTCGGCCTGGCTGAGAGCACGAAGCACTGCTGCTTCTTCCTCATTCATGAGACGGACGATCTCACGGGCGTTCATTTTATCCAATCCGATGGAACGAGGATTTCTAGCTTCTGTGCTCATGCTTTTTTGCTGTCTGTTCTAAGTGGTACTGAGATCTTGGCTCAATCGCTTTGCCAATCGAGCGGCACCGAGGATCGGTTCGTCCTCAAGGGGTTGGGTAGAGTATCGCCTCTTTACCGAGGCTCGTTGCGAAAAGGGCCCTAATTCTGGGGCGAAAAGTCTCTCTGAGTAGGTCGGATCGACCTTGAACAGACCTCCTGCCACTGCGATCCGAACGGAAAGTGCCTCAGGGTTAAAACGGTCGATGTGGAGGTCAATCAGGCCAGACAAGTGGTCAAGAACTGTCGCGGCGATTTCTTTGCCAAAGACGAGGCCTGCTTGTTCGGCGGCAGCGACGGATGGGGCGAGCTTCGCCAGACTGGCGGCGGGGGAAGGAGACTGATAGACTTCCGTCACCACTTCGTGGGGAATTCGTGACCCAAAGATTTCTTCCATCGAGGCAAGCAAAGGTTCAAAGCCGAGAGCCTCTTCGTTGCCGTTGATGAGAGCCCGAAGGGCTAACTTACCCATGTGGTAGGTGCTGCCGTCATCCCCAATCAGAGGACCGCCTCCGCCTGTTTTGACGATTTCTCCATTGCTCCATCCTGTGACGACCGTCCCAGTACCGGAGATCGCAGTCGCTGAGATTTCCCTGCCAGCGGTTGCCGCGATGGCATGGTAGTCAGGCCTTGCTTCGAGTCTCGCCGACGGGAAGAACGCCCCTAGTATTTCGAGGGCACGACGCTTTTCGACTTGCGACACGAGTCCCGCAAAGCAACCGACGACACAATCTGGCGGAGGGCATCCCCCAGTACATTGTCGTAGGTGCTTGATGATGAGCTCGCGGGGTGTTGAGGCTAAATTCGCAGGCCCTGAACGCCCACTGAATAAAATATCCCCTGCGTCATTGATCATCAAGGCACGACTGGAAGATCCCCCACAGTCTAAACCTAAAGCGAATGGCATTAGCTAAATTACGTTACCAGATTCAGAAACAAAAGATATGCGGCGATACCAAGGCGAAGCTCTCCCTGACCAGCCAAAAATTTCCCTGATCGTAAACGATTCCTTGGGAAATTTCGTGGCTGGTGTGGCACTGGCTCAGTGTTTTGTGAGTCACTATCAGGGAGCATCGGTCACCCTTTGGTGCGGCAAAAGAGTGATCGAATTCGATGGCTCGATCCCTGGAGTCGCTCACTTTATCCCCTTTCTCGGCTCATCCATGAGAGAGATGCTCGCAGTCGCGTCAGACTATGAAGCCGACTTGGTGGTCAACATGGAGCGTGACTCCTGGGCCAAAACCTTGGCAACGGTCGTCGCCGGGCCAGGCGGGAGTGTCGTCGGCTCTGCCTTGGCGGAGGACGCCAGAGGGGAGCTGACTCTTGCCAGTGGTGATCGCGGCGAGCTCTGGGTTGACCAGAATTGGATTGCTGAAGACCTCCTCGATAAGTATCCCGGTTTGATGGGGCGTCATATCGTCGATGTCTTCGCGTACCTTTGTCATCTTCCAGGAGGCCTCCGCTCCTATTTGCTTCCCCAGAGTCCAGCTAAGATCCCAGTACCAGATTTGGTGATCTCGACGGCGGCGAGCCTGCCGGAGAAGCTTTGGCCCACCTCCCACTGGATTGAGTTTGTTCACGTGATGCACGCCCGCGGCCTTTCGGTTGGTCTGGTAGGAGCCAAGCCGAGCGATCAGGCGAAGTTCTGGCAGGGAGCTGACGAAGAAACCACTTTGCTAGCCCAAACAGGAATTCAGGATTTGCGGGGAGTTCTGAGCCTTCCCCAAGTGGTTTGGCTTCTGAGCAAGGCCAAACTTGTCTTCACTCTCGATAACGGGATTCTGCATCTTGCCTGTGCCACTGAAACTCCCACCGTTGGCCTCTTCCGACCAGGCATCTCGCGCTTGTGGGCGCCTCCTTTTCCCAACCTACAGGTTCTGGAACCCCAGGGAGGGGCAAAAGTGAGCGATTTGTCCGTGAGCCAGGCGATCCTCGCGGTTGATAAGTTTCAGAGATCTTTATCCCTTTTTTAAAAAAATCCACTTTTGGCCGCAACCCAGTGAGAAAAGGCAAAGTATGATCTGGTGAGCGGTCAAAAATGTCACACGAAGACTATCACCCAATTCCGCCCCGTTGCCCGATCACTGGCGAGGATCTTTATGTGAGCGAACTCACTTCTGTAAAGTCCGGGATCACGTTCCGGGGAAAATTTGCCCTTCCTGAAACAAGCCACCTCGAAGAAGAGCACCAAAAACTGCTCGACCTTTTCTTGAGGTCGCGGGGAGTCATTTCGACGATGGAAAGGGAGCTCGGCTTGAGTTACCCAACCGTCAAGGCTCGGCTCGACAGTCTCTTCGAAGCGATGGGACTCGAACCACTGAAGGCGGCATCGCGCCCTGATCGAAAAGCAGACGCCAAACGAATCCTCAAACAGCTCGAAGACGGAGAGATTTCTGGGGCGGAGGCAAAGAAACTTTTGGAGGATCTGAAGAAAAGGTGAAAGACGACATCAAACGAATCATAAAGCTTGTTCAAGACGGCAAGCTGACGGCAGAAGAGGCGGCCGAGCTGATCACGGCAATCGAAGACCCTCAAGAGAACCAGGAGGGAACTGCAGAAGAGTCTGCAGCCCCAGGCGGATCATCAGATTCTGCTCAACAGGAGAAAACGGAAGCGAACTCCGAAGCAAAACAAGAAGATCCGATGTCCAAGCTCCTGGGGAACATCGAGAATATGGCGAAGGACGTTGCCAGATCTGTTAACTGGAGCGAGATCGCGACGGAAGTCAAAAAGGGTGTAACCAAGGCTGTTGACGTCGTCAGGCAGGCTGCCGAAGATGCAGGGAAAGGGAAAGGGTCGTGGACCTTCTTTTCCAGTCAAGTGAGCAAGAAAGTCGATTTGCCACTGGTCATTCCCGATGGGAAAATCTTGCGGGTTGAGGGAGTTTCGGGCAACATCATCGTCCAGGGTGGAGCTGAGAATCCCCAGATTCTGATAGAAGCTCGTTTTCGCGCCTATAACGAAGAAGAAGCGAAACAAATCGCCGAACGCTACACACCGATGCTCGAAGAGAGTGAGAGTCACATCACCCTCAGACACAACGAAACCGACCACCTCCAGGCTGACGTCACGGCTTTTGTCCCAGTTGGAATTGCAGTAGAGATAAAGTCGACCACTGGTGACGTGAAGGTTGTCCAAACAATGGCTCCCGTGCGGGTCTCTACTACTAGCGGAGATGTCAAGGTTTCGAACGCCACTGGGTCAGTGGATATTCACGTGAACTCCGGTGACATTTCCGTGAGTGATTCCACTCCCAGCCTTCTCACGGTCGAGTCTCAATCCAGTGACTTGACCTTAAGCAAGATAAAGGGTTCCGCAAATCTTAGGACGAGCTCGGGCGACATTTCCTTGAACGGCTGGGAAGGCAAGACCCTCTCGGTTGAGGCTGCTTCTGGGGACATTTCTCTTACCTTGGTTGAGCCGGTGAGCGGCAAGGTAAGCGTCAGAACTGTTTCTGGCGAAATCACAATCGTCGCCCCGGAAGAGAGTGATGCCAGGGTCAATCTTTCTACCCTCAGGGGTCATGTTCGAACTGACTTGACACTCAAGGATGACAACCGAGAGCCAACAAAGGTCACGGGAGTCTTGGGGAAAGGGAAGGGGGCGATCGATGCAAGCGCAGTGAACGGAGACGTCTCTCTTCTCGCACCAAGTGCCGAAGCGACTCCTGCAACGGACTAAGGGTCAACGGAAGATTGGGCTGTCTCGAAAGAGGCAGCCCAATCTTCTGGTTTCCAAGAATGCAGTCCGACCACCTCTTGGAAACTCACCTGCCCCGCCGAGGCGCAGCGGAGGGCGTGGCCTCGGCGGGGCAGGCATCTCCCAAAAGAAGGGGTTTCAATCCCCTTTGGGACAACCTCCTTTTGATAGCTTATCGAATCAAGCCCATCCACTTCTTCACGCGGTAGAAAGTGGTTTGGCGGTTCAGCTCGGCGATGGCTTGGGTTAGAGGGACACCATTTGGACAGACCTTCACGCAGTTCTGGGCGTTGCCACAGTTCGTGATCCCTTCTTCGGAAGTCAAGTAGTCGAGCCTATCCCCTTCGAGGCTCTTGCCAACCGGATGCAGGTTAAAGAGCAAGGCTTGACCGATGGCGGCAGGTCCAACGAAGCTGGTTTTTTCGTTGAACTGGGGACATGCTTCCATACAACAACCGCAGGTCATGCAGCGGCTGAGTTCGTATCTCAGACGTCTTACATGGTCGTCTTGAGGCTGGGCAGCCCCGAGGTCATAGGAGCCATCGATGGGAACCCAGGCTTTTACCTTGACGAGATTCTCAAACATCTTCGAGCGATCCACAATCAGGTCACGCACGAGGGGGAACTTACTCATCGGAGCTAGTTCAACTTCTAGGGTAGAGCCCTTTTTAATGCCGACTTCGTCCACCAGGGCAGTGCAGGCTTGTCGAATGTGGCCATTGACCAACATTGTGCAGGTGCCGCAGACTTCTTCCAAACAGGCTGCTTCCCAGGCTGGAGGTGAAACTGCTTTGCCTTCCGTGGTGACCGGCTTCTTTCGGATCTCCATGAGGCCAGAGATCACGTTCATGTTCTCCGCGTAGGGGATTTCGAAAGTTTCCCAGTAGGCCTGAGACTGCAAGGAGTTTTGGCGCTTAACTTTGAATCTAACCGTCGTAATTGACATCCTAATCCTTCAAACGTAAATTGTACGCGAACCTGTTAGCAATTTTCCTGGAGCAAGGGGCCTTCCTCTCCAGGTCTGGTGAAACGTCCGAGAATACAGAACGGTAAAATGACGAGTGTGAGGCAAACAGGCCTTTCCCCTGGCCCTTCCCGAACCGGTATTCCCATTCTTGGCGTACCCGTTTCAACCATGACAATGGACGAGACCGTGGCTGTGCTTGACGAGTTTCTCAAAGGTTCTGAGCCCAATCTCATCGTCACGGCAGACTCTTCTGGTTTGGTAATCGCCCAAGAAGATCCAGATCTTGCCGAGATTTATCAAGCGGCAAGTTTGGCTACTGCTGATTCGATTGGGGTCGTTTGGGCCCTAAAGCGCAAGGGTGCGAAGGCAAGCCGGGTCAGCGGGGTTGATCTGGTGTCGAAACTCTGTGACCTGAGCGCGGCAAAAGGCTATCGGATCGGCATCATTGGGGCGGCACCTGGCATCGCAGATCAGGCGGCAGAGCGATTGAGGCTCCTCCACCCTGGCGTGAATATTGTGGGAACCAGACACGGCTACTTCCCCTGTGACGACGACGAAGTGGTTGCTCAGGAAGTCAAGGTCTGGGAGTCTGAGATTCTCTTCGTCGCAATGGGAATTCCCCGCCAGGAAAAGTTCATCCAAAAGACACTTCCGATCATTCAAGCCAAGGTGGCATTGGGGGTGGGAGGCTCTTTTGACGTCTTCTCTGGCAAAGTCAAGCGTGCCCCGAAAATTGTTCAAAGACTCCACTTAGAGTGGCTCTGGCGGCTGCTGAGCAATCCGAAAAAGATCCATAAAGTGAAAATGTTGCCGAAGTTTGTCTGCCTCGTGTTGAAGGATAAAGAGTGAGAATCTATTCAAAGACAGGCGATAAAGGGGAAACAGGACTGATCGGTGGAGAGAGGGTGCCGAAGCATTCCTCGACTATTGACGCAGTTGGACACTTGGATGAACTCAACTCCTTCCTAGGGTTCGCCCGGATCACGGCCGGGGTTCGATACCAAGCGATCCTCGCTCACGCGCAAAATTCTGTTTTCGAGATCGGAAGCGAAGTAGCATCGCCCCCGGACAGCCCCTACGGCGTCGTCGCGGATATCGAAGACCTGGTGCAGGAGCTGGAACAAAGTATCGACCAGTTGGAGTCGGAAATGCCCCCTCTAACATCCTTCATTCTTCCGGGAGATACTGAAGAGGCGGCTCGCTTGCACCTCGCTCGGTCTGTCTGCCGGAGAGCAGAGAGAGTTGTGGCAAAATGGCGAGAAGAAAATGAGGGAAGAATGGTGACCATTCAGGTCCTCAACCGTCTATCAGATTGGTTGTTCGTTGCCGCTCGCCATTCAGTGGTAACAAAAGATCTTGAAGTCACTCAGTGGAGTAAGAAATGACCCTGTCTAGTTTGATTCTCGCCAGTGCCCTGTCCACTCGCCAACCAGCTACTCCCCAGGCTGCCCCAGGGAGTGGCAAGCGGCACATGATCCAACGAATGCTGGATCGCTTTGACTCAACGGTCGAACTCAGTGGAACAATCAATTTAACCGTGAGCGACGGGGCCGGGGTCAATTCCGCCACCACGACTGTCGCGATGTCGAGGCCTTCCCGCCTGGCGATTCGCCAAGAGGTTCGGGGCCAAAGGAACCGGGTGGATCGCTACTTGTTTGTCAGTAATGGCACGCAAGTACTCTACAGCCTCGCGGCAGTCCACACTTTAAAAGACAAAGTCGACTACGTCACTGAGGATGTTCGAACAAAGACTGGCTACCTCAGAATGATCCCGGAGCTCTACCTTGTGGCGAGAGCTGCGATTACGGACAATGAGGTCCTGAACTTCATGTTTCGAGGACCAGCCTCGCGCCGAGGGATAGAACACCACTTTGCAACGGTCAGGACCGAAGAGAAAGAAACAGTCAGAGGCATCGAAGCCAACGTGTTTACCGGCAGCTATCGCAAAGAAGACAGTACCGTTGTGAGTGGCACCTATAAGATATGGATCAGCGACTCTTTGGATCTACTGCGCTATGAGGTGACTCTGCCAATGGTCAACCCGAGAAACTCGCGCCAAAGAGTCGACGTGAAGCAAACCTGGGAGATTGATATTAAGATCGAGCCTTCCGGTGGCGTTCCCGCCTCCGCTTTTGCCTTAAAGCCTTAAAGCCTTAAAGCCTTAAAGCCTTAAAGTCACTGTTCCAATCGGTATACTCCAAAGGTTAGGCTCCCCAATGGACAAGACTCTAACCTTTTTTGACCTCCGCCGAGGTATGTCGGCACGTGTTTTGGAGTTAGTGGGAGACCAAGTCTGTCCCAGGCTTGTTGAGCTCGGACTCCTGCCAGGAACCGAGTTTAAGGTGACTAAAGTCGCCCCTCTGGGAGATCCGATTGAGATCCGACTGAGAGGCTTTAGCCTGTGTCTCCGCCGAGAGGAGTGTGGCTGCCTGAGAGTCCAAGAGATTGCAAAGCCACCGGGCAAAAAGGGTTCCGCCTCATGACTCCAACAACCGAAAGGCGCGCTTTCACCGTGGGCTTGGTCGGGAACCCCAATGCCGGGAAGACCAGCGTCTTTAATGCCCTGACTGGTGCAAAGCAGCGGATCGGCAACTATCCAGGCGTCACGGTCGAGAAAGCCGAAGGCAAACTTGAACTTGCTGGTGCATCTTGCCGAGTGATCGACTTTCCTGGGCTCTACAGTCTCGCCCCAATCTCAGTAGATGAGCATGTGGCATCGGAGGCAATTGTAGGGGATGGGCGCCCAGACCTCATTGTTTCTGTTCTGGATGGCTCTAACCTTGAGAGAAATCTCTTTCTGTTTTCCCAAATTGCCGAGTTTCAACTCCCCATGGTGGTGGCAGTCACCCAAACAGATACGATGGATCGGCACTTTCACCTGAAGTGCGATGATTTAGAAAAGGCTTTAGGGGTACCGGTTGTTGCTGTCGTCGCCCATAAGGGGATCGGGGTTCAGGAACTCAAGCATGCTATTGATAAGGCCCTGGTCGACAAACCGATTCCCAAGATCGAACTTGGATACCCAAAGGTTGTGGTTGATGCAGCGTTGCGACTCATCGAGCATTACCAGTCTCAGGGAATGAGTATCACAGAAGCGCAAGCCAGAACACTCCTTTTGGATCCTGGTCGGGCGACCAACGCCCCTTTATTGGCGACCCAAGATCTGGAAAACAAAGTAGATGAGATTCGTGAGGGATTGATTGGCGCACATGGACAAACGAAGACCTTGGACGCTCAGGTTCGCTATGCCTGGGCTGCTCATGTGAAGCGCCAAACTGTCTCGCCGGTGGACTCGCCCAAGAAACGCAAGACCGATCTGATCGACCGCTTCTTGACCCATCGCGTTTTTGGTCTCGCATTCTTTGTGGGCTTGATGTACCTGGTCTTCCAGTCCATTTATAGCTTGGCTGGTCCTCTAATGGATCTCATCGAGTCTGGAGTCGGAGCGGTTGGTGGTTTTGTTTCACCCTTCTTAGAGGGGACTCCTGCGATTCAGTCGTTGGTGGTCGAGGGGCTGATCGGGGGAGTTGGATCTGCGCTAGTTTTCTTGCCGCAAATCGTGATCTTGTTCTTCTTCATCGCCGTGCTCGAAGGAAGTGGATACCTGGCCAGAGCTGCCTTCCTCATGGACAAGCTGCTTGGCTGGTGTGGGCTCAATGGAAGGGCCTTCATTCCACTCCTCTCAAGTTTTGCTTGTGCGATTCCTGGGATCATGGCGGCGCGGGTGATGCCAGACCAAAAGAGCCGTCTCGTGACGATTTTGGTTGCGCCGCTCATGTCGTGCTCGGCTCGGCTTCCCGTCTATGTGCTCCTGATCGGGGCTGTGATCGAGCCTCAGTTTGGCCCTTGGTGGGCAGGTTTCGCTCTCTTTGCGATGCACTTCGTGGGAATGGTGGTTGCCATTCCCGTCGTTTGGTTCCTGAACAAAAAAGTTGTCAAGGGCAAGCGGCTTCCGTTCATGTTGGAACTGCCGCAATACCAATGGCCGAAGTTTCGTGATGTTTGGACAACGATTTTTAGCCGGGTTAAGGTCTTCATCACGACGGCTGGCACCGTCATCGTTGCGATGTCGGTCGTGATCTGGGCGTTACTCTACTTTCCACGGCCAGATCTCGGAAGCCTGGAACGGGAGTTTCGCAGTCTGCCACTAACTAACCAAACCTCTGTGAGTTTAGAGAACTATCAGGAACGGCGCCAGAGAGAGGATTCGATTTTGGGACGATTTGGCAAGGCTTTGGAGCCCGCTTTCGTTCCTGCCGGATTCGATTGGCGCCTCACCACCGCCATTCTGGCAGCTTTTCCAGCTCGCGAGGTCGTGGTTCCTGCGATGGGAATTCTCTTCAATCAGGGGAGCGACGTCGACGAATCGAGCCAGAGTTTGGGAGACGCTTTGAAGTCTGCTACTTGGCCAGATGGCCGTCCTCTCATTACTCCCTGGAGTGCGGTCAGCCTCATGGTTTTCTTTGCCCTTTGCTGTCAGTGCATGGCGACGCTTGCGACGATCAAGCGCGAAACCGGAGGGTGGCGCTGGCCAGCCTTTGCTTTCCTTTATATGACAGCTCTGGCTTACCTAGCCTCGGTTCTGATCATGCAAGTTGGGAGGATCTTTGGTTGATGAACTGGCTTGAAATCCTCACGATCGGAATCATCGTAGCTGCCAGCCTCGCCTTTCTCGTGAAGACTTTTTGGGGTGCGACTCGCGGCGAAAAAGGGAGTTGCAAAGCATGTAGCTCTTCCTGCCTGTGTGAAGAGCAGAAAGAGCCACAAAAGCAAAAGCCAAGAGGCTAGAACTTCACCGAGTAGCCAAGAGTTAGGAAGAGCTGCTGCGACTTTCGGTTCGCACCAGGAGCAGGCTTCGTTCTCTAGTCCACTAGATAAATCACCGCTAGATTCAGATTTGAGTTAAGTTGATAGCTCAGACTTGTTACGAAACTTGTGAAGCTGTTGTCCCAGGCATCCACGCGAGGAATGAAGCTTGTTTCGTTGGTAACAGAAAAGCTTTTGCTGATCGCTCGCTTGTAACTAGAGCCAAACTCAAGACCAGTATCGCTCTTGCTGCCCAGACTGCCTGTGTACTCTTCGCGAAGAAAGCTGATACCGCCACTCACTCGCCAAGACCAGACCCCGTCGCTTGGATAGACATCATAGGCAAGCCCGAAGCCGTACTGGGAGCGAAGATCGAGGAACGCGATTTCATCTCTGGTAAAGCGCGTGCTGACGTATCCAGCAAGCCGGGAGCTAATGTTGCGGTCATAGCGACCTCCAAAAGTCCAGTAATCTTGGGTCGTCACCAAGGGGCCGTTCACAGTGGATTGGCGAGTATTAAAGAGGCCGCCGTTGATTCGGATTCGGTCAATTCCCTTCGTCTCCTTCACTGCTTGACCCAAAAGGCTAATGGATTGACTTCTGGTATTGCTTTGAACAAAGCCGAGGCCCAAGTTAAGATTCACGTCCCACTTGGAAGGCTCGGCAGCCAGGGCGGCAGAGGCGAGGGCTAAAACAGTGGATAGAATTGCAACCTTTTGCTTAGAGTTGTGATTTTAGCTACTTTTGCTACCGTGCGGGCAAGGTGCGATCAGCCCTTTCGAAGATGAGGGCTGAGTGGTTCGATGGCCCCACGGTTGCCACAAGCCTCCACTCCTGGGTCTGCGACCGGGGGACTTGGCTCAGGGGCGAGAATCCGTTAATGTAGTGCAACCGATCAGCTCGTTGTTGCCACTGGTCTGGGGCTCTCTGGATGATCGAGGTGGAGGGAAGCCAGACCGCGTAAGCGACCTTCCACCCTTCTAGCCCTTTCTCGGGACTGAGCCATGCCTCGCTCACGACGTGATTGTCAGCTAGTCCAGAACGGAGGAGCCAACTTCGTCCAGGGTGATAAACCATGACCCGACGGTCAGCCCCGACCTTGTCTTTGAGCCAAGCTGCAACAGTCGGAACCTCACTCCACAATCGACCCCCATTCAAGCACAAAACAAACCAAGAGGGAACAACTAGAAGCACGAGCCAGGTCGCCAGAAGGAGGCTTGACTTTTGCTTGGCGAACCATAAGATCCCAACTCCAGTTAGGAAGGCAAGACCAATTGTGAGCGAAGCCGAAGATGGGATCGAGGCAAGAAGCTCGCGCCCAGGGGCAGAAAGATATTGGGAGAGAAGAAGAACCCCGAGAGCACAGGATTCTGCGACGATGACTCCCTGGTTTCGAAGAGTCAGGAGCCACGTGGCTCGATGCAGGCCAAGGGCCAAAAATACACAAAGCGCGGGAAGTGCTGGGGCAACATAGCGAAAGTGAGATGCCGCAAAGAAGGTGTGAATCAGAAGATAACCGACGACCCAGGTCAAAGCCAGCCCTGTCCAGAGAGCGTCTTTGCGAAAGGCTCGCCTCATGCCTACTGCAATCAGAATCCACAGTCCCGCGCAGAGGATCCCAAAGCAAACCTGACCCAGGCCAATCTCTCCCCGAAGGATCTGACCAACCCACTCGACAGAACCTGGGGAGAACCGCAGGGGAGTCGCAAACAAGGTGGTCAGGAAAGCAGGGGCTGCGTTACCCAGGGCCCTCACCTCATCCAGATAACCTGACCCGCGACCCAGTGACATCCCCAATCCGAGCCACAAAATTCCGGGAGCAAAGCTTAGGAGGCCTCCCAGAACCATTCTCCACCGTTTTCCTTCTTCTCCGAGAGCAAGACAGAGCAACCCAAGCAAGAACCCTTCTGGCCGAAGCAACCCAGCAGAGACTGCGACCGCCACGCAAAGCCATCTCACCCTCTCTTTGGCTGCCAATAACCAGATTGCCACAAAGCTAACGAGCAAGGGGTCGAGCAAACCTCCCCATCCTGCCGCCACGTTGTCAGGAAACAAAGCGACAAAGAGTGCTGCTGCCACAGCCCATGGGGGACGACACCATCGGCGCGCCAACCCATAAACTGCCACGCAACAAAAACCGAGGGCCAAAGCTGAGATAACTTGTCCCAACCGCCACTCGCTCAAACCAAAGGTTTCGGCTGGCACAAGCAACAGGGGCCAGAGAGGCGATCTCTTGAAAGATTGCGGTAACTCGCCGAACTGAAAGGCGTGGGTGGTTCGCACAAAGTCAATATGATCACTGTGCTTGACCCACCACAGGGGAGCGAAAGCGAGAATCGCGCCTACGACAAAGGCAAAGAGGACGAGATGAATCAGTCCATCCGACTTTCGCTGACCCTGACCCACAGTCCCCATTATGTCAGTGAAACACAGGATCGTCAGGGGCAGTAGAATCAAGCGATGGCAAGCAGACGACTCGCGGTTTTGGGAAGTGGCAATGTCCGCACTTCGCCCAGAGTCTTGGCGACCCTTGCGACCTACTTTCCGGACGAACCCTTGGAAGTTCGATTGTTCGACTGTAACGAAGAGCGCCTGGATCTCTTGGATCGGCTCGGTCGAACCTGCTTTGAAGCCACCAAAGTCGAAACCATCCTGACCTCTACGAACGACTTGACAGAAGCCCTGGAAGGGGCAACCGAAATCCTGGTGACACTGCATGAGGATTGCGCCAGGCGGATGATCGGCGGCTCGACCACACCTCCGATCTACGATAGCGAGGTCGTGGATCGGTTTGAGTGGCGCTTTGGAGACCGGAACAAGCCGACTCCTCCACAGAACTTGTGTGACCACACCAGGACGATTATCTCCGTGCCTGCCGCAGTCGATCTCCAGGGGGATGAGTTAATGGCCACTGCCGTCACGATCGCGTGGGATCAGGCACCAGCTGGATCCCGGTGGTTGGCACTGATGACCCCCGAGGAAGTCCAGAAGTCGGAGATTCCAACCTCTGATTGGCCAGGGGAGATGTCCCAAGGGCAAGAGACGGCGATGGCTTACCAGATTCTGCGTTGGGTGCAACACGACGAAAAGATCCAGGATCTTCTGGAGGAATCCCGAAAAAGTCCCCTCAGGAACTGGCTTCTGGAAGCAGAGTAAGGGGAACTGGCGATTGCCGAGTGGCGTCTTCCTTTATAGGGAAGACCAACCTTGGCCCAATTACTCTCTCCTTCATTCCGTCTTGTCGCTGGTCATCGGGCCGCCGTACACAAGCTCCGTTGGTCACCCC
>JALOLT010000038.1 GCA_025455775.1 Fimbriimonadaceae bacterium
CTGGGTGCTCCTTCCTTTGAGGCGTCTGCGACGGCAAACTCAGCAGGCATGGGAGGAGGTCGAAGTACTCCTGACTCGTCGGTACGATTCAGCAGCCATCCTGTGCGACGCTCTCAAACATCAAGATATCTTGCCTGCTCCCATTTTGAACGACCTGGAGGAAGCACGTCTCATCGCGATGCTGGGTAAGTCACCTGGCGAACGCTCGGCAGCAGAGAGGCATCTCTCGAAGGCAGTCACTCGGACTCTCTCTTTCGCTGGTGCTCTCAGCATTGCCGCAAGTTTTCACTTGGATCAGGAGCTTCTCTCCTTACCAGCGAAAATCAGCTTTGCGGGAGACTACTACAATTCTTGCGCGACTCGCTACAACCGGGCCATTGCCCGGTCAAGGTGGGTGCAAGGATTCGGCCATAAGCCGCTGGAAATTTTCTCACTCAACCTGGAGGTTCCGAAGGTTTACGGCTCGCTCTGGATCTAACCTCGGGGGCAGATGTTGCTAGGCAGCCCGCGGGAGGTCGTTATCGCCTGTGATCCGATCATTTACCCAAAGTTCGAGTTGCAGGGCCTCAAGCTCTTCACTCTGCTTGGAGGCTTGGCGGAGCATAAGCCCATAGAACACAGTGCAGATCCCTAGGTAGAGGAGAATCGGGCCAAGGAGAGTCATAGGTATTTTCTCGGATGGAACTCCTTACAAGAAGAGGGTTTAGGCCCACCAATCTTCCGGAATTTCCAGGCCCCAGTTTGTCTTCTTCTTCATCGCCTTTCTCAGCTTCCTCATGTACAGGGCATGAGGAACTTCGAAGGCACCAAGCGAATCAAGATGGGGGTTCATGATCTGGGCATCAAACAGGACAAACCCAAGGGAACGACACTTTTCCAGCATCGAGTGCAGAGCCACTTTACTCGCGTTTGACTCCCGGTGGAACATGGATTCCGCAAAGAAGGCACTGCCAAAGGCGAGTCCATAGGTGCCTCCCACAAGCCTGCCTTCATTCCAGACTTCGCACGAGTGTGCCCAGCCCTGGCGAAACGCTTGCCCATAGGCCTCTAGCATTTCCTCGTTGATCCAGTTTCCCTCGGGACGCCGGCAGTTCCACATGGTCTCGCGGAAAGCCTGATCGAAAGTGATGGCGAAGGAGTGATTCCGGAGAAATCTCCTCATACTCCGCGAAAGGCGCAAGCCAGTCATCGGAAAGAGGGCCCGTACTTCCGGCCTCCACCAGCGGATAGTTCCTTCTTCATCTGCCATCGGAAAGGCGCCGTTGGCGTAGCCAACAACGAGATCTTCCGGACCGAGGGCGCCTAACTCGTACTTCACTTTCTTGCTCTTCCCTCCTAACGAGATTGGCCCCAAGGCAGCCAGTGCACCTGCCGTTCGATGTCCCTCCCCTCACGAACTGGCTGAAGTATAGCGCATCAGCGATTTCTTCCAAAAAAGGGTCGCCAGGCAACAGGCAGCTATCGCCCAGATCGTGCTCAGAAGTGCCAGATCCGTTCCGAAGCCTTTGACGAGTAGCCCGGCGGGAATCGTCGCGATTAAACCGAGAGGAATCGCGTAGACCAGCAAAGTCCGAAATGTCCCGGGGTAGACGTCAACGGGAAACCGGGCGACGTCCACCATGGTCTCCCCGAGCACCCACAAGTTATCCACCCGGGTGAAAAAGATCGCGAGGGTCATAAGGAAAAGAGCCAGAGCGTAAAGCAATGCCAAGCCACACAAGGATGTCCAGCCATACAAAAAAACCGCAAGGGGAGAGATTGGAGCTTGGGTTTGCCAGACACCGTAGACCAGCAGAATGAATCCGACCAAAACAGAGCCGAGCTTCCCGAGGTCGAATCGACGTACCGACACCCAAAAGAGCGAGGAGACTGGTTTTGTCACCACAAAATCCAGAGAGCCCCGTCTGACTTGCTCAGGAATCTCCATCAAAGACATGAAGAGGGCGGAGTGAAGAGACGAGAGCACCATACAGGTCGAAACGAGGACAAGAACTTCACCTTGCCGCCAACCGGCGATCTCGTTTGTGTTTTGAAAGATGACCCCGACGATCAGGACAAAAAAGACCACCCAGACGCAGTTTTGGATGTTCTTGGCAATGAAATTCGCCCGGAACTCGAGCTCTCTTTGGAAGGAACTCGTAAAGAAGACCTTGTAGATGCGCCAGTATCGCCGCACAAGCAGGGTTTTACCTGGTTAAGCATCCTCTGACTTGCCTTGGGTCAGATTACGAATTCTCGCTTTACATGAAGCAATGACTTCCCTCTTCTCGGCTTCGGAGTAAATCCACCAGTCCGTGATCTCCTCGATCGACCGTAAGCAACCTTCGCAGTATCCGGCTTCGTCAAGCCGACAAATCCTGATACAAGGCGAAGCGACGGAGGTTTCGTTGATCACTGACTCCAGACTACGTTCCTGCCTCAGACTTGTCAGCAAAAAGCTTAGAAATCCTGATCAAAACAGGCCCCTCTGTTCCGATTTCTGAGGTGAGCCAAGAAGAAGTTCTCGATTATGTGGCATGAGTCTCAGATCATGGTCTTCGTCCGGGATGAGGAGAGAGAGGGCTTCAGCTTGCGGCAGATCTGGTGAGAGCCAATCCCTCCACCGATTGCGGGGGAGCAAAGCTGGCATTCGGTTGTGGAGGGTCGAGACTGTTTCGTTCGCTGGCACTGTGATGATGGCTGTCGAACGGATCCCAGAACTTCCCACCCAATCTTCGTAGAGTCCCGCCATAGCGAAGCCGTCGTAGAGACCAGAGGAAATCAGGAATGGCTGCTTGTTCCCTTTCTGCCCCTTCCATTCGTAAAAACCTGTGGCAGGAATGATGCACCGCTTGCGCGCGAGGGCCTGGCGAAAGGAGGGTTTGTCCCTGAGCGATTCTGATCTGGCATTGATCGCCTTGTCCCCAAAGCTCTCATCTTTGGCCCAGGGTGGGATCAGCCCCCATCTCAGTTCCTGGACGATAAGCTCTCCATCGCTGGCCAAGATGACTGGTACATTCTGTCGAGGCAGAATGTTGTCTCGGGGCTCAAGTCCTGGCAAGGGGGCGACCCCCAAATCATCGAGGACAACACTTACCTTTCGAAAGGCGTAGCGCGCACACATGACACGTGAGGGCACTATGGCCCTTGTCTTTGACCCCCTTCCCGGTTGCCAAACCCCATCGAGCCGAAGCTCATCATCATTTGGTAGAACCGAGAATTCCGAACCGTGTTACGAAGGGCGGCAACCTGTTGTTTCAGATCACTTGGAAGATCTGCACTTGAAAAGGCAGAACCGGTGGGGCCAGACGTATCGACGAGAGAAAGGCTGACCCCGTGATTTCCTGGCGCGAGAAGGACACTGATGTCGATCGAAGTTCGCTTGGAGCGTCGCATCTGCCCCAAGTCCATTTGGCCACTGTACTCTGCCATCGCAGGGAGCTCTTTCATCAGTTCGATCAAAGCCAGTTCCGCGATTGTCACTGAGACGGTCGACCCTTCGATCGCACCTGTGACAGCGTCCTCAACAACTGTGAGGGGCATCACGACTCCTGCGGCGGGAAGTCCGTTCGGCAGAACCTCCGTGACCTCCAATCCACTGAGGCTCCCGAACATCCCCCCCATACCGCCCATCATCGCCATCATATCGTCAAAGTTGCCAGGGGTTTTTGGCGTTGTGGAAACAGGTTTCAGGGTGCCGGAGGTGCCAAAGACCAAGCGTTCGAGGAGCCGCTTGGAATCGACTCCCAACTGACCGACTGTGATACTCTGGCCGCTTCGCATCGACTGTCTCTGGCCCTGGCTCAAACCACCCCAGAACCTCAAGGAGTTCCAGTCGTTGGCAGTTTGGAGCATGCCTCGATTCATCCCCATCATGTTGCCGGCATAGCTGGAAACGAGATAGTTTTCGTCCAGCGGCTCATTTTTGAGGGCGATTTCAGCCCAGTCATCAAGCTGTAGACCGCTGCCCTTGAGCTTCTGAATCAACCAGACGAGAGTCCCTCTGTCAATATTTGTTTCAGCTGGGGTCTGCTTTGACTCAGAAAAGATCCACAGGCCGACTGGCCTTTCCTTTGGCTTCGAAACAATCTGCTTCAGGGAGTTTTCAGTGGGCGATATCAGCCCACCGAGAGCACTCATAGCTGTGTCTGGCAAGACACCTAAACCTTGCAAGCCCTCTTCGGTGAAAAAGGTTGTGAGAACCGGACCGAAGGTGTAGGAGAATGGCTCGTGAAGATCTGGCCGGTTGAGGATTGCCATCTTGTCGGACGGAAGTTTTGCACTTTCGACATCCATCAGAGCTTCGACAAACGCTTTGGTCTCCTCATTGATCTTGTAGGCCTTTGACTTATCTTCGTAATCTTCCGAGTCACCCATCGCCGCTGCGGCGGCAGCGGCGGCGGCAGCGGCTGCGGATCCATCCGAAGATGTTGCTGCTTCTGCTGCCGCTCGTCCTGCTTCGACTGCCGCCCTCGCTTCTGAATCACCCCCTTCTTCATCTTTGGTTGCCGGCATGGAGATACCTTCTGTCAAGAGGTACTTGCCTTGAGCATCGAGTAAACCGAGTTGAACGCGGGCCGCCTTCGCCTGCTCGGGACGCGAAAGAATCAGGGCAAACTTTGCTGGCTGGCCTGTGACAGGCTTTGGCATCATTTGGTCAAAGAAGGCTCCGTAAGCTTGGCGCATCGCTTCGTAGGCTTTCTTCTCCTCGGGCTCCATGTCGTCGATCATGCGCTGTGACTCGGCGACCGTTCGATTGTGGGCCTCGATCAACTGCCTGGCTACGTCGACATAAGGTCCAGCGGGAAGCCGACCTTGCATCGCGGTTGGGTTAGTTGCCAGAACCAGTCGCTGACCCGGCTGAAGATTGAGGAGCACTTGGGGAGGCAGATTCGCGATGAGTCGAGACTTAACCAACTGGCTCTGCATCATCTCCATGTACTCCTTCTTGTCCTCTGGCGAAAGATCCATCTGCTGCATCTCTCTCGCCTGTTGATCGAAGTCAGCAATCTGCTTCCGATGGAAATCCAAAGCGATTTGCGTTCCCTTTCGATAGTCAAAATCCATTCGTTGGCGCAAAGCGTTCTCTGCGTTTGCGTCTCTGGCCAGGACTCGGCGATCTCCCTGGCTGACCCAGCGGCTATGAGTTGCCTTTGCGATTGCGGCGAGGAGCTCCTGGGAATTCACAGATTGAAAATGGACGAAGAGAACGACATGACCTAGTTCCGCATCGGCTACTAGAGTCTCGCCAGTTTTCGAGCCTATTTTCGTAAGCAGGTTCGAGAGCCTGTCAGCCCCGAGCTTTGCCTCAATCATCTGACCTTGCTGCGCAAAGGCACTGGAGCCTGCCAATACAGTCAGCAAAAGGAGGGAGGTCTTTCCGGAAGTCATTATCACTTCATAGTAACGCACAGTCCCCCAGATTCGCTTCAATCGCCTGGAAAAAGTCCGTTATCTTGAGACAAGCTTGTGCCTGGCATCGTCTATAACCTAGCTCCCCATGTTCCTAATCTGGTATCTGGTTGCCTGCTTTGGGTCGGCAATTGTAGTACCGGTTTTTTCCAATGTGTCTCGGAAAGCCGCTGCTTGGTTCGCCATTGGCATCGCGGCCCTCGGCTTCGGCTGGGGGGTCTCCTTGGTCGGGAGCCCCGTTACCAGCATCAGCCTTCCTTGGCTTCCTGATTACGGAATACAGTTTGCCTTCCGGCTTGATTCCTATTCCCTCCTCTTCTGGCTTCTGATCACTGGCATTGGCGTTTTAGTCTTGGACTATGCCGACAAGTACATGGGTGAGAAACCAGCAGGGCGGCTCTTAGGGTGGCTTATTGCCTTTATGGCCTCGATGCTCGCAGTGGTGAGTGCCGACGACGCAATCACCCTTTTTGTAGCCTGGGAAGCAACGAGCCTCTCCTCCTTTGCCCTGATCTCGATCAAGTTCACGGACGAAAAGTCTCGCAAGTCCGCCACTCAGGCTCTTCTCGTGACAGGGATGGGAGGTCTCTTTCTCTTTGGAGGCCTGCTATGGGCTGGGGTTGAGAATAACACCTTCCAGCTCTCGCAGATTTCGAGTTTGAGTGGCCTAGCTTTGGTGCTGATTACAATCGGCTGTTTTGCGAAAAGCGCCCAATGGCCACTCCACTTTTGGTTGCCAAATGCCATGGCCGCTCCGACCCCGGTCAGTTCCTATCTTCACTCGGCCACGATGGTGAAGGCAGGAGTCTATTTGTTGGGGCGCCTCTCGCCAGTGATGGGATTCCAACCAGTCATTCACTGGTTTGGACTGATCACTGCCTTCTGGGGTGCGACCCTTGCTCTCGGAGAGCGAGACTTGAAAAAGATCCTCGCCTGGTCGACGGTTGCTGCCCTTGGGCAAATGGTTGCTCTGGTGGGCCTGGGAACTGAAACAGCGGCGAAGGCAGCTGTTCTTTTGATCTTTGCCCACAGTTTGTACAAAGCGGCCCTCTTTATGGGAGCTGGACTGATCGAGAAGGCCACTGGAACGAGAGACATGACCCAAGTCGGGGGACTTGCGAAGCCCCTGAGACCCCTTGCCATCGCTTTTGCTTTTGCTGGCCTGAGCATGGCGGGATTTCCGCCCCTGATCGGATTTGTGGCAAAGGAAGCAGCTCTCGAAGCTTTTTCTGGCCTGAGTTTAGCGGTCTTTGTTGCCTCCTCGGCCTTGGGCTGCGTTGTGGCTTGGAACGTGACTTACCTTCCTTTTTGGCGGGGTGAGGCACCTGAGACGGTTCAGAGTCTGAAGCTCACCGAGTGGGGTGGCATTGGTTTGCTGTCTGGCCTGAGCCTTGCCTTCGGAATTGCCATTCCGCTGATTGGCGGAGCCCTCCTGGGGCCAGCGGCAAGCTCACTCTCTGGTTCTGAGATCGCGAAAAAGTTCAGCCTCTGGCATGGTTTCAACTTCGCCCTTCTCTTTAGTGTGCTCGTGCTGGTTGTCGGGTTCTTGTTGGCCACCCAGTCTCTTTGGATCCGCACCACGATCGAAGGCGTTCGGAAAAGGCTCACCCCCAGCACAGGTTGGGAAACTTTCGCAAAGAACGGACTAAAAGCAATCCTTACGAGCGGCTGGGATTTCTCCCGCGTTGTCATCAAAACGAGCTTCCGGCAACACCTTGAACTCTATTTCGTAGCATTTTTGGGCCTTGGGCTCTTGATCTTTCTGCTCAAGGGCTTCCCGATTGCCTTTTGGCATGGTCCAACCCCGACCCCAATCGACGTGGCTCTTGCCGTCTTTGCAAGCCTGGCGGCAATCGCAGCTCTCTTTGTCCCCTCGCGCCTTGGAACAGTGACTTTGTTGGGAATCGTGGGAGTCAGCATCACCCTGACCTATGTGAAGTTCAGCGCTCCGGATCTTGGTCTCACTCAGGTGCTAGTGGAGACACTGACAGTGGTCTTATTTGTCCTGGTCTTTGCTTATCTTCCACGCTTCACATCGATTTCGACCAAGAGCCAGAAGGTCAAGGATCTGGCCTTGGCTCTTGGGTTTGGATCCATGATGGGAGCCTTGATGTTAGGAGTCTTCACCTTTGGCAAAGAAAGCACGATCAGCAACTTCTTTGCCGAACAAAGTGTTCCCGGCGCAAAGGGGAGTAACGTGGTGAACACCATCATCGTCGACTTTCGCGCTTTGGATACGTTCGGTGAGATCACGGTTCTCGCAGTAGCAGCGATGGGTGTTCATGCCCTCGTGAGACTCAGGTTGCAATCGCAAGGGAGGACAGGATGACGTCTCGTTGGCTCTGCATTATCACGCAGTTTCTGACACCGCTCCTTCTCATGTTGTCGGTCTTCCTCCTCCTTCGCGGTCACAATGAGCCAGGGGGCGGATTTGCTGGAGGCCTTGTCGCAGCCTGTGCTCTGGCTCTCCACATGTTTGCCTTTGGCGAAACGGCGATGAGGAAAGTTCTGATGATCAATCCTCGTACCCTGAGCGGAATCGGCTTAGTTGTGGCAGTATTCAGCGGATTTCTACCGGCTTTGGCTCAGCTTCCTGCTTTCACCGGCCTCTGGTTCGATCTCACTACCCCCATCGGTTCCACCAAGCTCGGAACTCCAATCCTTTTTGACGTTGGGGTGTACATGACTGTCCTTGGCGTGTGTGTAAGCCTCATGGAGGATCTGCACCAGGAGTAAAGATGGAGACGGTTCTGACTCTGATGGTCGTGGCCCTTTATGCGGCAGGCGTTTACCTGATGCTTCGCCGAAGCATGGTTAAGCTTCTCTTTGGTCTTGCTCTCCTGAGCAATGCCACAAACCTCTTGATCTTCACCTGCGCCAGGATAATAGGAGGTCGCCCGCCTTTGGTCGAACCAGGCCAGACGGTTCTGGCTGCGCCTTATGCTGATCCCCTGGCTCAAGCACTCATCTTGACAGCGATTGTCATCTCGTTCGCGATCCTCGCCTACGCCATGATTCTGGTCAGGCGCGGATATGACTTGGGTGAAGCAGATGACCCGGATGAGCTCAGCAAAGCAATTCCTGAGGAGGCCAGACCAGAGTGATCGTCGCACTTCCGGTTTTGACCCCGCTTCTCATCGCCGCCCTCATGATCTGTCTCTGGCAGAGTCCGAAGGCGAGAATCGGGGTGAGTATCTTGGGAGGTGTCTTGCAGCTTGTCCTCGGCGTCGCGCTCTTTGCCCAGGTCTTGCCGGCTGGTCATCTTGTGACTCAATTCGGCAATTGGCCAGCTCCTTTTGGGATCTCGTTTGTCGCTGACTATCTTTCGGCTGGGCTGGTCTTGATGACTGGGGTTTTGACCCTCGCTATGATCGTGACTTCGAACGTGGACGTTGACTCGCGGAGGCGGCAGTATGGCTTTCATCCCTTGTTCTTTGTATTGATAGCAGGGGTTTGTGGTGCATTCCTCACTGGCGACTTGTTCAATATGTTCGTCTGGTTTGAATGCACCTTGCTGGCTTCCTTCGTTCTCTTAAGCCTCGGCGGAGAGAAAAAGCAGGTGAGGGGAGGTCTCCAATACGTCGTGCCAAACCTCTTTGGGAGCGTGATCTTCTTGAGTGGAATTGGCCTGCTGTATGGCGCGACAGGGACTCTAAACTTCGCTGATCTCCACCAGAAGGCGAGTCTCGTTCATCCTGGCCTCCTCGCTTCGATCTCCGGGCTCTTCCTCGTTTGTTTTGGACTAAAGGCAGCGGTTTTTCCCTTCTTCTCGTGGTTGCCGACGAGCTATCCGACGCCACCTCCGGTCATCACAGCCCTCTTTGCTGGGTTGCTGACAAAGGTGGGGGTTTACGCGCTTGTGCGGACTTTTACCCTGGTGTTTCCCATGGAGGGAATCATTCAGACAGTTCTGATCACTTTGAGTTGCCTGACGATGATCATTGGCGTCGTCGCTGCGGCGAGTCAGAAGGATTTCAAGCATATACTGGCCTACCACTCCATGAGCCAGATTGGCTACATGACGGCAGGGCTTGCCCTCGGTACAAAGTTCGCTTTCGCGGCAACAGTGCTCTACATGATCCACCACAGCCTCGTTAAGGCAAACCTCTTCCTGATCGCAGGGTCGGTAGAGCGGACGAGCGGCTCATCCGAACTGCCCTCTCTGGGGGGATTTCACAAAGCTCGCCCCTTCTTGGCCATATTGTTTGTCCTGATGGCAGCATCCTTGGCAGGTCTTCCCCCATCCAGCGGCTTTTGGTCAAAGCTCTTTGTGGTGCAGTCCAGTTTGCGGATCGAACAATTTGTTGTCGCAGGGGTCATGCTGGCAGTGAGTCTGCTCACTCTTTTCAGCATGGTTAAAGTCTGGAACGAAGTCTTCCTAAAGGAGCCAAAAGAGCCGATTCCTCCACTCAAATCTGCGGTGGATCACTGGCCCATTGCCTTTGTGGCAGTGACGGTCTTGCTGTTTGGTTTCTGGATTCAGCCTTTCTCAGATTACGCTCTGGAGGTTGGCCAACAACTCTCCACACCCCAGATTTATGTTGAGGCCGTCTTGGGGGTGGCAAGGTGATCTTCTGGGCTTTGTGTCTGGCGCTGGTGTGGTGTCTCTTCTGGGGTGAGTTTACGCTCGTGACCTGGCTCGGTGGCTTTGTCCTAGCCCTGATCATTCTGACCAGTTTGGGGGCGACAAAGGCGAAGAGCGACTTGAGATTCGTGAGAAAGGTGCTTCCGATGCTCGGGCTTCTTGGCTTCTTCCTTTACGAGTTACTCCTTGCCAACCTCCGAGTCGCCTTCATTGTCCTAAGTCCAAGGCTCAAGGTGCGCGGGGCAATCGTGGCCGTTCCAGTCGAGGTCGAAAGTGATGCTGAAATCGTTATCCTTGCGAGTCTGATCACCCTGACCCCTGGGACTCTAACCCTGGATGTAGATCGAGAGAACAAGATTTTCTACATTCATGCAATCCACGCGGAAGGGAGAGAGGACGTGATTCGCGAGGTGAAGGACGGAATGGAGCGGAGAGTTTTGGCGGTGACGAGATGAACTTTTTGGAAGTTGCGACTACAGTCTCTCTTGTGTTCCTGTCGACGGCACTGGCCCTTATCTTGATCCGGATCAAACAGGGACCGACGACCTCTGATCGCGTTGTGGGGCTTGATCTCACTGCGATCATTTTGATCGGAGTCCTCTGTGCAACTGCCGTTCGGTTTTCGGTGGAGTCCCTTCTGGACGTCGCCGTGGCCCTCGCCCTAGTGATCTTTTTGGGGACTGTGGCTTTGGCGAAATTTGTTGGGAGGAATTCCTCGTGAAGGAGATTCTGGCGGGGGTTTGCCTGATGGCTGGATCGCTGTTTTGCCTCTTGGCAGCGGTTGGCTTGCTGCGAATGCCAGATCTCTATGCTAGGATGCAAGCCACAACCAAGGGGATCACCCTGGGATTGATGCTCTTAGTTGTGGGAGCGGGACTGCACTTCGCGAGCGTCCCAACCTGGACGAGGGGTCTGATGGTCGTCGCGTTTGTCTTCATCACTTCGCCTGTGGCAGCCCACATGATCGCAAAAGCGAGCCATAAGGTCGGAATTCGCCAGAACGATCGAGCCATAGGCGATGATCTCGCAGATCAAGATCCTGAGAGAGGCTAAGCGGAATCTCTTCTCTGGCGGAAAGCAGAGGGGGAGGCTCCAAACCTCTTCGTAAAGGCCCGGGTGAAATGGGCGGCACTCGTAAACCCGACATGCTCTGCCACTTCGCTAACAGTCAGTCCCCCGGCAAGGAGAATGTCTCGTGCCTTTTCGAGCCTTAAAGAGATGAGATACTTGTGGAAGGGTTGGCCGAGATGTTCGCGGAAGAGAAATCGAAAGTGGCTCGTAGAAAGCCCCATCTTTTCAGCTAACTCGCAATCAGAGATGCTCGAAGCGTAGTTTTTGTCCAAGAATCCCAAAGCCCTGGTTATCAGGGGGTCCTCCCTCCCCCGCGAGGTCATAAAGACATCCTCCACAACGCCAGAACAGATTTCTATAGCGCAATTGGCGATGTCTTCTCCTGTATGGCAAACTTCCATCTGCCGCGCGGCAGCCAATTGCACACTGTGGAGAAGTCTTGATTCTTCTAGTTCCAGCATTGCGGCACAGACAACTGCGATAAAGGTAAGTGCCATTCCCCTTGCTTCGTCAATATCTTGAACCTTCATGACGGAGGTTCTGAGTTGCTGGAGAGCTTCTTCAAACTTGCCACGCTCCCTGAGGCGAAGAATCTTTCCAACGTCAGACAGAGAGATCTGATTTCCGTGGCCCCGAAATGGGCAAACGGGAACCACTTCATACTCGAAGAGAACATCGAAAATGATGAAGCTTGCTGGCGTCCCCAAGTCGCGGAAGACGAGGCCCTTGCCGGGATTACGAGTATCAACTTGGAAGCGGAGTCCCTGAACACAGTAGGTGGCTCCTTCATAGGTTGTGTAACCGAGGAGTTCGCTGGAAAAGCTCCGATCCTCTAAGCTGGGGCAACCTCCTGGGCCATAGTGACGACCCAAGATCATGTTCTGACGCCATGCCGACCCACCAGAGTCTGCGAGTTGCAGGGTCGCTCCAATCGCGCCTGCTGGCTCTGTATCAGGATCCGCGTAGAGGGCGAATACCCCAACCAGGATCACGGAGACCAGCTGGCCTGGGCCATCAGGCAAAGGGACTTCCAAAGAAAACGGCAAGGCTCTCGCGGGATGACGCCGTGACGGGCCACCATTGCTTTGCCAAGCCCGACCACCAATAGACAGACCAGGGTGGAGCATTCCGCTCCACTCTGGCCCCGTCAATGGTCTCTTCCAATCAGCTCGAATGAGAGTGAGGTTCAACGTTTGATTTCGGTGTTTAAGTGAGGCAAGTGCCCAAAAAGACTCTTGCGGAGACCAGTTAAGCCTGGGTGATGCAACTCGTAATCAACCTGATAATACAGTGGCACCCAGGGTGCATCTTGTAAGACGATATCTTCTGCTTGCGCATAGAGAGGAAGCCGTTCTTCCCACTTCAGAAGACGGTCTGCTCTGGCGCAAAGTTCATCGTAGGTTGGATTCGAGTAACCAAACTTGTTTTCTGGCCCCTTTGTTGTGAGCATGTGGCTCAGGAAGTTCTGGGGATCCAGGAAGTCCGCCCCCCACCGCATGTGGTAGAAGACTTGCTTCCCTTCGTTGTAGGCTTGGAGATAGGCTCCGAGCTCTGTCCTTTGAATCTTCACCTCCACATTTAGGTTTTGCTTGATCTGCGAGGCGATCGCTTCCGTGATTGCCGGAGCGTCCGGCCACTCGCGGAAAGTCATGTTGAGAGGAGGCATTCCTTGGCCATTGGCGAACCCAGCTTCGGCCAGGAGTTGGCGAGCCTTTTCCGGGTTATAGGGGTGAACTTTGCCCTGGCGGCCACCCCCCTTGATTCCTTTTGGAACGATGCTGTTAGCGATTGGCACGAGTCCGCCAAGCTGATCGCGGACGATTCGCTCGCGGTCAATCGCCATCGCGAAGGCTTGGCGAACTCGGCGATCCTTAAACGGCGCATATTGCATCTGGTTCATGCCGATGTACCAGAGGGCAGCACGATCAAATGACTTGAGTTGGTTCTTGAACTTCTCGTCCTTGGCCAGAGCAGCGGCATCCTGGCGCGGCAAAGAAATCAAGTCAACCTCCCCAGCTTGAAACTTGTTGAGTCTGGTTTGGGAATCCAAAATAATGGGCCGCTCAATCTTGGCGAGCTTTGGCGCGCCTCGGTGATAGTCCTTGTTTGCTTCGAGAACGACGAGCTGGTCTGGTAGATACTGGGCTACCTTAAAGGGTCCTGTTCCGATCATTTGCTCAGGCTTGGTGATCTCGCTTGGCCCGACCGAATCCTTTGGCATCACGGCACTGGTAAGGTACGTGAACTTTCCGATAAAGGTGGGGAGGGGTTCGGTCAGGGTGATCTCGACCGTCTTCGGGTCAATTACTTTGACACCGGTCAGGTTTGGAGCTTTGCCAGCCAGCATCTCGGTCATTCCCTGAATATCGCTGAGGTAGGCGCCAGTGGTCGTCGACTTTAAGGCAGGACTTGCCGCTCTTTCCAGGCTCCATTTAACGTCCTCGGCTGTGACTGTCTTTCCGTTGTGGAATTTCGCGTCTTTGAGCGTGAAGGTGTAGACTTTTCCGTCGGGGCTTACTTCCCACTTTTCAGCCAGCAGGCCGACGACTTCATTGTTTTCGTCCCAGCCAACAAGGCCTTCAAAAACGTTTTGTAAAAGGTCAATTGTGTCGCCATCTTGAACTGTATGAGGATCCAAGCTTGTGGGCTTGACGTTCATCGGATACCGGAAAACGTTGGCAGCGCCAGACTGAGCTTGCTCAGAAAAGTTGCCCCGCTGGCAACCGACGACGAAGAGTGCAGGAACGACGAGAAGGCAAAGCCACCACTTATTCATGGTGTTCCTATTCTACTGGTATGAGTTCGAAATCTCTTGGAAAACGGACTGAAGGGCTGGTAAGGGGTGTTGAAGCATCCCTTGCCAGATGGTAACGAGTACCCTTAGACATTCTTTGGAGTAGGGAATCTTGGTTGGGGGTTCTGGTCGTTCCTTCAGGCGCTCCAGGGCGATCAGAGCTTCAGCGGGAACGAGGAAGACGTCCGCGACGAAACCTGCCTCCGGCGAAACAAAGCCTCCCGCCCTGGCACTTACCGCCGCAGGGGTTTCTCGCAAAGGGGAGTCTGTCAGGGAGCAGCGGGTCCAGTTGGGGGCTTGTCCCTCCGCCTCCATGAGTTTGTCCAGAACCCAGATGAGAACGATGACTTGGTCACGATCTGTGGTCAGCCTCTCTAGCCCCTGGCAGACAAGATGGTAGATTTCCGGGGCTGGGGCTTGATCTGGCAAACTAAGGGCAGCCACTTCCGCGAGAGCCAGCCCACAAATCAGGCGCATGTAGTCGGCTCGGAGGGCTGGGTATGAGGTGATGGGGTTCACACTCGTCACGAACCGTCTTTGCCGTCCCTCAGCCCAGGTAAAGACTCCCCTGGTGAGTGGTTCGCTGGAGCCGCTGAGGCGTGACCCTCCTTTGCGAGCCCCTTTTGCGATCACGGCAATCTTGCCATAGGCTTCGGTTAGAAGAATGAGCCGACGGTCGTTTTCTCCCAGTGGTTGGCGGAGCAAAACAATACCGTCGGCTGAAACTTCTTGCGAGATACCTTACCTCGTCAGGAGTCGTCCAAAGAACTCTTGCCAGATAAAACTCATTCGGTCGATGACCAGAGCGAATCGAGCCATAACGGTTGAGCCAAAGATCGCTCCGAAGCCGATCATAAGCATCCAGCGGCCAAAGGTATTGAACTTGTTGAGGAACTTGCCTCTCAGGTCGAAGCTGAAGAGGAAGTAACTAAAGGCTGCCACCACCGTCAAGACGAAGATGAAGTTCGAGAGGGCCTGAGTGAAGTAGAGGTTGCTTTGAATCTCTGCCACCCGTTCCGGCGCAAGGTTCACCTTGATGCCTCCCTCGCCTCGAGTGTAGGTGATTGGCCTAGTGATCGACTCCCACGTTGTTGGAATGACTGGCCTCATGGAGTTCAGGATCTGGGGACCGTAGGTATTCCACCAAACCTGGATTTGCTGACCAGACCAGAGACCCAAGATGATACCGATCGGGATGCGGCTCATCCAGTTGTTCTTCTTGCTAAAGATGGTGTAGCCCATCAGGCCGATCGGCAGCAAGATCGCATAAACCCAGTAGCCAGGCATGGCTGGGGCTGCCCCGTCGGCGACGGTGCCCATCATTTTTTGCCACCACTGGACGTAGAGAATGTCTCGCCAAACGACAACAAGGGTGTAACCGGCAGCGAGTCCGAGGAAGACGTGCTCGGCAAAACGGTAGGCCTTATTCTCTCGGTACAGCACGCTGTAAAGGAGCAGAGTAAAGACAACCCCGAGGAAGAGCTTAAGGAGCGTATAGTCCATTAGTTATTGCCTCCTTTGGCTTTTTTCTTGGCGACAAACATGCCGACGTTGCCCATCACGACTGCCAAGATGAGAAGGGTGAGAGCGATGTGGAGAGTCCCGAAGTAGCGCGCCGCTCGTTCAAAGCTCTTCCCTTCCGGAACCGGTGGAATCTCGCCAAACTTCTCAGCAGTGACTTTGGGTTCCTGTCCCGGCGTCGGAGAATAGTTGATGCCGTGGGCCATCATGTATTCCATGTCATAAGCCCCTCTCAATCCTCCGGCGAAGCCTTTCAGCTGACCTGCTTGGTAGAAGGGGAGCAAGGATGGAGCAACGACTCCAGTGGACATGCAGGCCATCGTGACTTTGTCGCTCAGTCGTTGGACAGCAACGTCAATGGTAGCGGAAGCAGTGATGACAACCATCAGGCTGGCATCAGAAACACTTCTCATATTGCGGAGAACCGCAGTATCGAAGACCGGAACCCGACCGGCTTGACCATCTACTTTGGTTTGTCTAGTTCCCCACGCCTTGCGGATATCGTTGCGCATGTTTTGGCCAGCACCCTCTGCGTTCGGAAAAACTCCCAGGTAAATGTAGTCCACTCCCTCGCGGTAGGTGACGAGGCCAGCTTTTTTGCGTTCCTCATTGATCTGGCGGATCACGTTCAGAGCTACCTGCCCAGCTTGGGCATCGGCTGTGGCGTAGATGACGAACTTGATGCGCCGAGACATCAGGATTCGGCAGAGAGCCTCAAGGTGTCCCATGGTTTCCCCACGAGTCGAGTTAGTCCAGTCGCTTTGAATGATGACTGGCTTATCTTCTGGGAGTTGCATCAGCAAGGCATAGAGATCCTTGGCGGCTGGTTCCGGGTCGTTCGGGATGCGACTTGGAAGGAACAGACCGAGCGAGGTCGCAACAAGCAGGATGACGTAGAGAACCCTGCGATCCACGTTTTGGAGTTTTGACCAGTTCATGCTGAGACTCCTCCCCGCTCAAGGCCGAGCCAGATGCGGATTCCCATTGCCAGAGCCCCGAGTCCCACGCCAAACTCGATCGCTCGGATCGCAGGAGCTTGCATATTGGTTCGAAGCCAGTTGGCGACTTCTGTTATTTTCAGGTTATTCAAGAATTCGTTCCCTGTCCCAATCACGAGAGCGTCGATTCCCTGGCCCCAGGCGTAAGCAACGCCACCCATGAGCGAGAGCATCAAGATGAGGGCGGAAGCCATGAGTACCGTTGATTCCACTGACCTCACCCGGAAGGCCCGGTAAGCAGCGCTGAGGATGTAAAACGCGATGAGGGAGAACATCGCTGCGTCCATTTGCTGGAGGATTCCATCAAAGAGCAAGTCGCTCATTTGATTCACGAATGTCCAGTTCGATGAATCTTGGAGCAGGCCGAGCGGATCGCGGAATTCCTTCATGATCCAGTCTGCGTAACCAAATCCGAGCATCAGAACCATGCTCACAAGGAGAACGATGCTAAAACCCCAGTCGGTTTGCTTTCGATTGATTTTGCGAATATGGATCGTAAGGAGGGAGAAGATTCCGAGACCCAGCAGGAATGCACTCAAGATCTGAGCAACGTCAGCGACTCTCGGCAGGGCGTCGCTGAACCAAATTCCAGCCGCGTCGACCGGGTTTAAGGGGAGTTCGCCTGGCTCCTTGGGTTTCAGAGGCGTCGGCACAAGCCACAAGAGGACATAGAAGAGACCTGACAAGAACGTGAAGGTCATCACGATCGGTCTTTTCAGTCTGGTTGGGGCGTAGGTCAGGCCAAAAAAGAGGGCTAAACCGAGGATGATCGTCCCGATCACCATGACGTACAGTTCTGGCGAATAGGGGGGCCGATTCCAAAATGAAGGTGGCGGTGGGGCTTGGGCTAGAAGTTCGATCATGCTCCCCCTCCTGCGGCTTCAGTTCCATTGCCTTCTGCTCCGTTGGTCGCTGGCGGTACGAAATTCGGATCCTTCTCTCGCTTTATGTCGAGCGCCTCTTCGGTTCTGATTGGGTTAAAGATGCGGTGCACGACTGTGTCGGAGGCTCTTTTTCGCCTTTCTCGGAACTGATCCTTGGTTGCCTCTGCCACAGAGACGATCTTGCTGGTTCCCTTGTCTGGGTCGTCCACCCTTGCTTCATTTGTGATCTGGAGCCGTTCCGCCGACATTGTGACGAACCCGAGCAGAATCATGCAGATGATCGCGAGTTTGCCCCAGTCTTGCCCAACCAAGCTACCAACCAGAACTGGTTCTCGTGTGAGGTAGGCACTCGCAGCGTAAAACTCGTCGCCGATGAGGACGTAGTCGCAGGCAGCGATGAAGAAGGGGGTCTGGGAGGTTTGGGTCGAACCAGCTACCTGGATGGCACCGACTGCGTTGGCCGTTTCGGCAAAGATGAGGGATTCAGCGAAGAAGGCCCCCAGGAAGAAGGTCGCGGCTGCCTTGTCGCGCAAAATCATTCCCGAGACACCAGCGGCGAAGGCGAACTGCCTGTCGCTGACAAACTGCACGCTGGTTGAATCATATCGGTCGGACATTCCCTCTTTTTGGTAAACATCCCTGATCACTTCCTGAGCCACTGTGTAGACCGCCGCGTCTGCGCAGCAGAGTCGGATCGGCGTCGTGAACTGAGCAGCAGTCTTTGTCACCTGGGCAAAGATGTTAATCGCTTGGACAGAGACTGCGTCGAGGCCACCGATGCCTGGCACCATCAGGACTGGGCGCCCCATTTCTGTTGCGCGGCCGATGGCGTCGTCAATGGCGTTCAGGCCAGCGATTCGGCGAATGTAGAGACCTTTCGATCCTTTCGCCCGGAAGATGTTGATCAGAACGAACGCGACCATCATGAGGGTCACGAGTATTCCGAAGGGACCAGTGTCGAGATATTGCATTTAGGAAGAGGACTCCTTAGGAGGCTCGGATGCCTTCTTTTCGAGTGATTGAATGAGGAGTTCAACATTTTCACGCTTGCCGAGGAGGCGGCTGTAGTCGTGAACAGCGTTGATCCCCACAAAAGGGGCCACAAAGGGCGAAAAAACAATGGCAGCCTGTCCCGCAACCCCTGCCAAGGGCTTGTGCATTTCGAGAAACATGAGAGCTGGCGTTTCCAGACCCCGTCGCAAGATCTCATTCGACATCTTTGCGATCATCTGATCCCTCTCCTCCTCCGTCAGTTCCTGTTCCCAAAAAGTGTGCATGGCTCGGTACGAGTGCGCGTATTTTGGCGGAAACGAGCCCTTCGTTGCTAGCCAATCTCAGGTAAACGCCTCGAAAAGCATCCAATCGACTCGGTTTTTCGAGTGGCGAGAGCAGAATTGCCTCGCGATGGGCCACAACCCTCTTGACGTCTTGCCAAAGGATTTGATTCAGGCTGAGCCCGCACCTTGCACTCGCCCCTTTGTCATCAAGGGAAAAACGCATGGGGAGGAACATTTCCGCCGCAGCAAAAACCACGACCGCGACCCCGACCAAAAAAAATGCGAAGCTGCGGAAAAAGAGCATCCCAATAAGCCCAGCCAGGATCGCAAGGCCAAAGACGATCAGCCGTTTCTGGGGTTGCTGGTCGCCCAGCCTTACTTCCCACGTCACAGGCTCATCGCCAGTCATTGAAAAGGGTGCTCACTGATTCGTTCAGATGAATCCTGCGGATTGCTTCGCCAAGCAGGGGTGCAATGGGAAGGATCGTCAGTTTTGGAAACTCTTTGACGGAGCCGATCGGCACAGTGTCCATACAGACAACGCGACTCACGACACTATCTTGCAACCTCTGGGAAGCATTTCCACTGAAAACGGCGTGGGTACAGGCGCACATCACTTCCACTGCCCCTCGCTTGAGAAGAGCCTCTGCCCCTTGGATGATGGAGCCGCCAGTGTCGATCATGTCATCGATCATGATGCACCTCTTACCGTTCACGTCTCCAATGATCTCCACGATGTCAACCTTGTTCGGTTCGGGGCGCCGCTTGGCGATGATCGCGATCGGGCACTTGAGCATCTCGGCGAGACTTCTGGCACGACCCACTCCTGCGACATCTGGGCTGACCACCACGACATCCTCCTGATCTTTGAGCCCTTCTTCGATTAGATAGTTTCCGATGATTGGCCCACCATAAAGGTGATCTACCGGGATATCGAAAAATCCTTGAATCTGTTCGGCGTGAAGGTCAATAGCGACGATCCGCTGGGCACCAGCCTGGCTAATCAAGTCCGCGATCAGACGGGCCGTGACTGGCTCTCGTGGTTTGATTTTCTTATCTTGACGAGCATATCCGTAGTAAGGCATGACGACGGTGAGGCGGTTTGCACTGGCCCGTCGGAAGGCGTCGAGCATGATCAGAAGCTCCATCACAGAGTCGTTGACCGGGGAGCAAGTGGGCTGAATGATAAAGACATCATTCCCTCTCGCACTCTCATCCACCATGACCCTAATTTCGCCATCGCTAAAGCGGGTTGACGTTAAGTGGCCGAGAGGAACCTCAAGGTACTCTGCCACTTTGTGTCCGAGATCTTTGTGAGCGTTTCCCGCAAAGAGTTTCATGCCTGTTAGCGATCCGCCGTTACTTTCTGATTTTTCCATCGCCTGTACCACTCCGGTTTGTTTTCTTGCCGACCTCTCCCCACTGCCAGATCGCCTGACTCTACATCTTTGGTCACAACGCTTCCCGCTGCAATCATTACTTCGTCGCCAATTTTGAGCGGAGCGACGAGTGTACTGTTTGAGCCGATGAAGGAGTCAGCCCCTATGAGGGTCCGGTGCTTTGAAAAGCCGTCATAGTTGCACGTGATGGTTCCCGCCCCAATGTTCGTTCTCGCTCCCACCTGTGAATCTCCAATGTAGGTGAGGTGGCTCACAGAGACCTCGGAGCCAAGGGTGGAGTTCTTGATCTCGACAAAGTTCCCGATCTTCGCCTCTGGCAAGAGATGGGCACCTGGCCGAAGATTGCTGAAGGGCCCACATCGGCAGTCATCTTCCATGACCGCCTGATCGAGATGGCTCATAAAGATCCGGCAGTTTTGGCCAATGACACTGTCCTTGATCCAACTGTTCGGGCCGATCGCAGAGCCTGTGCCGATCGAAGTCTTGCCATCGATCACAGTGTTCGGCAGGATCACACAGTCTGGTTCGAGCGTAACATCAGCCCCGATAAAGGTTGTTCCTGGGTCGAGGATGGTGGCACCGATTTCACACCAATCTCTTAAAATTTGGATTCGCTTCAGAGACGAGGCTTCGGCAAGCTGCCAACGATCATTGACACCCAGGAACTGGTCGTTGTTTCTGGTGGTTTCAACTGCGATCCAATAACCAGACTTGCGGAGGATCCCAAGAACATCGGTCAAGAGGTACTCACCTTGCTTATTGTCGCGCGAAAGCTGCGGCAGAGCCTCAAGCAAGAGCTTGGAGTTAAAGCTATAGAGGGCTGGGTTCCACTCCTTGATCAAGAGCTGCTCGGGAGTGCAATTCTTGTGCTCCACGATCTCTTCGAACTCGCCAGTGACCTTGTTTCGGACGATCCGCCCGTAGCCGGAGGGGTCATCGAGGATTCCTGTGGTGAGGGCCGCGGCAGATCCTTCCTCGGTTAGTCTCTCGACCAAATCATAAATCGTCCTCCCTTCTAGGAGCGGGGTGTCTCCAGCTGAGACAACGACTTGGCCCTCCCAGTCCTGGATAAGGGGCGCTGCCATCATTACAGCGTGGCCAGTGCCGAGCCGTTCTGATTGCTCAACGAACTCAAGATCGTAGTCGGCAAGGGCAGTTCGCACCTTATCTGCTCCGTTTCCGACAACGACAATGATGCGCTTGGCTCCGGCTTCGTGCATCGCCCTGACAACCCATTCCACCATCGGCAAGCCACAGACAGGATGAAGCACCTTTGGGAGGGAACTCTTCATTCGCAAGCCTTGGCCCGCCGCCAAAATCACACCAATAAAGGGGGACGTCACTGACATTTCTCCGAGGTCTTTACAATACCTTCACCTCTCGATATCGTGTAGCATCATTTGCATGTCGCTGCATGTGAGCCAGCACCCCCTCGCCAACCATTTGCTTGCTGAGTTACGGGACGTGAAGACAGAACCTGCTTCTTTTCGCCGACGGGCTCGACTCCTCTCCACGATCCTAATGCTGGAGGCGACGGCAGATTTGCCTATCCGGAAAGAAATTGTCGAGACGCCCCTCGAAAAAACGGAGGCGACGAAACTCGGCTGCGGGTTGGCAGTGGTGCCGATTCTGCGGGCTGGGCTTTCGATGCTCGAATCTGCACTTGAGCTCTTTCCAGACGTAGCGGTTGGGTACGTCGGACTCGAACGGAGCCATGAAACAGCGGTGGCGAGCAGCTATTATTCCAAGTTGCCTCCCCTGGCTGGCCGCAGAGTTTTGTGTGTCGATCCCATGCTAGCGACGGGGGGTTCTGCCTCCCAAGCGATCGCTCTTTTAAAACAGCATGGGGCAACAGACGTCTCGCTGGTCTGTGTTGTCGCTGCCCCAGAAGGAGTGGAGCGAATGATCCAGGATCATCCAGAAGTTCCGATCTTCGTAGCTGCCTTGGATCGGGAATTGAACGGTAGCAAGTACATCCTTCCTGGCCTCGGCGACTATGGGGATCGGCTCTACGGAACTCATTGAAAAGAGTCCATTTTGCCGAGACTATCAACGACCGACATGTGTAGACTATAAGTGTGGAATTGCCTTCTGGTTCAGCGCTGCTAGAGTCCCCTGTAACGGTTCGCCCTTCTTCCCACTGGAAAGTCACAAAGTACGCAGAAGAGCGTCTCTCCGAATCTCCGATTGAAACCCTTTGGCAAAGAGTTCTTGCCCTGGTGCTAGTGCTTGTCGGGGCTGCCTATGTCATCGTTTTTGGGTTTCGTTCAATGCAGGTTGAGGGCTCCATCTTTATCTTTGTCAAATCCTTTGCCCTCATCGGTCTTGGTTTCCTGATCCTCAACTTCCTCTATCGCCGTCTGAGCAACTTTGTCTATATCGGCCCTGGTCTCAAGCGCCTGATGACAAAGATTCCAGATGAGGCAGCCCTTCCCGTTCGCATTCAGATTCTTCAAAAGGGATCTATCACAGGAGTGGACGAGGGATACATTTGGTTTAACGAAGGAACTCTATACTACAAGGGCCTTCAGACCGTTTTCCGCATCGATGGGACGGATCTTGTGCCTCTCAATCTTTGGCCGAGAGCAGATCGACCGAACCCTGGGGCATCGAAGTTCCCTAATGTCATCAACCTGGACACTGGCAAGAATGACGCTTTGAAGGTGAAGATCGTGCTAATCGACCCCTTTGAGGACTTTCAGACGAGGCGCAAGGCACACGAGTTCGATCTGGCTCTGACGAGGTGGATCAACGAGCGACCCACAGGCCCGATGGAGACTCTCTTGCCTCCTTCAACGGTTCATCCAGCCTTGATGAAACAAGGTTTTGGCAAGACAGAGAGTTTGATCGTGAGCGGAGCGCTCGTTGCCCTGTGCACTGCTTTGCTGGTTCTGACACCGTTCAGCCAGCTGTCTTCAACCAATGGGAGCTTTGCGACTTTGTTCACGGTCGGGGCTTCCTTGTTCTTTCTCTTTCGGTCGTTCGTCCTCGCGAGAGATTTGTACCGGGATATGACGGTACGAGAAGAAATGACAGGATCTTGAAGAGCTTATCGCCCTTGAAGGAGGTTGGTCAGTAGCTCTCCATAACTGACCGGTTCCTTTTGCCATGGAGTGCCATCAGGATTCATACTGCCCAGCTTGGGAGCTCTCGTTTGCGCCAATGTTCTGTCCGCGATTTTGGGAGACTTCATTGTGGGGTGAGCAAGCCGTGCACTGCCAGCTCACCGCGATGTTCGGTTCTGCTGATTAAGTGAGGTGACATACCAGGCAAGTTCACTCTCGAAAATTAGAGAATCTCGTAGCGAGTGTTGCGGCGGCGTGGCTCGTAGCCAGCATCCACAATGAGTCTCTCGAACTCCTCTGAGTTCAAGATGAACTTGTTTCCTGCTGCGCTTACCACGTTTTCTTCGATCATCGTTGAACCAAAGTCATTGGCTCCGTAGCGAAGGGCAATTTGAGCGATCTTTGGACCCTGGGTCAGAATCGAAAGCTGCACATTGTCGAAATTGTCGAGGAAAATGCGGCTCACTGCCACGGTGCGAAGATAATCGAAGGAGGAAGCCTTCTTCTCGACTGGTAGATTCGTTTCTTCCGGCTGGAAGCTCCATGTGACAAAGGCTCGGAAGGGACTGCATTCGTCTTGTAAATCCCTGATTCTAGTGAGGTGCTCGACGCGGTCCGCGATGGTCTCGACGTGTCCAAACATCATCGATGCGGTGCTCCTCATTCCGAGACCACTCGCGACCCTCATGCACTCGAGCCACTCATCGGTTGTGTCCTTGTAGGGGGCGATAATCTTTCGAACGCGATCCACGAGGATCTCCCCCCCTGCCCCGGGAATGGAATGGTGGCCGAC
>JALOLT010000039.1 GCA_025455775.1 Fimbriimonadaceae bacterium
AACCTTAAACTTCTTGTCGTTTCCAGAGTTCCACGCATTAAGCGAGCCATGAGAACACTGACGGTTCCACCATGAGTAAAGACGACCGAATGCTCGCCACTCCGTTCAATTTCCCGTGAGACTTTTTCAGTGCGCTTCCAAACGTCACGCACTGATTCGCCTCCCTCTGGTCGCAACTCAAACTCGCTCAGTCCTTGAGCGCGCGACTCTGCCTGAAACCAGACCCGCAACTCTGTGTAGTGCTTTCCCTCCAGCTCGCCAAAAGTTCTTTCTCGAAGCTCCTGGCGTACCTTTAGTTCAAGGCCGAGCCTTTCCGTGAGTGGTTTTGCGGTCGAGACACACCGTATAAGATCACTAGAATAAACATGTCGAATACCGATCCCACCTAAGTACTCGGCGATTCGCTCAGCCTGAGCCACTCCGCGGGCATCCAGGGGTACATCACTATGCCCCTGTGCTCTGCCATCGGCATTCCAAGCGGTCTGACCGTGGCGAATGAGATAGAGGCGCATACTCCCCTCGTTATACCGTCCAGGGGTCAAGCGGGAATGATTCCTTCCCGGACTGATCAATGCGGGTTAGACCGAGTTTGAGAATCCGGATCGGCGCAGGATTCACAGCTTGGGCGCGAATGGAGAAGGTGCCGCTCGTGGGATCAAAGGACTGAATTACCCCCATTCCAAAGTCGAGACCTGCCTGATCGGCAAAACTGCACACCAAACCTCTGTAGTCTCTGGGATGAACGAGTACCACCTTTCGTGCATTGCTGTAGTTCATCAGGTTAGACATTTCTCGATCTTCGATCGATCTTTCCGTGACCATGAGCAGAACCCCACCTGCCACCTCGGCGTAGTCGGTTTGCTTGATCTCTTTAAGGATCGAGCCGCTGCCAAGACGCGATCCAACCAGGCTTACGTCAATCAAGCTCACTTTATGATCTTCGCCCTTCTCCAGAAGTTCCAGCCATTGGGCTCGACGACTGGCTTCCACCACGAGCGGGAGGTGACGAGGCCGCAACTCGACTTCCTCTGGTCCGATGATCCAACCTGCTCGGGCCAGGTTACTATTAGCCGGAACTAAAATTCGATCAGGTCGAACCACTTGCGCAAAGTGAAGCAGCAAGTGACGGCCGACTGGTGTATCTCGCCACGGAAAAGTTACAATATGACAGTTTTCAGATGTTAAGCTTATTAATTCAATCGCCCCCGAAAACCAGGCGAGAGGGTCGCGAAGGGGGTCTAGCGTCCCCACAAACCGCCAAGCCTTCACCCTGCCCTCGGAGGTCAAGACCAGACGACAGGCAGGGCCACCTTCGGGAAACGAGGGATCAAGCCACAGCAAATCCCGCCTGTCCCCAAAATCACGCAGCCAGTCGCGCCACGTAGTATCAGGGTGAGATATGTGGAGGGTTCGACCCAAAAGACTTAGTCCCCTTCATGTTTTGCTGAAGGTCTGGCTCTTAACTTAGCCCAATCTCTCAGCCATCCAATCTCTTCTGACATCATTCGGCTCAAAGGAACCTGGGTTTTTGCCTCCTCCAAGAGATCCTTCGAATTAAGCTCGTGGCCAGCAAAAAACGCTTTGTTCAGAGCCCCTACGATCACTTGTTCGATCTCAGCCCCGGAAAATCCTGGGGTGTTTGCCGCAAGATCTGCCACTTTGAACTTCTTCGGATCACGGTTGCGCTTCGCCAGATGGATCTTGAAAATCTCTTTTCGCTCCTCCAAATCAGGTAAGTCTACGAAGAATATCTCATCAAATCGACCTTTGCGGAGCAGTTCTGGAGGCAGAGCACTTACGTTATTCCCCGTTGCAACCAAGAAGACCGGCTTTGTCTTCTCCTGCATCCATGTCAAGAAGGTGCTGAAGACGCGGGCAGTCGTGCCACTGTCGCTAACGGAACCTCCCGCCCCGGCAAACCCCTTCTCCAGTTCGTCAATCCAAAGTACACAGGGGGCCAGGCTCTCACTGATTCGAATCGCCCGCCTCATATTCTCCTCACTCTGACCAACGAGGCTCCCGAAGATCCGGCCAACGTCCAACTTCAGCATCGGGAGCCCGTAAGCAGTACTCACTGCCTTAGCGACGAGGGACTTGCCGCAGCCCTGCACCCCAATGATGAGGATCCCCTTTGGGTAGGGAATCCCAAATTCGTGCGCAGCGTCGGTAAAAGACTTCGAGCGCTGGACAAGCCAATCTTTCAAGAGCTCATGTCCCCCAACATCTTTTAAATTACTCGAACTGGGATAAAACTCCAGAATCCCCGTTTTGCGCACGATCTGCTTTTTTTCTTCTATAATTCGATCTACCGTAAGGCGGTTCACCTCAACGAGCGAACGAGCAAATGAGTTCTCAATCTCATCGCTCGTTAGGCCTTGAGCACTCCTGACGATCTGCTCTCTTGCTGCCTCGTCCAGACTCACGTCGAGCTTTGGATTGCCCTTCACCTGCTCGATGATCTCATCGAGAGTTGCAGCGATATCCTCTCGCTCTGGCAAGGGGAATTCGATCACGCTGACATCCTTTTCGAGCTCAATCGGAAGTGTGAGAGTCGGACTCAGAAGAATTAAAGTTTGGGCCCTTTCCCTTAACCGACCAGCCAAATCCCGGAGGAGCCGTATCGCCCGTGGATCCTTGAGGTACGGGTGAAAATCCTTGAGCAAAATTAGGGTGAATTCCTGCGCCTCATGAACGAGCGCCAGGGCCTGCAACTCCGGCGGCAAGCTCGACTTCTTCTCACTACCAACCCCAATCGGCGGAACCATTCCGGATGTCAAAGACCAACTATGCAGCTTTCTATCTATTTTCTTAGCGATTTCCGCAATCTCTTCTTCGACTCGACGCTCCTCCCAACTTGTCACGTACAAAATCGGGTACTTCGCCCGGATCAAAACTTCAATTTCGCGGCTTGCTTGCATCGTCTCAAACTCCTACTTGCCTTAACCTGAACTCGTTGCAGAAGGGCTCAGTCCTCGTACCCTGGCCGAGAAGCCAAATCGAAGTCATAAAGACTTGCCATTCCATAAGAATCAAGGCTATCAATCGACTCCAAACGATCCACAAGGCCCTGAACGTCTCCATCGTCTGGCAGAGCAATTCTTCCCATTAAGTTGAATTTATGGGCCAAAATACTCCTCAAATCAGCCGTCTCGTTGCGAGCATGACCGGCTGGGTACATGACGAGGTCACTGTTGTACTCCTTTCCATCCGAAGCCAGGATAACGACTGAAGTCGGGATCCCATCTGGGTACTTGTCATCGTAGCTCGGCCCCCCATGAGCAAACTCGATCTTGGCCATCAACTCGCGAGTTTCTTCGTCAAAAATGGCAGATGAGTGATAGTCCTGAGGATCAAGCATACATGCTTTCCAAACCTCATCTGTGTTCGCAAAGCTGCCGATCTCCCCGGCAATCCTTCGAGCCCGGACAATCATCCGGCTCACAATGAACACCATCGAGTGGTCTGCGCTCTGTCTGGTCCGAGGGTCTTTCTTTGCCGGGTCACCAATGATTCCAAAAGCTGGTTCATAAGCCAAAATCGTGATCTTCTCAATCGCACCTTTTTCCAGAAGCCACTTGTGCCGATAGGCCAGATCGATGACTCCCTGAAGGGCACCAGCACTCTGATGCTCATAAAGACCGAGCTTAAAATGCATCCCCATCACGGCAAAATCACTTCCCGAAGTGCTCAGCACCAAGTCGAAAGGCGAGTCTCCGTCGGTTCGGACAAACTGCCGAAACATCGATTCTGGATTTCGAAAGATATCCTTGGGACCAACAAATCCTGCCATAGCACGCTTCATGCAAAGCACAGCCGCCTCAGTGGAAATCGCCGCACTAGCCCCCTTGCTATCGCTCAACTGCTTGCCAGCCCGGATCGCCCGCCAGGGAATGTGATGGGCGACGAACATCCCAATCGCGTGCTCAATCTCCTCCGCTGTCGCCCCCATCAAAGCCCCATAAACTGCTGCACTCGCGATGGCCCCATGAACAACATGGTCGATCTTGTAAGTTTTGAGAGAGAAAACCTCTGCTAATCGACCCCGGATCTCATCGAGCAAGACCATCGCTCTCAGAGCAGTCTCTCCATCTAGCCCTCTCTGCTGGCAAGCAGCGATCACTACGGGATAATAGTCGTTGTGGCCAAACTCGCCGGCCCTGTGCCCCAACTCTGGTCGATAACCGAAGTTCGTCCCGTTACTGTCCCACTCCCGAACCGCCGAACAGTTCGCAACGATGGCCTTTTCAGCAACCACGCACTGGTTGCTGCCAAAGACGAAGGCCCCCTGCTCTGGATCGTCCTCCCTGTAGCCCAGAGCCTCATTTCTTAGGAGAGTCGGAGCGTTTGTTTCAAGGGCCAAAGCTGAAACCCCACACAAAACCGAATCAGTATGAAAAAGCCTCGTCCGCTCCAAAACTGCTGGATCAGGCCCAGATCCGAACGCCCCCGACATAAAATCGATGGCGTACTGACCGATACCGAGAGCCTGATTAGTGTTGCGTGACAGGGTGATTGGTTGAGACATGGCCAAACTCTACCCAACCTCTCTCGGCCATACTCTGAGCAAATGGGATTCGTGGCCAGCCAAGTGATCCTCGTTCGCCCTCACACGGTCTGGTCAAACCCAGAGACCTTGGCCACAAATTCTTTCCAAAAGGGAGACTCAGGTTCGCGCAGTGAAATCACTGAGAAGATTCACCAAGAATTTGATCAAGTGGTAGCCGAACTCAAAGGCGCAGGACTAGGAGTGATCGTTCACCAAAGCCAGAATCCCGAAACGCCAGATTCACTCTTCCCCAACAACTGGCTCGTCACCCTCTCTGGCCTCATCATCCTCTGTCCGATGGCGACCCACAGCCGGGCAGCAGAAGTCGATCTCGCCTTGGTTGAACTGCTTCAAGCATCTACTCCAAAGGCGAAAGTCATCGACCTTCGAACCCATGCTCCCCTCGAGGGCACTGGCTCCCTCGTTTTCGACCATGAGCAAAAGCTCGCCTACGCTTGCCTGAGTCCCCGCACCCACCTAAGTACCGCAGAAATCCTTTGCGCCAACCTGGGTTACACCCTCGTCCCTTTCGAGTGCCTGGATCCAGACGGAAATCAGGTCTATCACACCAACGTAGTCCTCTCAATCGGGCCGAGTGGGATTTGGGCCGCCGAACCCCTGCTGAGCTCAAACAGCCCAATCGCAGAATCTCTTTCAAGCTCGAAAAGGCCCCTCTTCCCCCTCTCCTGGCCAGAAATCTATCGCTTCGCGGCGAACTGCCTAGAACTCACCAATCAAAATCAAGAAAGGATCTTGGTTCGTTCGTCTGCCCAGCCAATCGCGACCACCCTCCCCTATGACAAGGTGATCGAAGTTGAAATTCCAACGATCGAACACCACGGGGGAGGATCGGTAAGGTGCTTGCTTGCCGAAAACTTTCTCTCGGCTACTTCTTGATCGGGAAGAGGCTCGCGTCGAAGATGAAGGGGTGGGTGCGGATCACGTCCATCGTCTCGGGAGAAGGAGCACTGGAAAGGGAAATCTGAGCAATCGCTGCCTGGGCCCCTCCCAAAACAATGTTCTCCATCTCCTGAACGTTCACCGATTCGTCTTTCAGAGCTCCTAAGACGTGAGAAAGCACCCCGACGCGATCCTGGTGACGCACCACCAAAAGGTGAGTGGCTACTTCGCCCTTCTTGCTCACGTTCACAACGTTCGGCACAATGCCAGAGGTCTTGAACTCCGCCACGATTCGAACCGTCTCTGCCGCCACTGCCTCCTGGGCTTGGTCTGTGCTCGCCCCAATGTGATGAGTGCAGTAGATATTTTTGGCGTTGCACATCGGACCAGAATAGGAGCCCTCCGCAACAGTCGGCTCATCGGCAAAGACGTCCAGCCCTGCCTTAATCTTCCCGGAACCTGTCGCAGCCAAAAGGGCCTCCTGATCCACAACCTCGGCGCGGCTTGTATTGATCAGAGTCGCCCCTGGCTTCATCGCAGAAAAGAACTCCTCGTTCAGCATCCCCTGGGTCTCTTTGGTGAGGGCCACATGAACAGAAATCGTATCGGCTTGTCGAGCGAGGTCGGTCAGGCTCTCTGCGCGACCCACTCCCAGGGCCGCCGCTGTTTCGGCCGTCATCCAGCGGCTAAAAACGATCACAGACATGCCAAAGGCTCTTGCCCGAGGGATCATTTCCTGGCCAATCTGCCCTAGGCCGATCAGACCGAGGGTCGTGCCATAAATGCCTCGCGACTTGCTGAAGGTCTTCTTGTCCCAATGTCCTGCCCGCAGCTCTGCGACGTTGTCGGCGATGTGACGGTCGAGTGCCAAAATCAAGCCGAAAGCCAATTCTGCAACAGCGATCGAGTTCTTCCCAGGGCAGTTCGCAACATAGATACCCTTTGCCGAAGCAGCTTCGACGTCGATCGTGTTGTATCCAGCTCCCGCCCTCACGATCAAGGCCAACTGACTCGAGTCGATGATGTCTTTGGTGACCTTTGTCGAACGAACGACCAAAACCTCCGCCCCAGATTCAGCCAGAGCGTCACGAAGGGCATCGTCCTTTAGCTCAGGGTTCGAAATGACCTCGCACCCGAGGGACTTAAGCCCATTCAACCCGGACTGTTCAAACTTATCGGCAACCAGAACCTTCATAGCGTCAGTTTATCCCTGGCGTGATTTCAGAAGCCCGGACAGGCTGTGTTCCTGGGGCAAGAGACACTCGCTTTCGTTACAGGGTTGGAACCTCACAATGATCTCAAAGGGATCATCCCCAACCTTGGCCCTGAGTCTCACAGGGATCTGAACCTTCCCTTTGAAGACTTCTGTGTCGCTCGGGAACCCTGCTTCGCCCCAAACGCCATCCACTCTGAGGCTCGTCGGGACGAGCCACTCTGCCGCTGGTTCGTGAGAGTTGATGTGAAAGCCTTCCGGAACCTCAATCGTTACGAAAGCCTTACCCCAGCCTTCCTTATCCACCAAGATCTCCTTTGGCGAAAGGGAGACGACGAACTGGGTTTCAAGGGGGGCTGGCTCGACCGATTCCACGACTCCTTCCTGAGCTTCGAGCAGCAGATACAGACATTCGGAATAAATCGACTCCGTGGCGGTCGGCACTCTTTGCGCCCAACCCAGGGCTGGTGCCAGGTGCTGCAGCACCTCTTGCTCTCTTCCCAATCGGCGGAGCACTCTCAAAGCGGCACCATTTGGGCTTGGCGTGGCATTGTCGAGGGTCGGCTTCGTCCGGCCAAAAAGTTGCTCGTGGGAGGGGCTGGTGAAGAAGAAGCCACCTCTTTCCCGGTCGGCGAAAAGATCAACCATTTGGTTACCTAACCTTATGGCATCCATATAGTAAGTTTCCGAATCCAGGGCCTCAGCCAGATCCAGGAGAGCGTTTACAAAGAAGGCGTAATCATCCAGGAACCCAACCCCGCTCGCCTTGCCATAGCTAATCTGGTGGGGCAAGAACTCACTGCTCTCAGCCAGCCAACGCTTGGCACAGGTCTCCGCGAGTTCGATTTCCCCGACCTCCATCAGCCCCATCATCATCAGACCGTTCCAGGCAGCAAGGGCTTTATCGTCTCGCTGGGGTTGCTGGCGCTGATTTCGCACAGCCAGCAACGTGGCGAGCTCCGCGGGAAAGTCTCCGTCCCCGACCTTGTGCAAGATGTTCAAACCAGTCAGGCGGTGCGACGATTCATCCAGGTAGTTGCCCTTTTCCTCGATCCCGTAAGCCTTGCAAAAATCTGGCGCTCTCTCACCCAGTATCTCCTGGAGCTCAGAAAGACTCCAGACGTAGGTGAGGCCCTCTTCCCCGCTCGTATCGGCATCCAGGGCACTGGCAAAGAGCCCTCCCTCCAGGAGCATTTCTCTCTTCAGCCAGGTCACAATCCCCTGGGCCGTGGCCCTCATCTGATCTGCTAGGATCTCGTCGTCCAGGATCTTGGCAGCGAGCCCGTAGGCTTGCAGGAGCTGGCCATTGTCGTAGAGCATCTTTTCGAAATGGGGGAGGAGCCACTTCTCGTCAGTTGAGTAGCGGTGGAATCCTCCTCCGACATGGTCATGGATTCCGCCTTGCGCCATCTTTTCCAAGGTGAAAAGAGCCATGTGGGCTGCGCTCGCCGTGTTCTTTTCCAGGTTCTGGCTCAAGCCAGGGAGATTGGCTCTTAGACCTGCATAGAGCAATCCGTAGCGGATCGCTGAGTGAGGCGGGAACTTGGGGCGCGACCCAAAGCCTCCTTCCTCACTATCGAAGTCCTTAATCAAGGCTTGGAGACCTTGGTCGAGAAATCCTGGTTCGAGCCTCGTCGAGATAGGGGGGATGGATCGTTGGAGGGCTTGCGAAAGGGCCTCGGCAAACTCATCTGCTACCTGGCGCACCTGTTGCTGTTGCTCGTTCCAGGCCTGGGCGAGGCTCGTGGCGAGGGTGAGGAAACCTGGGAAGTCACCCCGTGGTTCTCGGGGGTAATAGGTTCCTGCGTGGAATGGCTTTTTGTCGGGGGTGAGGAAGAGGGTCATCGGCCAGCCTCCGTGTCCCGTCGCAAGCTGGATGGCTGTCATATAGATCTCGTCGATGTCTGGCCTTTCTTCCCGATCGAGTTTGATGGAGATAAAGTGTCGGTTGATTCCGTCCGCCACTGTTTCGTCTTCAAAAGATTCGTGGGCCATCACGTGGCACCAGTGGCACGAGCTGTACCCAATGCTCAGGAAGACCGGCTTGTTTTGGCTTCTGGCTAGTTCCCAGGCTTCGTCGCACCAAGGCCACCAGTCGATCGGGTTATCCTTGTGTTGGAGCAAGTAGGGTGAAGTCTCAGCCGCCAGTCGATTTGCCATCTTCTGAAGAATACGAATATTGGCCGGGGTTCTGGTGGGTCTCGGGGTTCTTGGAGAAATCTCTTCACTCTCGACCACGATTGCTCGGTTGAGGCAGAAAAGTCCCTTAAGGAATTTAGCGACGAGGGGTTCGACTTCCCACGCGACCTAATTCTTAACCGGTGCCGTCGCGAGACGGCAGAACATCTCCACGCACCGGGGGATGATGGCATCGTTAAAGTCGAACCGAGGCGTATGAAGTCCGGCAGGCTTCTCATCCCCTTCGCGACGCAACCCAACGAAGCAGAAACAGGCTGGCACAACTTGACCGTAGTAGCTAAAGTCCTCCCCTCCCATCACAGGGTTTTCCTTCTCTGTGAGATCCTCTCCCACAAAATCCCGAACGATGGTTCGGAACCGATCTGTGGCCCACGGGTCATTGAAAGTGACAGGGTATCCCTCGTTCCAGATGATCTCGGCGTGGCAACCCAGCGCCTCTGAAACAGATGTGACCAGGGTGCGGAAGCGGGCTTCTCCCATCACTCTTGTCTCTGGCTTCAGTGTTCTCATCGTCCCCTTGAGCTCAACCGTATCTGGAATGACGTTGTGGGCTTGACCAGCATGAATCGCCCCTGTGGTGAAGACAAGAGAATCCAGGGGATCCGCATTCCGGCTCACGATTGACTGCAAAGCTACGATCACCTGAGCCGCAGCGACAACCGGATCTTGGGAGAGATGAGGGGCAGCTGCGTGACCACCTTTGCCTCTGATCACAACGGTCCACTCGTCGGTTGCAGCGAGCATCGGCCCGTTTCGAACGGTGATCTCGCCGAACCTTCCTTCTGGCCAGCCATGAAGACCATAGATGACATCGGCTGGTTTCCCCAACCGAGAACCATCCAAGGCTCCCTCCTGCACCATCTTTTGGCCCCCAGCCCCTCCCTCTTCTGCTGGTTGGAAGAGGAACAGAATGTCATTCGGTCGATCCGATTCTTGGGCGAGTGCTCCGAGTGCCCCGATCAGAATCGTCGTGTGGCCATCGTGACCACACGCGTGCATCTTCCCGTCGATCTTGCTGGCATAAGGGAGTCCCGTTTCCTCGCGGATGGGAAGAGCGTCCATGTCAGCCCTGAGAGCTACTGTCTTGCCTCCTGGTTTAGTTGCTGGAAGATGAGCCAAGATACCAGTCCCTCCCGCCAAGCCTGGGAGGCAGGGAATCCCGATCCGATCGATCTCCTTTTTCACCCTTTCCGAAGTCCACACCTCCTCGTACATCACTTCTGGGTGTTCGTGGAGTTCGTGGCGCAGAGCTGTAAGCCTCGGGTGATCGCTGAGAATCGATTCGCGGATTGACATCTTGAATTTTCTAGCATACACGCGCAGTAAACTCTTTGGTGCGACCATGGCTAAACCCAAGCCTCCTTATGTTGAAGAATGTTGCCGCCTTTTGTCCTCAGTGGGTGTCGTGACTGCCAGAGCTATGTTTGGCGGCTGGGGCCTCTCTTGCGAGGGCAAAATGTTTGGCCTCGTCGCTTACGACCAGTTGTACTTGAAGGTTGATGATCACAACCGAGAGAGTTTTGAATCGGTAGGGTCTGGACCTTTCATATGGACAGGGGGTGAGAAACCCATGGCGATGAGCTACTGGAGTCTGCCTGACTCTGCCTTTTTAACGGTGGAAGCGATGGCACCCTGGGCAAAGCTCGGTTTAGAAGCTGCCACGAGGCAGGCCTCCTCGAAGCCACCTAAGCGGAAAAGGTGAGTTCTCGCCACCTGCTTGCTTTATGCAAGAGGGTCAGTCGAAGACTCGCGCCGCCCTGGCCCGCAGCCACGCCCGCCCGGAGCCAGCCTTGGGCGGCAGGTTCCCCACTTGGTCTCCGGGCCCGCCCCCGGACGGCGCGAGTCTCTCCAGGATCTTCGTGCTCACTGCTTGTCCGAAGCGGGACTCTTAACACTCGATCCTTCGGTCGAAGTCCGGTGCTGCAAGAAGAACGCAGCGGACAGAGAAAGAAACCCCAAAAGACGCCAAAGCCAACCACCGAGCCGAAGGCTCCCCTGCGCCGGCCGGGGGCAGACCGGACGAGTGCTCCAACTTTGCTCACCCAAGTGAGGAACCGGTCGGGCGTGGCCGTGGGCCCGGCGGCGCGGGGGGCGGCCCAAGCCCAACTCCACCCTAAAACATTCTAATGAACGCTGGTTCCGTCAGGGGCTTCAGTCTCTGGCTGAAGCAAGATCGGGGATCCGTCCACGTCGTCAGCGGCAAGCAGCATTCCTTGACTTTCCTCACCCATCAGCTTGGCTGGCTTGAGATTTGCCACAACCACAACCTGACGGCCGATCAGATCGATCGGAGAGTATTTCTTCTTAATCCCAGCAAGAATCTGACGTTTCTCCTCACCAACCATCACCTGGAGTTTCAGCAGTTTTTCACTCTTCTCAATCGGCTCAGCTTCAATAATCCGACCAATCTTTAACTGCACTTTGACGAAATCAGGAAACTCAATAATGGCAGGCGTTTCTGGCATGGCTTTCTTAGGCTCTTTGGAAGATTTTTCTGGCTTGGGAATCGGTGCTTCCTTCTCTTTTTGCTTAATCTCTAAGCGAGGGAAAATTGGGCGAGGCTCATTCAGCACAGTTCCGATCGGCAAGGAGCTGGATTGAGCGATCTGGTTCCACGCAGTGAGGGGAGCTAAGTTCAACTGAGAAGCAATCACGTCTGCCGCTGATGGCATAAAGGGGCGAATCAAACCTTCGGCCGTTCTCATGCAAAAGAGCATTGTGCGAATCACCTCGCCAAGAGAAGGGTCGTTCGTTTTCGCTAATGCCCAAGGGGCACGGGAATCGATGTACTTATTCAAGTTACGAACGACCTCAAGGGCGCAGGCCAGAGCCTCATTCAGTCGATAAACTTCGAACTCACTCTCGGCTCGCGCCTTCAGGTCCTGAACAAACTCGAGAATCTCTGGCTCAACCGGAGCATCCGGCACAACCCCTCCGCAGAACTTATGGGCCATCGACAAAGAACGGTTGAGAGCATTCCCCAAATCATTCGCCAAATCTGAGTTGTACTGTCGCTCAACTTCTTCCAAAGTGTAATTCGTATCCCCTTCGTATGGCAGAGATCGGGCGAGAGAAAAACGCACAACGTCCACTGCAACCGCAGGATCGCAGCCAGCCGCGACAAAGTGGGAGACCAGATCAGCGGGATAAAGAGCGTTCCCCTTTGACTTGCTCATCTTGGATTCACCAAAGGTGAACCACCCGTGGGCGATCACCGTCTTGGGTAAGGGTAAGTCGGCTGCCATCAACATCGCTGGCCAAAGAGTAGCGTGAAATCTGGTGAAAATCTCTTTAGCCATCCAGTGAACATCTGCCGGCCACAACTCCTGCCAACCCGAATTCGGCCATCCTGTCGCAGACAGATAGTTGATCAGGGCGTCAAACCAAACGTAAACCACTTTGCCTTCGTCGCCAGGCACTGAGATACCCCACCCGGGATTGGTTCTCGTGATGCAGATATCTCGAAGACCTTGCTTGATAAAGCTCACGACTTCGTTCTTGCGAGATTCTGGGAGGAGGAAGGTTTGGTTCGCCTGGATATGCTGCAAGAGCCGATCTTCAAAGGCGGAGAGTTTGAAGAAGTAGTTATCCTCGCTCACCCAGCGAACTTCATTTCCGTCGGGACTCTTGCCGTCGACGAGGTCGCTTTCCTTCACAAAAGTCTCAGAAGAGACGTCGTACCACCCTTCGTACTTGTCTTGATAGATGAAGCCCTTCGACTGAAGGATCGAAAAAAGAGCTTGAACAGCTTCCTGGTGGCGTGGCTCGGTCGTGCGAATGAAATCGTCGTACTGAATATCCAGATCAGACCAGCACGACACAAAAGCTTGCGAGATACGATCGACAAAGGCTTGGGGACTTTCTCCAGATTGGGATGCTGCCTCCATCACCTTGAGCCCGTTTTCGTCCGTCCCAGTTAGAAAGAAGGCCTCCTTCCCCTTTAACCTTGTGTAGCGCGTGACAACGTCGCACAGAAGAGTCGTCAAGGCGGACCCAACGTGAGGCGTTGAGTTCACATAATAAATGGGAGTCGTGAGATAGAACTTCTTTGGCATGAAGCTTGCCGAGTTTACTCACCAGGGCCAAAACGTGTCTGAGGCGCTGGAATTTGTACCAGTTTTTCCGCCATACCGGTATTGCAAGCCCTAACCATTCTTCTTCTTGACTCCAATTGTCTAGGTGTGAAGGAACGACTAGGCCCCAGGCTGAGACGGAGAATCGACGGTGGATTTACTCTCCTCGAAACTGTCATCGGGCTCTTTGTGACCCTGATGGGAGTCTTGACCTTCGCATCGTTGATGCTCTTGAGCAACAAAATCGCTCTTCAAAACAAGCTTCGAGCGATTGGGTATCAAATTGCACGCGAAAAGGTCGAGACATTTCAGGACGTTTCGTTCGAAGCATTAGCAATCGGAACAGGAGACCTGCCGATCCCAGAAACGCTCTTAGATCAGCTTCCCACAAACAGCAAACTGAAATATCAGATCCTGGCTGACTATTCGATCACCCAAATGCCGGATCCTCTGCTGAAAAAAATTGTTGTCAGAGTTCGCTGGATGAATGCGATGAGCGGAACTGGAACACCTACCGCAAACTCAGAAATCCGTTTGGTTAGAATCCTTGCGATGCCTGCACCAAATGGTCAGGAACCAACTCCTGTGATCCAGACTTCTATCGTGATCAACACTCTCACCCTTGCGCCTGACTTAAGCTCGGCCTCAGCGTCGGCAAGAAATACGGCTGGACTCCCACTCGGTGACACATCCTCTCCAAGCGATCCGCCTACAACCCCTCCCATCAGTACACCCCCAACTGAACCGATGACTCCACCAACAACTGTCACCCCCCCTATGCGTCCAACCCATGACGATGACAACGATGGAGATGACGAAGGCTAATTGACACAGAGGCTACTTTCATAAACAACTTTTAAAGGAGACAATCCAATGAGATATAGGATAAAAAGAACCTCCGGTTTCACTCTCGTAGAGGGAGTAATGTCGGCTGGCATTTCCGTCGTAGTTGCCACATTCTCGCTTGGAATGATGGTGACAAGCCTTCAAACATCGCGGGCTGCGACGATGGAAAGCGAGCAAGTGCAAGAAACTCGCAACGGAGTCGATCGAATGCTCGCCGATGCGAGGGTCTCTGATCGAGTTCTCGCCTCCTTTACTGCTGACCACAAGATTTCGACAACCGAGAAGTCCGTCGTTTTCCAACAACCAATTCTCGGCCCGACTGGGATTCCAATAAGCGGACAGTACCGGATCGTCGCCTATCGAATCGAAAAAATCAAAGGCAAGGACACGATGAAACGCTACGAAACGAGCCTCCCTGGATCGCCGAAGTGGAGCGTTGGCGAATTGCTCACGAACAACGTGAAGAAGATCAACTTAAAGTACGGTAGTTCAGTGACACTTCGGGGCGACGGCTCCACAAAAGTCTTTACCATCCCATCAGGCTATAGTCGCTGTACTTTGATATCAGGAGACGCAGTTCCGATCAACCTTACGTCCACGGCACAACAGGCAAAGAACTGTGGATCAGCCTTTACAAAACTCTCTGATAACAAAGCAACTTTCGCACCAGCTTTGGCGAGTGGCAAATCCGTGACCCTGTACTTCAGGCTCGCGCCTGGTCACGAAGGAACAGGGCCAGGCGCCCTCACCTGCAATCAACTTTTTATCGAACTAAAAACCGAACGGACTGTGAAGGGAAAGAGAACGAATGCAGAGATCAAATCAGCTGCTCTGCTGCAATCAAGGAGATAAGATGAATAAGAACTATCCTCAGGTCAAGAGACAAAAGGGTATGTCTCTCCCCAACGCTCTTCTTTTCGTCCTCGTAACAGGCGGAATGGTAGTGGCTGCCATAAGCCTTACCACTCATATGGATCGGATGGCAGCCAGAGGCGTTCAAAAAACGCAGTCGGTCTCTCTTGCCGAATCAGGAGCGAATGAGTTTTACATTGCGATCTATCGCCAAATGCGAAAGGATGGAACATATCCTACGTCATCTGGAGTCGTAACAGTCGATAGTTCCTTCGGCGGGGATAGCCAAGTTTCCGGTACCTACACGGCAGTGGTCAAGAACGTCGAAATGACAAAGTCTGAGCTTGCCGACGGGAGTATTAAACAAAACTATACCTTTGTCATTCAGAGCAAAGGCGTTGCCAAGAATGGCGTCGATACTGTCGTTCAGATGACCTTTAACGGGTCGCTCGTCTTGGCCGGAAGTGCCTCAAGCTCCGCCACACCAAGTTCCGACTTTGATTTCGGTCATGGGGCAATTCTCTCCAATACTGCTGTCCGTCTCATCACCAACGGAGGGATTCGGACTTACGATAGCAATCGGCGAGGCCATATTCTAGGAAATGAGGGACTTTACTGGAATCGGAAAGACTTTAAGAAGGAACTGAACTACAATCCTAACGTTCTGGAAATTCAAGGGCAGTACCAAGTTGATAGTCAAGCTTTCTACGCTGAAACAATCAGTCCCTCTGGGCTTGGTAACCAGAACGGTGTAAAAAACTACCGAGGGGTTGACCCAACAAATGGTTCCCAGACGGCCGAAGTATCGATGCTCAAAGCAAAGAAACTCTTTCCCAGCCAAGCGACAGTTTCTTCCTGGGAGAACTCCTGGATCGGCGCAGCCAAATCAGGAACAATCTATAGTCGCTCCCTCGCCTCAGGAGACGTCCCACAAAGATCAGGTGATCAGTGGCGGATTATCAAGGCACCTGCCTACATCGATGGCAATCTGGATATATCCAATGGTCAAATCCTGCGCCTGATGCCTTCTGATGGTGCAACAAAGTTGAACGATAATGTCATCTACGTAAACGGAGATGTCAAAAACCTTGGGATGCTTTACAACTTAGGAGTCACTCTCGTGATCAAGCGAAACTACTCCGATGGTTCAAGTTCTGAGTATCGGATCGAAGGCCAAGGCAGCCCTTGGACGGATGAACTAGCCAGGCTGAAACATGCAAACTTGATCTCCTTAAACCAATCACCAAACGCCATCTCAATCTCGACTGATGCAACAACCACCTATGGCTTTGTCTATGCAGCCCTTGGCGGAATAAAAGTCACTGGGAACCTGGAGATGAAAAACTCAATGCTCATTAGTGGTGGAGACCGATTTATGGATGGCAAACTCATAGGAGTCGATGTCCAGCCAAAAGGAGATAACTCGTTTGTCGTAGGATACAACGGCGTGCTGGGCGGCGAAAGGCCAGGGTTTGCAATGCAGCCAACCACCACGGATATCCAGAACGGATCAGGAATGGGAAGTAGTGGAACTAAGATCCTCGTCCCATTCGCAGCGGAAAAGCCAAGTAACTGGATGCAAGTCGAGGAGACAACCAGCGAAAAGCGAAAGCCTTACTCCCCGCCCCCTAGGGAAGCTCTGAAGTAATCCGCCACCCCATCAAAGAACCAAGAGCAATGAAGCCTGGAGACCACAGAAAGGCTTGAAAACCAGCAAGAGTCGAGGTTGATAAGGCCACAATCGAATAAAATCCCGCCAAAAAACCAATCCCACAGGCCATCCGAAGTAACGAGATATTCTGCCAGTTACTCCGGATGGCCTTTATGATGACCAAAGACAAGGCAAGCCAAAAGTTTAAACCACAAATGCCAAAGAAAATCCCAGCATCGCTCGTCTTGGCGACCCCGCGAGATTGGGAGAGAATAAAGGAATCCACAATCCCGGATCGCGGCAAAGCAACACCAAGAGCAAAGCCAGAAAGTAAATAGACAAAAAAATTCGTGAAAGTCCAAGTACTGATCGCAGAAAACTCAAAACTACCAAAAGGGGCTAAGAATAGCAAAGAGGTAAGCATCAGAACGACGAAAGATGCAACACCTAAAGGAACGACCTTTATGTCATCTGGGCGCAGATCCTTGCCGACCTTCTGAGCAACGCCAGAACCAGACATCAACTCCATGTACTTCCGCTCGTACAAAGAGTTACTTGGATCGAATTGCAGGGCATAAGAATAGTGCTTAGTGGCCCCAACTAGATCACCCTTCACGCGCGCAAGATCCCCAAGCGCAGCGTAGGCCAGGGCATTACGAGAATCATGGCGAAGAATCTCCGCCGCAGTTTCTTCAGCCAAACCATAGTCCATACGGGAAAGATGCTTGGTCAGAAGGGACATTTTGTCGCGTAAAGGGTAGGGTTCTGGCTTACTGACCTTTTGGTTAACAGGAGGGCGAGACGAAGAACCGGAACCAGCCTCCTTCTGCTCGGCAGCAGCCGACCTCAGTTTCAGAACCTCGTCATAGTTCTTCCTGCGAGTGGCATCCGAGAGCACTTCATAGGCTTCCTTGACCTGTATGAAGCGATCCACCGCTTGGTTCTCTTGATTCACATCAGGGTGCAACTGCCGTGCGAGACTGCGAAAAGCAGCCCGAATCTCCTTCGCATTCGCGGTTGGCGCAAGCCCTAGAACGTCGTAGTGAGTGGCCATCGTTGAGGTGTCATTCTGCCGCGTTCATCAAGCCGCCAAAGTAACCCATGTAAAAGGTGATCAGGACAAAGAGGACATAGATCCCCACAAGAATCAGGCAGACGACACCAAAGATGATCGAAGCCCGCTGAGCTGCGGCTGCCCCTTCCCGCTCGTAGAATTCCGCCATGTTCTCGAGCATGTGGTCGAGATTTCCCGTTCGCTCGCCAGTGTCTGCCATGTCCAGAGCGATCGGGCTGAAGGCACCAGTCCCTCTCATCGCTTCTGAGACTGTGACTCCTTCCTCCATCCTTCGCGACGCAGGCAAAATCTGCTCACGAACTCCCTGATTTCCGCAGGCACCCGCAGAAAGCTCAAAAGCGCGATGAATCGGAACACCAGCCTTATAGAGGGCACCAAAGGCACGTCCCCACTTTGCCATCGCGAAGCCGTGAACCATCTTAGAAAAGCCAGGCAAGACGAGCAGAACCTTGTGGAAGGTCGAAAGAACGACTGGGTTCTTGAGACCAACCCTCACGAAGAGGAAGCCTAAGATCAGGATCACCAAACCGATGATCCAGATCACGGTCATGTTCGGGAGTCGCATGGCTGACCCAAGGCTGCCAAGAATCAGGTTCGTGGCAGAGATGATAAAGATTGACGCGACAATGATGACTTTAGGATAGGCAGTCTCTCGCCGAATCGTATCTCTGAGTTTGATGTCGCGCTCAATGTAATCAGCAAGATTCAAGATCTGAGTATCGAGCCCAGCTCCTCCTTCCCCTGTTCGAACCATCGAGAGCATCAGAGGGGAGAAGACTTCCGGGTATCGTTCGAACCCAGCCGACATCGGACGACCAGAAATGACGTGATCCGACGTTTCGCGGATGATCGCAGCAAGTTTGCCACTCTTTGACTGAGTCGAAAGAGTAGTGAGAGCCTGAGCTGGGTTGATACCTGCCTTCAACATCGTTCCCAATTGGCGGAAAAAGAAGTGAAGGTGGTTGAGATCGACGTTTCCGACGAGTGCCCCATAAACATTCGCCTCCATGTAGCCGCGAGGTGTCGTCGGAGGTGGCACGAAGCCTGGGCGCGGCGACTCTCCCGGGCCGTAGCTCGCCTGACCCTGAGACTGGTAGGGAGCATAGGATGGTGCTTGAATCGGAGCCTGGTAAGGAGCCTGATTGGGTAAGTGAACCTGAGGTTGAACCTGATTCTGATCCAAGAATGAAGGCGATTCAGTGACAAGGTTGATTGCTTGCACTCTGAGTCCGACCCCTGCAAGTTGCTGGGCAGCTGTATCCATGCTTTGAGACTGGAGTTTGCCGCGAACGACGTTTCCAGTCTGATCAAGTGCGGAATATTCAAAAAATTGCATTGGGGTTAAAAGGGGCTACTCAGGCTCCTGAGTGACCCTGAGCAGGGTGCCATAGTAACCAGAATAAAAAGTCGCTGCAGCTGCGAGGATCGATCCCCCCAACAAAGCTACGCACAAGCAGTAGAGGAGGGCCAGGAATCCGACATTGATGAACTTGATCTTGCTCACGCCGATCTCGCTTGCTTGCCTCATCATGTTCCCCATCTGGCCCGTTTGCTCTCCCGTAAAGGCCAATTGCTGATATTCAGGTGAGAACAATCCTGGGTTGCCCAACATTTCTGAGATTTTTGTTTGTTCCTTCATCGTGCCAGCGTAATTCGTGAGCCGCCTTGCCATCTCTTCGTTTGGTACGGCCGCGGCCGCGAGTGCCACTGACTGCCTCGGGGCGACGCCAGCTTCCTGCAGGTAACTCAGGTGAGACATGAAGTGGCTGAGACATTCTGCCTTGGTTCGCATCGCCAAAACAGGAAAGACTGCCGCAAAACGGTGGCGAAAGGCACGTCGCTTCCAGTGACGATTAAAGAGAACAAATGAGAGGTAAGCAACCCAGGTGGTGAGCAAAATCCAGCCCATCGGGCCAGTCATTTCTTTCGCAAACCCACTTAGCAGATACTGCAGGCCAGCCGCCGGGCCACCCGAAGGGTCATTCCAGGATTTTTCAATCGAGGATTCAACCCCACGCGTGATTGAGACAACTACCGGGATGGCAGTGAGGGCAGGAATCAGATAAAGGTAGCCAATGTTGGCGAGAAAGCGTAGATTGCGGCTGGTCTTTGCTGACTGGCAGATCAGGTCGCAGGCTTGTGGAAGATAGCCTCCAACCTCCGCCGCTTTAATAGCTCCTGAGGTTGAGGGGGAGAAAATTTCCGGAAATTCCTCCATTGCCTCCCCCAAAGATCTGCCTTCAGCGACCAGACCAGCGATTTCGCGATAGGCCTCTGCTTCATCCTGACGCCTGGCTCGGTCGGCGAGGGTATTGAAAAGCGAGGCAGGGTTGACCCCAGCTTTCGCAAAAGATCCTATTTGAGAGAAAAGAAATGAGATGTTCGCGTCGGTAAAGGGCCACCGAGCGAGACGTCGACGGAGAGCCGAAAAATCCTTCTTGGGCCGAGCCTGTAGGGTTCCAATTTTCTGGCTCTGGGAGGCAGGAGGCTGGCTGATCACTGCCGAAAACCTTCTTCCAGTCTCCCACGGCGCGCCACCACTAGGGCTCACGTTCGGCGACTGTGCCTGAGTCGCGTTCGGTTGTGGTGGCAGAATCACTCCCCCGAGCGCTGGATCTCCCACCTGCGAATGAGAAGGAGAGATACTTCCAGCTGACTGGCCATTCAGAGAGATCACCTGATAGCCTCTGCTCCCCAGCTTTGCAATGGCCTGAGGTATGTCTGAGGCTTCCAAAAACCCGGTCTGGTGCTTTCCTGAAGAATCCGTCGCTTTGAATTCAAATCTCGCCATTGGTGATCCTCCTCGCTCTTTGCCAAAAACTGTCTCCATTTTGCAACAAATCACGTGATAACGGAACCGCAGGAAGTGACCGATGCTGAGAAGTCTTGTTCCTGATTACGAAAAATTGGGAGAAAGTGGAGCTACGAGCGTGGACTTTATGGGTTTCCACGACACCCAAAACTGAATTCCGGGTGTCGTGCCTGGCTCAGATCGGGTTGGCCTTTCTCACTTTCCGATAAAGCCGACTGTCTTGACCTCTTCGGTTGTTCCGGCAGGAGTGATCTGCACAAACCCAGACCCATCGAGTTTGACGGCACAAAGTTTGGTGCCATCATTGGTGATTAAGTTAAAGACGATGTGGCTTGCGTTTGGCGTGAAACTGGGTGAAGTGATTGGCTGCGCATGGCCGAAGACCTTTCTTTTATTCGACCCATCGCTACTCATGATCCAGAGCTCATCGTTTCGCACAAAGGCAATACTCGTTCCATCATGGGAGAAGCTTGGGTAGATGTCGTCAAAGCTCGTGTCGTTCGAAAGATCGATTTCTCCCGTCCCATCGCTATTGACCTTGTAGATCTGAAAGGCTCCGTTGGGACTGGCGGAAAAGACGACGACCGATCCGTTTGTATTCAGGCTCGGGGTTGTGATTCCCAGTAGGCTCGAGATCAAGACCAGTCCTGTATTGGTCGTAGAGACATGGTAGAGGCCTGGGGCAGCAGATTGATCACTGTAGAAGGCAACGAAAAGGCCATTTCCCGAAAGGGCAGGCTCGAACTCGTTGTGGCTAGCTGATCCAAGTTGAATCGCGGAGCCTCCTCCGTAGGGCATCACGAAGATATCGACGTTCCCAGAATGGTCCGATTCGTAGACGAGTTTGCCGGAATCGTGATCGGTACTTCCCCCGGAAATGTTCACTGTGCCGTCTGTGAGAGGGGTTCTCGTCAGAGTACTGAGGTCAATCTCGAAGAGTTGGCCGTTCGGCGATCCCGTTGTGACAACAACATTGCCCGACATTCCTGTTCCACCGGTCGTTCCGCCGGTTGTGCCGCCGGTCGTGCCTCCGGTCGTGCCACCGGTCGTGCCGCCGGTCGTGCCGCCTGTTGTGCCGCCAGTCGTGCCGCCAGTCGTGCCGCCAGTCGTACCGCCAGTCGTGCCGCCAGTCGTACCGCCGGTCGTACCGCCAGTCGTGCCGCCAGTCGTGCCGCCGGTCGTACCGCCAGTCGTGCCGCCAGTCGTGCCGCTGGTCGTGCCGCCAGTCGTACCGCCAGTCGTGCCGCCGGTCGTACCGCCAGCCGTGCCGCCTGTTGTGCCGCCTGTTGTGCCGGTCGTGCCACTCCCTGTTCCCCCTCCGCCACCTCCGCAACCAACCACAAGGATTGCTGTTACGAAAGCTGCAAGAGCCCAACCTAAGGAGTTATTCCTCTTCATACCGGTATTGTTGGCAGGTTCGGGGAGGATTTCCAGTTGAGCGACTCCCCGAGGAGCTCACTCCGAGCTAAACGACGCTCGGGTGAGGCCTTCACGCTGGGTCTGACGCTCCATCAACTTGGCGACGGCACTCCGGGGAGCGATCTGGCCCTCGATCACGGCGAGGATCGTTTCCATGAGAGGAACCTCTATTCCGTGCTTTCTGGCCAGAGAAACGCCGATCTTGCAGGTCGCAACCCCCTCTGCCACTTGACCAATGTCTTCGAGAACCGATTCGAGGGATTTTCCCTGTCCGAGCCCTTTGCCCACGCGATAGTTCCGGCTCAGGGTGCTACAAGCAGTGGCGATGAGATCGCCGACCCCAGCCAAGCCCAAAAATGTTTCCAGTCTTGCGCCGAGCCCAACACCCAGCCGCGCCATTTCATTCAGCCCGCGACTCAAGAAGGCCCCTTTTGTGTTGTCGCCAAAGCCGAGTCCATCGCTCATTCCAGCCCCGATCGCCATGACGTTTTTGAGCGCCCCGGCGATCTCAACGCCTCGAATATCCTCCGTAATGTAGACCCGAAAGGTGGAGCAGTTGAAGGCAGACCTCACTGTTTCAGCAACTACCTCGTCGCGGCAAGCTGTCACGGCTGCAGTCGGGATGCCTTGGGCTAGTTCTCTCGCCAGGTTTGGGCCGCTCAAAACAGAGACCTTTGAGTTTGGCATGGCTGTCTCGATCAGATCGCTCAAGATGCCGGTTCCCTGATCGGCAAGACCCTTGCTTGCTACAACCACAATCGGGGCTGAGGAAAACAAGGGGATCGCCTCCAGCACTCCTTGACTGGGAATCGCGACGACGGTGAAGTCTGCCTGGGGGAGAGGATCGCCAATGTCCCGCACCAGGACGGACTCTGGCAGGACAAAACCTGGCAAGTAGCGAAGGTTTTCCCGACGCTGAGCGAGAGACTCAAGATCGTCGCTTGGCCGACCAGCCAGAATCACATCGTGACCATTCCTTGCCAAGACAAGGCTCAGGGCAGTGCCCCAACTCCCAGCCCCTAAGACATTGACTACCATAAGTTGGCCCTGATCATACTTTCCTGGCAGTCCTTGTGTCCCGGCATCGGCAGACCATAAGGGGTACTATTCGCTTCCGGCCAATAAGTGGTGCTCTGCATTCGCTTATAGCAACCCCTGGAGCGTGCGAACGGTCTCTGTCACGGCGCATCTGGGATCCTATCCGAGGAGAAAGTACGAAATATATGCCACTCGATAAAGCCTACAAGGCAGAGGTCATGAAAGAATATGGCCTGAGCGAAGGAGACACTGGATCTACCGCCGTGCAAATTGCGATCATGCAAAAGCGCATTGAGCAGATCACCGACCACTTGCGAAAAAATAAGAAGGACTTCCACAGCCGAGTTGGCTTGTTGAAGCTCGTCGGAAAGCGCCGACGCCTGGAAGGGTACCTGCGCAGCACAGACATCGCTGCCTACCGGGCTCTGATCTCCAAGCTCGGAATCCGCGAAGTCAAGCCGAAGTAAAGGCGACACTTTCTCAGCCCGTGAGAGAACCCCTGGTGATGCATCAGGGGTTCTTTGCTTTTTTTAGGGCCCCATCCCCGTTTTCATCTGGGTAGGATTGCCAAATCTAACTTTATAAAAGGCAGGAGTCTGACAAAGTTGCACGGCACCAGGAAAGGATCAGACATTCTTAACGCTCTTGCCCGGTAAACTAAATCATTCATGAAGAAGTTAGTTATTGCGACAGTCCCCGTTTTGCTGCTTCTCGTTGCTTGCTCAACCCAAGTCTCGGAGGAGCCAAAGCCAGACCCAACCGCCCAAACGCAACTTCAGACTGCCCCACCAACCTCCGAAAACCAGTCCGTACAGATTCACGGGGGAGGAGCCGGCATCGTTGCTCCAGTTACTGGCACAGAAAGTCTCCAGGGTGCGGGCGGAGGCGGAGTGGGACAAGCGGCAAAAGATCGGGCCAGAGCCGTAGGAGGGACTGCCCCTTCGAGCCTCGACCAACTCCCACAAGACGGAAACTGAACCAAGCCGGCAACTGAACCAAGCCGGCAACTGAACCAAGCCGGCAACTGAACCAAGCCGGCAACTGAACCAAGCCGGCAACTGAACCAAGCC
>JALOLT010000040.1 GCA_025455775.1 Fimbriimonadaceae bacterium
GAAGCGATAGCAATGACTATCAACGTTGATCGTAAATTCATAAATGTCTCCAAGGCCAAAATAACCTGGCTCTAAGATATGATATTCCTTCGAAACATTTCGAAACACGATTTAACAATAAATCAGGTAAAAATACATAGCGTCGAATGAACCTTGCATTGATAAGGCTCAGGTCTAAAAGCTACCTCAGACTGATCACATCGTAAAAATGGTCTAAGTAGGCGGGGGCATCGACCTCGGTTGCCACCCAGTCGGTTCCTTCCCCTTCTTCGAAGGTCGTTGCCCCGTCGGAGAGGTTCACCGTCACCTTCCCTTTTGAGAAACGAACGAGGGAAGGTTCGAAGAGAGTCGCCACAGCAAGAGGGTCATGGTAGACGATGTTTGGAGTGTGACGGAACCAAATCTCCGCCATCGGGAGAATGGTCGCGAGGGGCTCGCCCTTGTATCTCTCCCGCACGATGTCTGCCTCCTCAACCACTTGTAAGGTCACATCAAGTCCGACCCACCTTTGGCAAGGTTTGGGGGTTCTGGCGACGAGAGCAGTAGACCCGGGATCGACGATGCAATTCCATTCCCGGTTGTCGTGACAGGCGAATGCCCCTGCCATGCTCACAAAGTCTTTGAGGAGCCAGGGGATTTCAGGATCAACAGCGAAAAGGGTCGCGATGTTGCCAAATGGGCCGATCGAAACGAGGGTGATCTCTCCCGGCCTTGATCGGATCGTGTCCCTTAAGAAACTGACCGCCTGGTTTGCTGGATAGGGGGTTTCGATCTGGCCCTCGATCGCCTCGTATTGGGCGACTCCCGGCTGGCCAGGTCCGAGTCCTGGAATCAAAACGCCTTCTTTCCCGGCGAAGATTGGCACCTCGACGCTGGAGACTTGGCAGATTTTTTCGGCAAGCCTCGCTCTTTTCTGAACGTCTCCCGTGACAGTTGTGATTCCGAGAAGCTCTGCTCGGGGGTGGCGCAAAAGGTAACCTATCGCCAGGGCATCGTCGATATCGTTTCCGGGGTCGGTATCTAGCAGAATTGGAATTTGGTCAGCCATTCGCTGTGAGTCTACAGTTTTCTGGGGAGCCAAACCTCGCTATATGATCCGAAATTCGTCGTGCCTCTCAGGAGACAGCCGTAATGAATTTCAAAGCCCTCTCTGCCGAGTTTATCGGCACTTTCGCCTTATGTTTTGTCGGGATTCTTGCAATCTATAATCTCGGGCCAGCTGGGCCAGCTGGGCTCCTTGGTATCGCTCTGGCTCATGGTCTTGTGATTGTTTGCTTCGGTTCCGCCCTGGGGGCTGTGAGCGGTGGCCACTTTAATCCGGCGGTTTCTTTTGGTTTACTGGTCGCAGGCAAGATGAAGTTCAATGACTTTGTCGGGTACGTGGTTTCCCAGACTCTCGCTGGATTTGCGGCAGCGGGACTCATTCCCATTTTGTTCTCCCAGGCTGGCCAACAGGTCGTCGCTAAAGGCACCCCGGCGGTCGGTGCAGGATTCACTGTGACAGCTGCCTTGATCGCTGAGATGATCTGTACTTTCTTCTTAGTGTTGGTTGTCTTTGGCACAGCAGTGAATCGAAAGGCACCAAAACTCGGAGCGGTTGCGATTGGTTTAGTGATTGCGGCCTGCATCCTTGCGATTGGCCCGATAAGTGGGTGCGCGATTAACCCTGCCAGGCACCTCGGCCCAGCTCTTTTGAGTGGTGCGATGGACAATTTCTGGATCTATCTGGCTGGGCCGCTGGTGGGGGGAGCTTTGGCTGGGCTTTACGGGCGTTTTGTGGATCCAGAGGAAAGCGAAGCGGCTTCGTGATTTTGTAGCTAGTGCAAGAATAGGTGTCACAAAGGAATCTTCGCCACTCTCTTTCCTGACTGTGAAGGCTTTGCGTGAAGCAGAGTCGCGACAAAAAAAAGCGCAGGGTGCGATACCCTGCGCGATGCGCTTTTACTCTGATGTGCTTTTCTTCCCGGCTCTCGCCGCCTGGTGTTGCCTGCACTGACAACCAGCTTGGTAGATACTACACGAAACTGTGTCCTAAAGTTCCATCAGTAATGTCTAATTTGTATATTTTCCGAAAAATCAGTCTTTCGGTGACGGAGTCGGACTCATTGCCCTTGCGAGAAGGAACTCAAAGGAAGGCCGAAACGGTAGTAGCCAACCAATATGGGAACCAATCCTTTCTTTTCCCGCGTCTTTGCCGCATCTTGTTTCCTTCTCACAGCCTGCTCGGCTGCTCCTCAGACCTCTGCCCCTTTGCCTCCAGAGCGGGGGGAACCACTGGCTCGGCGCTGGGCTTTGGGGGCTAGTCTTTCGGCCCAGAGCCAGCCAGCGGGAGTTCGACTCGAAGCAATCACTCCAGGCCTCACCTTTTCAAGTCTGCAGTTTCAACCTGGCGATATCTTGTTACAGGTGGACGGGAGAGAGGTCAAAACTCCGGCGGAAGTGATCCAGACGTTGAGTAGTAAGAGGGCTGGTCAAGAGGCTAGCTTTGTTTTTCGTCGTGGAGACGAAACGAAAAATGTTTCTGGCAGTCTCATCGGTCGTCCACTTCAAAAACCGGATGGATTCGAGGTTGTTTACGACCAGGTAGTATCGAAGGGCAATCGGATCAGGATCATCATCACTCTGCCGGACGGCAACACCGAGCCAGCCCCAACTCTCTTTATGATCGGAGGGATTGGAGCCTATTCGATCGACGGGGACTTTGCGACCTCACCTTACGGGAAGGTTCTGGATCCAATTGCGAAAGGAGGCTATGCGACAGTTCGGGTTGAGAAGCCAGGGATGGGGGATAGTGAAGGACCAGCTGCCTACACCGACCTGATGTTCGATGACGAGTTGGACGCCTACATCCAAGCTCTCAGGCTCATCAAGACGAACCCCCGCATCAACAAGGATCGAATTGTGATCTTTGGCCACTCGATGGGGGGAGCCTTCGGCCCTCTTGTCGCGCAGGCAGAACCAGTCAAGGGGATCATGGTTCATGGCACGATGTCGAAAACCTGGACCGAATATGTGATCGAGAACACCCGACGCCAATATCTCCTTGCTGGCGCAAGCCCAGGAGACCTTGATGAGGCAATGAAGGGGACGACTTCTCTTGCCAAGTACCTCTTTATCGATGGCATGTCTCCCACTGAGATTCAGGAGAAGGTTCCGGCCCTGGTTCCCACCCTTCGCGGCATGATCCCGGATGGGAAAACCTACAGTGGAGTCAACATCAAGTTCTTCCAGCAGTTAGCTCAGAAGAACCTTCCGGCTGCATGGGAGAAGTTCGACGGGTCTGTTTTGGCCCTCTGGGGGGAAAATGACTATATCTCAACCGAATGGGATCACAGCTTTATCGCAGAAATCGTGAATCGTCGGACGCCGGGAAAGGGCACTTTTAAGGTCGTCCCCCAAAGCGATCACGGCTTCTTCAAGACTTCGAGCCCCCAAGACTCGAGGTCAAAGTGGGGTCGCCCAGGGAATATGTTCAATCAGAACATTGTTGAGATTTTGGCAGAGTGGATAAAGACAAACATTTGATTTAGTGTTCTGGGGGGCTGTCTCTTTTGAGACAGCCCCCTTCTCTTGAAAGTCACCTGCCCCGCCTCCCCGAGGCCACGCCCTCCCCTCCGCTTGCGCTTCGGGGCTGCGACTCGGCAGGGCAGGTGACTTTGTGGAGTGAGGTCAGCAAAACGTGATCGGACTGCGTCCTTGGTAGACAAAAACTTTTGAGACAGCCTGCTGCGGAAAGGCCCATCCCTCTATCCCTTAGGTCAGTCCTCTGAGTCTCGATTGCGGTTGCGGTAGGAATCTTTGCTACCCTCATCCAAGAGGGTAAAGCGAGTGTAGGCAGGCTGGAAACCAAGGAGAACAGTGCCGACTGGTCCGTTTCTGTGCTTGGCGATGATCAGTTCTGCCACTTCGCTGCTGTCAGGGTTGAACCGCTCCTCTGAACTAGACTCCTTGCGCTTATAGTACTCGTCGCGATAAATGAACATCACCATATCGGCTTCGGCCTCAATCGATCCCGATTCCCGGATGTCACTGAGCATCGGCCGTTTATTGTCACGCGATTCCACCCCCCGGTTTAGCTGGCTGAGAGCGATGATCGGGACTTCGAGCTCCTTAGCCATCGCTTTAAGGGATCGGGCGATTTCAGAAATCTCTTGGGTTCGGTTCTCTGTGCGCCGAGAACCTCGCATCAGCTGAAGATAGTCGATGACAACCAGAGAAAGTCCTCCGGCAGCTTTCAGGCGGCGCAACTTCCCTCTCATCTCCAAGGGACTCACGTCAGAAGAGTCGTCAATAAAGAGAGGCATGCCATAGAGCTTTTCGCAAGCGTCTGTGAGTTTGGCGTAGTTGTGCTCGCTTAAATTCGCCTTTTTAAGGGCCCCCATCGGCACTTGGGCGAGGGTGGCGATCATGCGTCGCACCAATTGGGCACCGGACATTTCGAGGCTGAAAACTGCTACGTTCCCGATGTTCTGGCTCGCGACATGAAGAGCAAAATTCAGGACGAGCGAGGTCTTCCCCATCGCAGGTCTTGCTGCCAAGATCAGCAAGTCGCCCCCATAAAAGCCAGTGGTGACGTTGTCAAGGTCCGAGTAGCCGCTGGAAGTCCCCAAAATCGGCTCTCCATAGTCCATCAGGTGATCGACGTCTTTGAAAAACTCCTTGGCAATTGTTTGGACTGGTTGGAAGTACTTGCCAAGCCTCTTTTGTCCGACGTCAAAGATGGCTGTTTCCGCCTCGTCCACCTTCTCGTCGGTCGAGATGTCTGGATGGTTGACGATGGCCTGAATTTCTTGGGAAGCGACCAGGAGACGGCGAAGAGTTGCCTTGTCCTGGACAATCTGGGCGTAGTGAAGGGCGTTGACGGCGCTTGGAACGCTTTCTGTGACCTGGATAAGGTATTCGACGCCTCCCACTTCTTGTAGCTTGCCCCGGACAATCAACTCGTCTTTGAGAGTCACAAGGTCAATCGCCTTTGAACTCAGGAGGAGTTGCTTGATCGCTTTGAATATCTCCCGGTGGGCTGGGACATAAAAGTCCTCTTCAGTGAGATAGCTCTGGACATCCTCGGCGGCCCTTTCGTTCAGGAGCATTGCCCCGAGAGCACTCATCTCTGCCTCCAAACTCTGGGGCGGAATCATGCCCTGAAAATCAGGAGTCCGTTGGGTGTTGGGTCTGCGAATCGCCATCTCGTGGAAGTCAGAGTCTAGCAGGTATCAGCCCTTATGTCGTTTCTGGTTTCCCCAGTTTATCCTCACTCAGGTTCTGGCGGTTGTGGAGGTTTTGGGCTGCGTTGCGTTTGATCCCCTCGTGGCCGACTCGCCTTACCGCCGATCCTTGAGTCAAGCGATCCCAATCTTCGTGGGAAATTTGGGTGAGCTGTACTAGGTCTGGCCATTGCCTTTGGCTCAAGAGGTCTGGTTCTTGGCTCGTGGTGGCGCGGCTTGGCTGGGTCGGGCGAACCTGGTTAAAGGGGCAAACCTCTTGGCAGATGTCACAGCCGAAGGTCCAGTCGCCGATCAGCGGGGCGATTGATGGATCCCAATCACCCTTTTGTTCGATGGTGAGGGTGCTGATGCACTTGCGACCATCGACTTGCCACTTCCCCTCTTCAAGAACGATGCACTGAGTCGGGCAAGCATCTATACAGAGCCGACATGTGCCGCACCCCCCGAGGGCTGGCTTGTCTGGCTCAAAGGCGAGGGTAGTGAGGAGAGTCCCGAGCAAAAACCAGCTCCCTCGCTGGGAGTTGATCAGGCAAGTGTTTTTGCCAAACCACCCCAAACCAGCCAGGTGACTATATTCCCTTTCAAAGATCGGAGCTGAATCGACACAGGCTCTCCAGCCAAGACCAGGATGGTGACTTTCCAGCAATCTACCCAGGCTCTTGAGCTTTGTTCGTATGACCTTGTGGTAATCGCGCCCGAGGGCATATCGAGCGATCCGCGGCTGATCAGGCAAATTTGAGACAGGCTGGTTGTAGTTGAGACCGACGCAGATCACAGACCGAACGCCAGGCAAGAGACTGTCGACGTCTTGCCTCAGGTGTAAATGGTTGGCCAAATATTCCATCGGCCCGTGGTAACCCTTCTCGATCCACTTCTTGTAGTGTTCAACGCCGACCAAACCTTTTGGATCAGCCACCCCCACCAGCTCGAATCCTAACTGATGGGCTCGCTCTTTAAGGGCGGAACTCGGCAACACGACGACTTATTATCTCCCAATCGGCAAGGGACAGTTGGTGGGGCCGGATTTGGCGATCCCAACCTGCCAAGACAGGTGGCACGTTCTCCCGCACCAGAAGGCCCCCTTGGATCAGATTATTAGCCAAAGTCTTGCGTGGAGAAGAAAACCCAGCTTTGACTAGTTTTTCGAGAAATGCCTGTTCCAGGCGATCGTGAGTTCTGGGGAGGGGGACAAATTCCAAGACTATCGAGTCCACCTTTGGCGGAGGCATGAAGGCACCGCCAGGAGCACGGGACACGACCCTGATGGCAAACAGAGACTCGAAAACGACCGATATCGCCCCTCGATTTCGATCGCCTGGCTGTGCAAGGATCTTCTCTGCCACTTCGGCCTGCATCATCAAAACGGCCTTGCTCCAAAGATTTCTTTGGTCACTGATGGCCTGGAGGAGGGGGCCAGTGATGTTGTAGGGCATGTTGCTGACTACGACTCTCGGCTCAGGTAACCGAGATAGCACTTCTTGGAGATTGACCTTCAAGACGTCACCCCATATAACCTTGGCGTGAGGGGCCCATGCGCCTAGGAGAGGACCCATGCGTTCATCGAGCTCGAGAACGGCAAGATCGTTGCAGAGAGGCTGCAAGAATCTCGTGAGAACCCCAGGCCCTGGCCCGATTTCCAAAACGCCGTTCACTTGGCCGACTGCCTCGACGATCTGATGGATCACCCTTTCTGAGGCCAAAAAGTGTTGACCCAACCGTTTGGTTGGGTCAAGTCCATGGTGCAATAGATGTTGCTTTAGCTCCTGCCGGAAGTCTTTGATGATCCTGACCCTGTCTTATTCTTCTCAGTCGCCTGGCTCTTGGGTTTTGCTTGTGCCGGCCTGGTGGTTGTGCTTCCTGGCCTTGCGTTGCGGCTGGTTGTACCAGCCTGCCTCTGCGCCTGAGTTGTGCGGTAGGGCTGGTTTACGTTCACTCTTCCCACCGAGCGGCGCGAGACAGCTCCGCGACTCGTTCTGGGGAGGTGGACAAAATCGGAAGGAATGGCACTGGTTTCGTCAATCGAACTGCGTGGCTGATCCTTCGTGTGGAGTTGAGTAAAGACGTGAACCTTTACCACCCGACGGCCCCAGGTTCTCATCGCAGAGTGGCTTTCCAGGCAGACGTCGATCTTGTTACCCTTGATGGCTCCGCCTGTGTCGGCAGCGATCGCAAAGCCATAGCCTTCGACAAAAACCAGCGAATTCAGAGGGATGACGCGAGGATCAACTGCGATCACACCATACTCGGCTCTTCTGCCTGTCCTCGTTCTGAACGTGGGGTTTTTCAGGCCTGCGTCAGGAGTGTAGGCAGTCGCCTCCATCTCCAGCACTCGAGCCCTGGTGTAGCTTCCTCGACTGCTACCACTGAATCCGTGAGCCCCCATGTGGAAGACTTCGTTCTGGGGCTTTCGTGTCACGATTGTTTCAGTCCGCGTGACCATCTGGCCATTCACGTTCCTCTCGACTTTAATCGTGACTTCTTCACCATCTTTGCCATCTTGAACTTTCTTTAGCCTGCCCCGGCCGACGTTGCGATCAAAGACATAGCTCACTTCGAAGGGGAGTGCCCGTCGGGAGACCACTTCTGCCCCGGCGGGAATCTCGGAGCTTTGTGCGCTAGGGCTAGGTTTGCCGGGAGTGGCTGAGCGAGAAGCGGTTTGGGTCGCAGTTGTCTGGGAAGGCTTGCGCTGGGTTGTGTTCGTTACAGCTGGGGTCTTCTTGGGTGGGTTCGCAACCAAAGCCTCATTTGCTTCTGGAGTCGAGGGGATCTTTTCGGCCCCTCGCTTCGACTCACCGGACCTCCTTTGCAATTCTTGTACCTTTTGCCTGGCCAAGTGTTTGAGACGAGGCGATACGCCAGGCTTTACGGTGGACTCGTCCTGCTCGGGGGTGGTGATTGGCAGGCTGAGGTCTTGTTTTTGGTTGTCGCTTGGGCGGTACTCCGCTCCAAAGGCTTGGAGGGCAAAGGCAGAAAAGACTGCGATTGCCAAGCAAATTGTTCCTCTCATCATTCGGTCGTCCTGGAGCCATTGCTGGCTCTTCGTGCGCCCCTCCTTGGAGGTGGACTTGGTTTATACCCCTGACCTATTTTCGGGGGCAGATGATTTGAACCTTGCACCTGAGTGATAGTCCCGGGACGTTTCGTGGCGGTTTTCCCCAAAAAAACTCGAAAAAATGGGCTTTTCCACCCACTTTTCAACAGAAACGAACGTTCACATCATCAAAGAAGCATCTTTTTTGTAAAGGGGGTTGACACTCGTTCACCGATTGGGTTGGCGGCGCATTTCTGAGATGGGGCAAGGCACCCCTTCGCTCGAGGACAGCAAACTTTGGGACGAGAGGTCAAAGCAGATGGCTTCGCCTTGCCTTTCGTCTGGCAACTTGAGCCGGATGGGCTTGGAATCCCACCATTTTCTCCCCTGGCGCGGCACTTCATAGACCAAGCCCTCGCGGTACGTGCGGAGAACCACCCACTTTCCATCAGAACTCATGTCTCCCCCCGTAATCAGTCTCCCTCCGATACCTGGGGTTTCGATTGGGATCGTGGCGAGCTTCTCGAGTTGGCGCGAGACGAGTCTTTGGCTCCGATTTTGGGTCAAGAGTTGGGCTGCCTTATCCAGGCCATAGATTCCACTTTCTCCCGCGGCTTTTGTCACCAAAAAGAGGGTTCCACTTTGCGGATCCAGGAAAATGGCTTCACAGTCGTGGGCTCGATCCGGATACTTGAGATCAAGGGTCATGGCGACAGGAAGGGTGGATGACGCCTGGCGAGGCTCTTTCACAAAGTGAACTTGAACACTTGGGCGCCGACGACCGTTGTCTCCGACGTCAGCCAGGACTACCCAGTTCTCGCGCCCCCACCGGAACGTTGCCATATCTTCCCAGTCGGTGGCCCTCACTTCAGCAAGGAGCCACTGGCCAGTCACCTCCCCCGCCGAATTGACCCGAAAGAATCTGGCAGAGTCGCCACTGTCGTTATGGGTTAAGAACTCGCCTGGGTAGATCCGGCTGGGGGCGAGGCCAGAGCTCTCGTTGATTTCTCCACTCTTGACGTTCGCCCAAAGCCTAGGCGTCTGCCACTGGGGAGCAGAAAGGCGAGGCGGGGTTTGCACAAGGCAAAGGAGCATCAGGGAAGGAGTCATTTGCGCCGTTTCTCCAGATTCTCAAAAAAGAGTAAGTGATGGGCGAGTCCAGCGAGACACCCAAATTTGCTCCTCATCAAGTTTCCGACTGCCTTATACCTGGTCTCAGTGAGAGCTTTCCCTTGCCATTCGGGAAAGTAGAGCGTTGTCGCAGCCTGCCAAAGGTGGGTATCGACTGGGACTGACTCTCCAAAGTGGAGTCCGTAAAGGCAGATACAGTCAGCGAGCTTTCGGCCGACACTCCGAAACTGGATGAGGGACTCGCTTGCCTCTTCGTAAGGCTTGCCGCGGAGACTATGGAACCATTCCTCGCCGCCCTGGTCGAGGACTGCCTTGGCAACGAGGGGGATGGTGGCAGAGCGGTAACCAAACCCAGCGGATCGAAGTTCAGCCTCAGTCACCTGAGCGATCTGGTGGAGCGTTGGGAACTTCCTGGCTTCCCAGCCCTGGTAGGACAGGATCAGATCCCCGCGAGAGGCGAGATAGTGAACCATCGGGACGATTCTCGAAAGGTGGTTGTTGGCTGTGCAGAGAAAGGATAGGAGTACCTCCGCTGGGTTCTGGCACCGCAAGAGTGCGACGTTTTTGCGGTGTGCGACTCGGGCGGTCCAAGTCGGTTCGCTTGCCAAAATTCTTTGGAAATCTGCCTCTCGGTCACGATCGAGCCCCAGAAAGTGAATCAGGCGATCTGGGTGATGGGTGGATTGAACTTTAAGCCTTTCTGAGTCGGCTTTGATGATCCAGACGCAGTCGTCGTCCGTTCCAGCCCAGGCTCCATCTGGTAGCTGATGCCAACGAAACACTTGGCCAGAAGTGAGGGTTCTGCCCAGATCAAGGCCGACTTTGGGGAGAGGAATCTCGAAAGACCTCATTCTTCGAGACTCGCGCGGAGTTCGTCGGGAAGGCTTGCCAAAAATCCCTCCTCTGTTGTGACCGGAACCCCGAGCTGTTCCGCCTTCGCCAGCTTGGATCCAGCCCCTGGCCCTGCGACGACAAGGGTCGTGTTCTTACTCACAGAGCCAGCCGCCTTGCCGCCGTTCTGGATCACGAACTCCTCCGCTTGTTCGCGAGACAGTTGTTCAAGTTTGCCAGTGAAGACGAGGGTCTGGCCAGCAAAGTAATCACTGGTTCTGCCTTGAGTTCCCTGAGGGGCCAGTCCCAAAGTGAGGAGGCAAGAGATCATCTCTTGGTTCTCTTCGTCGGCAAGCCAGGACTCGATTCCTAGGGCAGTTGTCTCGCCGATATCTGGAATGGCCGAAAGCTCATTGGCGTGGGCTTGCCGGAATTTCTGGAGCGTGCCGTAGGTTCTGGCAAGATCCTTGGCAGTGCGGCTCCCGACCAAAGGGATCCCCAGAGCGAAGATCATTCTCTCGAGGGGGCGGGTTTTACTCGCTTCAATTGCGGTCAGAAGATTCTCGGTGCTACGCTCCCCCATCCGGTCGAGGTTTTCGAGCTCAGAGCGGAAGTCGGCCAGGCGATAGATGGAGGGTAAGTCGGTTAGGTAGCCAAGTTCCAGATATCTGGCGATTTGCTTCTCTCCCAGACCTTCGATGTCCATTGCAAGACGGCTGGCAAAGTGGATGAGGCGACTTTCGATTTGAGCTGGGCAAGTCCTTCGGTTGGGACATCGCCAGGCCACCATGCCGAGTTGCTGGATCAAAGGGGTGTTGCAAGCAGGACAATGGGTGGGAGCTTGGGGCTTAGCGGCTCTCACCTTTGTTTCCTCGATCACTGGCCCCACGACTTCCGGAATGACGTCCCCTGCTCGTTGGACAATGACTCGATCCCCAGGACGAACGTCTTTTCGGGCTACTTCTTCCCAGTTGTGCAAGGTGGCCCGGCTAACCGTTACGCCTCCCACAAACACTGGTTCCAGCTCTGCGACAGGGGTCACAACCCCAGTTCTGCCGACTTGGGTGCCGATGCTGACGAGGGTGGTAAAGGCCTGTTCGGCAGGAAACTTGTTGGCTACGGCCCAGCGAGGGCCCCGGGACGTCAATCCCAGCTCATCTTGTTGAGCAAGGCTATCGACTTTCACCACTACGCCGTCAATGCCGAAAGGGAGGCTAGATCTGGCTGCCAGAATCTCTTCTGTGAAGGCGATAACCTCTTGGATTCCGTGGCACCGGCGCAGACGGTCGTAGACAAGAAAGCCGTTCCGCTTCAAGAGACTGAGAATTTCGCTATGAGTATTTGGCCAGCCAGAAAATCCCTCAACAAAACCCACTCCGTAAGCAAAGAAGGTGAGTTTTCTTTCGGCTGTGAGGCGACTGTCCAGTTGTCTCATTCCTCCCGCAGCGGCATTGCGGGGGTTTGCGAAGACTTGTTCGCCCCTTGCGAGTCTTGTTTGGTTGAGCTGTTCGAAGACTTCCTTTTGCATCACGATTTCCCCCCTGACTTCGATGACTCCAGTTTCGGTCTCGGCAAGCCGGAGTGGAATGGTGCGAACAGTTTTGGCGTTTTGGGTGACGACTTCCCCTTGGGTTCCGTCGCCTCTGGTCGTGGCAAGAGCTAAAGCGCCGTTTTCGTAGGTGAGACTCAGGGAAAGTCCGTCAAATTTGACCTCTGCAAGGTAGGTGATCGCTGCTTCGGGATCGAGTTGAAGGCCCCGCTTTACCCTTTCATCAAAAGCGATCAGCTCTTCCGCCCCGAAGGCATTGTCCAGACTGAGCATTGGCTGCAGGTGTTGGTGGGAAGGAAACTCCTTGAGGGGCTCGGCCCCGACCCTTTGGGTTGGGCTCAAAGGGGTTCGGAGCTCTGGAAATTCCCTTTCCAGCTCGACAAGTCGCAGAAACTTCTCGTCGTACTCTGTGTCGCTGATGGTGGGATTGTCGAGGACATAGTAGTTTCGGTTATGTTCCTCAAGAAACGCTCTGAGTTCTGAGGCCTCATCCGCAGGATTCTTCACGTGTCAAAGGATACTCCGGTGCTGGTCGTTGCAGAATACGAGTTTCGGCAAAGAGTCTTAACGAGGACGAGCCACGATTTTTGGACTTGCTGCTTCTATTGCATCAGCGACATGGAAGCGCGAAGGATCTCCTGACTTGCCTCACGATGATCATATATCTGTGGTTCTCTTTGAGTTTTGCCAGAGATGCCGATGATGTCTTGATTCCTATTGATCGGTGTAGAATCTGTCGCTCAGCTGGCGTCGATCATATTTTTCTTCTGAGAGTGTCGCAGAGCAACACTTCAGGTAAATTCAGAAGGAGTCTTGATTACCGGCCGATTTCATGTGGCAATGAGCCTTATTCACCGGGGATATCGCGGGATGTGCTATCCGGTGTGTCTCTCATAAACCAGATAGCAGTACCCTTTTCTGTGGGGGCTAGGATGGCAAAGATGTTTTTAAAGGGTTTCTTCAGTTGGGTTATGGCTGTGGCCTTGGCGCTCTCGTTAATCGGTTGCGGTGGATCTGGCGCTTTCCACAGTCCAGAAGATAGTCAGGGAAATTTGAACCTTTTTGCCACCGACACCTTTGCCGATGACTACTCCGCCGTATGGGTTCGCATCTACCAGATTAATCTCATTGATAGCCAGGGAAAGAACGTCACCGTTTTTTCCTCGGTAAATGGCCAAGAAATCAACCTGAGCTCCCTGAGCGATGGAAAGCCGCTCTACAAACTCCTCGGGAACGTCCAAGTTCCGGTTGGCACCTATAGCCTCGCCAATGTGACCTTGGATCAATCCCTTAAGCTCATTCCAACCGGATCGACTCAAGCCCAACCAGCTAGTTTTGATACTGGCTTCACTTCGGGATTCAATCGCTCTCGGATTCCGGTTCGATTCGCGGAACCACTTTTGATACCCCAGGTGACTAACTTCACCCTTGACTTTGACCTTTCCCAGTGGGTCATCACAAATGGCGTGGTGATCCCAGTGGTCGTCACGGGAACTAATGTGGGGATTCTAGATCCCAACCGTCACGTCTCCGGGATCTTCAAAGGATTTATCTCCTGCTTGGTGGGGCCCAGAGGCTCGCGACACTTCCTCCTCACCTTTGGTGACGGAAGGTCGATTCGTGCCGTAACCGATTCCTCCACCATCATTTATCACGAAGACGGTACTGGCGAACCGTTCCTAGTAAACCAGCAGCTGGTAGAAATCACTGGCACTTACGATCCGAGAACCGGCACTCTCTCATCCGAAGTTATTGAGATCGACGACTACTCTTCGCTACAGGAAGTCCATGGAAGTGTTGAGGAGCTTGAGGATATTGGTGGAAGGATCAAAGTTAGGTTTGTAAGCAAGCTTTTTCCGAATGACGTCAGCATATTTGTGAAGTTTACGAACCAAACAAAAGCCTATCTCGGAGGCGGTCGCGAAGTCTCGATAGATGATCTGGTTGACTACTTCAACGGCGTTGGGAATTCCGAAGGTAGTTCGGCGGTGAAGGTTGCTGGGCTCTATGACGAAGGGACTCGGACACTGGTGGCCACCTGGATCCGATCCGCTGACTCCACTGGTTATCTCCAGATTTCGCTGGCGTCGGCAGACGAAAAAGATTTGAGGGTTTCCGGAGTTGTTCTAGGGTGGTCAGGTTTTGAGACAAACGCAAACCTCGGTGTGGTCGGTCAGTTTGACGCCAACACGCAGTATTTCCGTAACGGAAACCCGATATCTTCGACAGCCTTCTTTCAACAGATCAAGCCAGGAGTGCCGCTTAGCCTTGTGACCAAATCTATCGACAGCAAAGGTTGGTACAGCGTCACAAGGGTCACTGGAAACTGGTAAGGGATCTTTGGCAAGCCGGGCAAAGGAACCTACCTGGATCGGCTCGAAAGCAGGGTTTTCTCTCACGAGACACCCTTCCGTCATTCCCAGGACTAATGATCAAACACAGACAGGCTCACGCTCGTGACGAGTCAACCAGCTGGGTCTGGTAACTCAGCCCTAGAAAAGGGAGAACGTTCTCCTCATAAAAGCCTGGTTTCTCAGATCACTGGCAGTTGCATCGAACAAATGGTTGTTCCAGGGTGTATGATTCATTAAAGAGGGCTAACTGCAATGAGGCAGGAACAGTCAACAATCGAAAGACGACCGAAGGTGACGATGAAAGACGTTGCCCGCAAGGTCGGAGTCAACATTGCCGCTGTATCAGTGGTCTTGAACGGATCCAAATCTGGCACGAAGGTTTCCCAGGCAAAGCGGGAGCAGATATTGTCTGCCGCAGAGGAACTGGGGTACCGCCCCAATGTTTTGGCCCGTTCTCTGCGCAGGCAACGCACAGGGATGGTCGGCTTCTATTCCGGTTACGACCGGCTCACCACCCACAACCACTACTTGGCAGAAATCTTAGCGGGAGTTTATGAGGGTTGCCGGGAGCACAAGCTAGATCTACTCCTCCATGTCTGGGAGACTGACGCAGAACCCAACGAGTTATTGCGTAACATCGCCGATGGCAGAGTGGACGGGATGATTGTGCATCACCCGCCGGACAATCCCCTTGCTACTGGTTTGATGAAGGTCGGGATTCCCGTCGTCGCGGTAACAGATCGCCTTGATTCGGTTCCCTGTGTCCTGATTGATGACGAGATGGGGGGCAAGATGCAAGCCGACTACCTGCTCGGGAAAGGCCATCGTCGAGTTCTGTATCGGGGCTCTGCGATTCCCTTCAGCTCAACCGTGGAACGGTATATCGCTTTTAAGCAGCAGTTTGAGGCTGAAGGGGGAGAGGTCTTTGACGGATATGGAGTCACAACCTCCGACTTTCCCTGGGAAGTTGCTTCTTTGAGGCCTTGGGAACTCAAGACTCTCGGTCTGAGAGATTTCGAGAAGCGTCTCCTAGAGCAGGAAGGGATTACAGCCATTGCCGTTTGGGATGCGACAATTGCTCACTACACTGCCTGGGAGCTGAGTCAGGCTGGCATCAGGGTTCCGGAAGATATTGCGATCATGGGCTATGACGTGGCACACACGATTTTGCCGCCTTTATTCGATATCACGACGATTCGATGTGATCAGAGACAAATCGGAAAGCTCGCGACCGAGTTTCTCGCCTCCCTAATCGAAGGATCAGCAGTCCCTGCCGAACAGAAGGTTAGGCCGGAACTCGTGGTCGGGAGTACTGCTTAACGAGAAGGTTGAAGACGGTTCTCCTGGCTTGGGTGATGCACTTGGGTCGGGAGAGCCGTCTATATCATCGTGCTTTCTGCCTGCGGCCTTTTCGTTGCGTCCCTCATCAGTCCTGTTGCACACCAACTCCAAGCCAACCAAGCAAGGGTCTCTTCCCTCACAGGGACGATCCGGCGTCACGAAGCCTTTCGATCTGAAGTTCTGGGAAATCAGCGGAACATATTGGTCTATCTCCCGCCTGGCTACGAAGGTAGCAGCCAGAGGTACCCAGTTGTCATTTTGCATGACGGACAAAACTGCTTTGACGGGGCCACCAGCTTTATCCCGAATCAAGAGTGGCGGGCCGATGAAACAGCGGAATCCTTGATTCGAGGGGGGCTGATTCAGCCCGTCATTATGGTTGCAATCGACAATGCCGGAGCAGAGCGGGGCAACGAGTTCTTGCCAACCCAGAGAGTGCCCAGAGGGGGACTTCAGCCGATGGGGGGTAAGGCTGATCTCTACGGAAAGTTTATCACCGACGAAGTTCTGCCCTTCATCAACCGAGAGTATCGAACAAACCCTGACCCCCAAGTCACAGGAATGATCGGCTCCTCGCTGGGGGGAATTATCACCCTCCATCTCGGTCTGACGCTGGGGAGATTCACTCGCCTTGGAGTCGTGTCGCCGAGCGTCTGGTGGGATGACAGGATGATTTTACGGACCGTGAATGGCATCCCCACCAGCAAACGCCTGCGAGTGTGGATCGATATGGGTACAAGAGAGGGCAATCAAGCAGTGGAGGACGCAAGGCTCTTGCGAGGGGCCTTTTTGTCGCGAGGATTCCAACTCGGCAGCAACCTGGCCTATTACGAGGATGTCGGAGCAGAACATAACGAGAAGGCCTGGGCTGGTCGCTTCGGTATGATCCTCATGTTCCTCTACGGCAAGAACTCACCATGACAGCAACCTTCCTCGCTCTCTCCCTGACCTTGACCGTCGAAAGGCCAGTCATTTGCCTCGACCCTGGCCACCCAAGCGAAAATGGGATCGGGGCCAAGGGTAAATACATCTCTGAGTTACAGCTGGTGTGGAACGTTTCTCTCCTGACAAAGCCCCTCTTGGAGAAAGCCGGCTATGAAGTCGTGCTCACGAAGGCAACCAGGGACGAGAAGGTGACGAACCGGCGCAGAGCGGAAATTGGCAATGAGGCAAAGGCAGATCTCATGATTCGGATCCACGCCGACGCTGGCAACCACTCTGGCTTTGCCACTTTCTATCCCCACCGGCAAGCGAGGGTTCAGGGGGTTTTGGGGCCGCCGACTGCGATCCTGCATCAGATGAAGACTTTAGCACCCTCTTTTCACAAGGCAGCCTACGGCGAGTTGATGGGGAAACTGAAGGATCTGGGCGTTCAGACGGAGGCGAAGACTGCCATAGGGGCTCGACAAGGAGCTCTTACGGGAAGCGTTTTCAGCAAAGTGCCTGTCCTTCTTTTGGAGTTGTGCGTCGTAACGAATGATCAAGACTCCAAGTTCGCCTCGACAAAGGAAGGGCAAGAAGCCTTTGCTCGGGCAATTTTGGCAGGAACAAGGGCAACAGTGCCTCTCAGAACAAGACGATGAACACTCTCTCGCGCCGCGACGTCCTGGCTTTGGCTGGAGCGAGTCTAACGCTCCCTAGCTTCGCCTCTCTCACCCCTCGCCAGACCGTAGGAGGGGAGATCGTCTTCTTTAGCGATACCCACGTGATGGAGGCAAGGAACATTGACGAAAACCGGGCCATGATGGAGCGCATCAAGACTCTCACTCAAGCGGAACTCGCGATCAACGGGGGAGACGTCACAGAGTACGGTTGGGAAGTTGACTATCGGGCCTACGGGACTCTGCTCCAGGAATTCGGAATTCCGACCCATCATGTCCCAGGAAACCACGATGTGAGGTGGGCTCCGCTTGGCGGAAAGATTTTCCGCGACCGTCTCGGCGATGCCTACCAAGCCTTACGGTGGCAAGACTGTCACCTCTTGCTCCTCGATTCTACTGTCCCCCTCAGCCACTGGGGTCACTTCTCCCGCGCCCAACTCCGCTGGTTGGAACGAAGGCTGCAGGCCATCGGAAAGTCTGATCCGGTCGTCCTGACGATGCACCACTGGGTTGGGCGAGATCAAGTGGTGATCGATAACGAAGAGGAGCTCCTCACCGTCATCGAGCCCTACAATATAAAGCTGATTCTGACTGGCCACGGCCACAGTGACCTCTTTTGGAATTGGGACGGGATCCCCTGCCTGATGAACCGCGGGCTGTACCAAGGAAGTTGGACAAGGCTGCTCTTGCCAGAAAGAGAAAGGTCTCTCGTGGTGGAGCGGTATCGAAAGGAGCAAGATCAGCTCGAGGTCGTGGCGACTCTTCCTCTGGCTCGATCGAGCCAAGGCAAGCCGATCTGGGCCCAAAGTGGGCTCGTGCTCTCGCCTGGCCAACCTCTGAAACGAGACTTCCCCGAAGCGACTGAGGGACGATGGAACAGGGGTGTCTGGCAACCCCTCAGTACTATCCAACAGGAGACACCCACCATTCAAGGGCTCCATCGACTCACCGTGAGAGGAAATGACCGAATTGCCAGTGGTTTTGTGACAGTTCGAAACGAAAGCTCCCCGCTTCGCCAAATCTGGAATGCACCCTTGCCAGGCGAGGTGATGAGTCACTTGGTCTCCCAACAGGGGGACATCTTTGTCAGCACTTTTTCTGGTCACGTCTTGCGAATCGAGCCAGGGAGAGGAATTGCGAGATGGCAAACGCAACTCGAAGGTGTTTGCCACGGAACTCCGACGATTATCGGGGATCGACTCATCCAGACAACCTTAGATGGACACATTGTGTGTTTGGCACTGAATTCTGGCAAGATTCTCTGGGCAAAGCAGTTTCTAGCTCCGATTCCGATGTCACCGACCGTCGTGCAAGATACGGTGGTTTTTTGTGCCGGGGACGGTAAGTTCTATGGACTTGACCTTATTTCCGGTCAGAACAAGTGGACTGCGGATATGCCGGCGAGCAAGACGGCTTTTGCCCAAAGTCGGGCCGCCACCGATGGCAACCTTGCCTTCATCGGAGCCTGGGACAGCCACCTTTACGCACTTGACCCTGCAAGTGGCAGAACTGTCTGGCGGCAGGCCTGTATGGATCGAACATTTGCCTTCTCTCCTGCCATTGGAGGCCCGGCAGTTGCCAAAAATCGAGTGGTGGTTCCGGCAAATGGGAATGGTCTCTTCTGCTTCGACACCAGTTCTGGCAATAAGCTGTGGGAAGTGACCGCCGAGGAAGACAAGTACGGCCACTCTTCCCCTCTGATTTTGGGTGACTCGATTTACGTGGGTTGCCTGGGAGACAAAGGTCAGGTGAGAAAAGTGCGATTGCAAGATGGCAAGGAGGAATGGGTAGCGGAGACAGGTTCTGTGATTTATGATTCCAGTCCCACGGCGGGACCGGGATTCATTGCGATCGGATCGGTCGCCAATCTCCTCTCGGTGATGGACCAGAGCAAAGGACGGATTCTGGCTCAGGTAAGCCTTCCGCCTGGCCACTTTCTTTCGTCTCCCCTCGCGCTTGGAAATCGCCTCTTTGCCGCCACATTTAACAGTCGGCTGATTGGTTGGGAATGGCGGCCCTAGGCTCGGCTTGACCGTCAAGCTGGCAGGTAGCATGGTCGATATGGCAACTCACAACGTGACTGTCGAGGGCTTCGGCACATTCGAGGTTGAAGAGGGCAAAAAACTTCTCCTTGCGATTGAGCAAAATGGGATCGACATCTCCCATCGCTGCGGAGGTCAGGCAAGGTGTACGACTTGCCGCGTTAAGTTTCACAGTGACGAACCTGCCTTCGAGGCAGCAGAGCACGACAGTTTAGAAGAGGATGGAGTTCTTGGGGAGTTTCGCCTCTCTTGCCAAATCAGAGTCGATCGCAATATGAATGTCGAAGTCCTTCAGCGAGCCAGTGAGATGGGTTGGGAGCCTGGCCCAGAGGTTGACGAGTGACGATCCCAGTGAACGAAGAGCGCTTGATCCAGCTTTTCAAGGATCTGGTTCTGATCAATGCTCCAGCTCTTGAGGAAAGAGCTGTCGTTGACTATGTCAAGAAAATCCTTATCGAGATGGGCCTTGAGGTGCGAGAAGACAAGGCAGGTGAGAAGATCGGCGGCAATGCCGGAAACTTGATTGCAAAACTCCCGGCAAACAGGCCAGGCCTTCCCTCAATTTTCTTGAGCGCCCACTTTGACACAGTCGAACCGACGGAAGGTTTGGAACTCGTGGAGCGAGACGGTGTCATTTCCTCCGGTGGAAAGACAATCTTGGGTGCCGACGACAAGGGCGGCATGGCACCAGCGATCGAAGCGGTCCGAATGATCCAAGACAGTGGTGAGCCCCACGGCGACATCGCCCTTGTTTTTACTGTGGCAGAAGAAATCGGTCTCAAGGGGGCCGACGCCCTGGAGCTTCAGGAACTGGACGTGGATTTTGGTTTCGTCCTTGATACAGGCCCTCCGGTCGGCACCTTTGTCACTCGAACAGCGACTCACGACAAGTTAGACATCACGGTTCGGGGCGTCCCGGCCCACGCAGGAAAGGATCCCGAGAAAGGGATCAGCGCCATTCAGGTGATGGCTGACGCAGTGAGCCAGATGAAGTTGGGCCGAATTGGGCCAGAGACGACAGCGAATATTGGCGTCATCGAAGGAGGGACAGCGGTGAATGTGGTCTGCCCCTTTGTACACCTCTGGGCAGAAGCTCGCTCGACCAGCATCGCAGAGTTGGACGCTCAAGTTCAACATATGATCGAGACCTTTGAGGCAGCAGCGCAAAAGTGGAACACGACCGTTGAGATCACCCACGACAGGCACTACGTCAGCTATGAGCTCTCCGAGGACTTGCCGGTAGTTAAGGTTGCGGTTCAAGCCAGCAAAAACCTTGGCTTTGAGCCAACCCTGCGCACCACTTTGGGCGGAAGTGACGCCAATGTGTTCAATGCAAAGGGGGTTCCGACGATCGTTGTTGCCACAGGAATGGACAAGATCCACACCCATGAGGAATTCATCAAGATCGAGGATTTGATCGCGACCACAAGACTGACCTATGAAATCTTGCTCGAAACAGGAAAGGTATCCTGCTAACCATGCGATTTGAGCCGGTCATCGGAGATAAATTTCTCTTCACGTGGGAAGAGTTGGGTAAGCCCACGGTCCAGGGCGGGGTGAAAGTTCCAGGCTTCGGCATCATCATGCTCGATGACGCTGACGTCCACTATGCTCAGCAGAATCCGACTAGCGCAGCCTTCTTTGTAAGGAAATCGAAGGCACTTGGCCCGATCCACTACGTTGTGGTCAGCCGGGTTCAGCCAGCCTGAACCTGACTTGTCCCCGGGAGCCCAAACAGTTGTTTCACTCCTGGGGTCATCCACTTCAGAAAGAGCCAGATGCAGAAGGGAGCGGTGAAGCAGCTAAGCATTCCCAAGATGATATTGAACATGTGGTACCTGTGCCATTTTGGATTCCTTGGGCCGTGGGGGAACCAGGCGTTCACCACAATGAACATCAGGTTCACAGCCATCAAGGCCAATGCTCCTGTTTGCAAGGCCCACACAAAGTAATCCCGCATCGAGACGAGGCCGTCACCGTCGAGCATGGCTGGCTGGTTCGCCATCCACTCAGCCAAGGGGACAGGATTCAGATACACTTCAAGCCACTTAACAAAAAGCAACAGGTTGATTCCCGCTGCGAAGTAGCAATACCCCCGATACCAAGCCATAACCTTCTGTGGCGACATCCTTCGCCATTGTAACCCCTGATGAAGACTCCTTTTGATGCGATCTGTTTGGCTGCGGTGGTGAAAAGCCTCCAACCTTTGGTGGGAGCAAAGATTCAACGGGTTTGGGTGCCTGATGGCCAGACCGTGATCCTGGGCTTGTACGCTGAAGGACGTGAGAGGCTTTTGTTCATCACAGCTGACGCGAAGTATCCTCGCGCTCACCTGATCTCGCGCCGGCCAAAGGGGGATGGAGAACTGCCGGCTCTCTGCCAGTTTCTGCGCCGCGAAGCTCAAGATGGCAAAATCGTCTTGATCCGACAGAGGGGGCTCGATCGAATTTTGGAGATCGGGATCGCTGGTGCGAGCCAGGACTTCCAGCTTGTGGCAGAGCTCACAGGGCGTCACGCGCACCTTCTGGTGGTGAGTCGAGATCGGAGGGTCATTGCAGCTCACAAGTGGCTCGGCACCAGCCAATCGGTCCGCCCAGTCTTGGCAAACCAGCCCTATTCCCCTCCTCCCTTTGAACCAAAGCCGAGTCTCTTGGTTGCAGAAGCAGGGGACGACCTTGATCAATTCGAAGGAATCTCGCCTTTCCTCAAGAAGCTCCTTGCTTCTGGTTTGCCTTTGCCAGTCGTTCAAGAATTGGTCAGAACAGGGGAGTTTGGAGTTTTTGCCGGGCAGGTGGGAATCTACCCCCTTCCCTTGGCGACACTCGATGCCACTGCCACAGAGCGTTCTGACCTCCATCTGGCCTTTGAACAGCACTTTTCGAGCCTTGAGGCCGAGCAGAAGGTCGCGTCACTCCGTCAGAGCTTGAAAAGCCAGCTGGAGCGAGTGCTCTTGGCCCGGCAGGTCGCGAAGCAAGATATCGACCAGGCGATCGAAACAGCGCGCCTTGCGCCAGATTTACAAAGACAGGGGGAACTGATCCTTGCCTATCAAGGGATGATCCAAGAAGGTGACGAGACGGTCACAGTCTGGGATTACGATGGCAAAGAACTCCAGATCGTTTTGCGCCCTGACCAAAACCCTATTCAGAACGCGAGCCGCCTCTTTGAAAAAGCCAAGAGAGCAAAGACCAGACTCGGTGAAGTCTCGGAACAAGGCACACGGATCCAAACTGATATCGACTCACTGGAGGAGTTGCTCGAAGATGTGGCACGGGCCGAAACAGTCGCCGAGTTAGAGGAAGCAAGAGACTTCGCCGACCGTCGCAGGTGGCTGTTTCACCAACGAAGCCAAGTGGCGAAAGAAGACCGACCCCATGGCGGATTTTCGATACGCGAGTTTTTGAGCCCAAGCGGCTGGAAGGTATTGTACGGCACCAACGCGACCAGCAATGATTACCTCACTACCAAAGTGGCAAAACCAAATGACTGGTGGTTTCACGTTAGGGGCCAGACCTCCAGCCACGTTGTGTTGCAAACGATGAACCAGCCTCAGAAAGTACAGAAGCCAGACTTGGAGTTTGCCGCTCAGTTGGCTGTCAGAAACTCGGTGGCCAAGCATAGTTCGTTTGTCGCTGTGGACTACACCCTCAAAAAATATGTCCGCAAGCCGCGCGGTTCTGCTGCAGGATTTGCGACCTATGTTAACGAGAAGACTCTCCATGTAGATCCATAATGGGCGCAGTGGATTGGCTGTGGCGTTGGGATATCGAGACCTTTCGGGCGATCAATGTCGGCCTCCATCGGGAGTGGCTGACTCCGATCGTCCTGACCTGGAGCAAGACGGGGGACTTTCTCGTCTCCTCGCTTGTCCTCGTCGCGTTCAGTCTGTTTCGTCCCCACCGACGTTGGGCCCTCTTCACTTTGCTAGCTGCCTCCTTTGCAGGGCTCCTTCGCCTGGCTATTGAAAGCCAGGTGAACCGCCAGCGACCGGGAAACCTCGACTTTCTGATTCCCGTCGAAACCCCGACCGGAGATTCTTCCTGGCCGAGTGGCCACACTCCCACTTCCTTTGCTGGCGTTCTACTCTGGGCAATGGGTGTCGGCTTTGCCAGGATTTACGTGGGGGCCCACTTCCCCCTCGACATCATCGGGGGAATCTTAGTCGCTCTGTTTGCAGTTCTCGTCTGGACGTTGCTCTGGGAATCCAAGATTGGCCCCTGGATGGAGAAGAAAGGTTGGATCCCCGAGAAATCTTCTTCCCGAGAGACCCAAGCAGCCGAGGCCCAAGCACTGTAACCTCGTAGGGAAAGATTATGTCTGTCACTGAAGCCCAAGTACTCGAAGCCCTCAAGGTAGTTCAGGATCCTGACTTACACCGGGATATTGTCACGCTTGGCTTTGTAAAGGATGTTGCAATCGAGAGAGGGTTCGTGAGTTTTAAGGTTGAACTCACAACACCTGCTTGCCCAGTAAAGGAAGAGCTCAAGGCTCAGTCCGAGGCAGCAGTGATGGCGATCCCCGGAGTCGTAAACGTTACCGTCGAAATGACCGCCCAGGTGAGAAGCCGAAAAACTCAAGAAGAAGACCTGATCCCCGACGTGAAACAGGCGATCGCCATTGCCAGCGGCAAGGGAGGAGTCGGAAAGAGCACTGTCACGATCAACCTCGCTATCTCGCTCGCCCAGCAAGGAGCGAAGGTCGGAGTGATGGATGCCGACGTTTACGGTCCCTCGATCCCCTTAATGATGGGCTGCGCGGGAGAAAGACCCCTTAC
>JALOLT010000041.1 GCA_025455775.1 Fimbriimonadaceae bacterium
CGTGCCGGTCAAATGGGCAGACGCCCTCTTTTGCCAAAGACCAGGTCAGGCTCTCGCGCTCGATTCAAAGCTCCTGACCCACCGATCTCAAGGCAAGGTGACGACCCCCGTTCGTTTTGACGCGACCTTGGCAGCCTATGTCTTGCAATCGAACCGGACGAGCTACGATCTTGGCGACCTTGTGCAAGGCTATCTGGATCTTCACCCTCCCGCTACCGACGGGCAAAAAGCAGTTGCCCTGTTGGAGCTCGAGACTGAGATGAAAGATCGCCTCGAAAAAGAGCAGCAAACCCACGTTTTCCGCCAAATCGAACTTCCCCTCGTTCCGATTTTGGTGGATATGGAAAGGCAAGGCATCGGACTCAATAGCGAAACACTCAGGGAATTTAGCAAGTCTCTCAGCTTAGCAATTGAACAAAGCCAGGCAAAAATTTTCGGGCTCGCAGGGATGGAATTTAACGTCGGCTCCCCGAAGCAAATTGGCGAAGTCCTGTTTGAAAAGCTGGGGATCCCAGGAAGCAAAAAAACCAAGACCGGCTACGCAACCGGAGCAGAGATTTTGCACGAACTCGCCCCCACTCACGAGATCGCTGGCGAAGTTCTGACTTATCGCGAACTCACCAAGCTGAAAAGCACTTATGCCGACGCCCTGCCAAAGTTGGCAGAAAATGGCAGGATCCACACAACCTTCAACCAAACAGTGGCTGCGACAGGGCGACTCAGTAGCAACGACCCGAACCTGCAAAATATCCCGATTCGAACAGAACTCGGCAGGCAGATTCGAAAGGCATTTGTCGCTCGCAGTGGTTTGACCTTCGGTTCTTTCGACTATTCCCAAATCGAGCTTCGAATCCTTGCCCACATGTGCCACGACGAGAACCTTGTCGAGGCCTTTCAGAAGAGAATCGACGTTCACACAGTGACTGCTTCGCTCATGTTTCATCTCGAAACTGACTCTGTGACGAAGGAGCAAAGACGTCTTGCCAAGATGCTCAACTACGCAGTTCTTTATGGTGTCACTGACTTCGGCCTTGCCAACCAGCTTGGGGCAGGTTTTTCCGTGAAAGAGGCTGGCGAGCTGATAAAGCAGTACAACGAAAGGTTCCCGAAGGTGAAGGCCTTCACCGAATCAACAATCGAGGAAGCGAGGAGCAAGGGATTCACAACCACCCTGATGGGACGTCGAAGGAGCTTTGCTGATATCCATGCCGGCAACCGGAACGCGCGGCTCTACGCCGAACGCCAAGCCATCAATGCCCCGATTCAGGGCACTGCCGCCGACATGATCAAAGTCGCCATGTTGCGAGTCTGGGACTTATTGAAAGGGAAGGAGTCGAAGATGCTCCTCCAGGTTCACGACGAGCTTCTTTTTGAGATGGGGTCAGACCGAGACGAACTCATCGAGCCTCTGCGCCAGGCGATGGAAGATGCCTTGCCTCTGCAAGTCCCAGTCGAGGTCGATGCAAAGGAAGGGGCAAACTGGCTGGAAATGAAGGAAATTCCTGCTCCGCGAAGTGAGTGATTCCTCTCCGGAAACCTCAGGTGACACTCCCCCAACCTGGCCCAGGATCAGCCAAGATCAGCCAAGATAAAGCACTTCACCGGTAGGATCAAACTATGCTGTATCCCTTGCTGATGGCCGAAGGGCCAAGCCCATTGCCTTTCGTGAGCCCCCTGTTTAGCGACCATATGGTTGTTCAACGAGATCGACCCAACACCATTTGGGGGTGGGGAAGGCCTGGCGAGACAATCGAGGTGACAATTGCAAACCAGCGGACGACTGGGAAAGCCAACCAGGCAGGAAGGTGGGTTGTACGGTTCAATCCTCCCTCCGTCGGGGGCCCCTACACTCTTAGGGTCACTGGGAGCCAAACCGCTGAGTTCAAAGATGTTCTGGTCGGGGACGTGTGGTTCTGCAGCGGCCAATCGAACATGGAGATGGGTTTAGGGGCAGTGCAAAATGGCCCCCAGGAAGTGGCTGCCGCCAACCATCCCCAAATCAGGCTCTATTCTGTCCCGAAGGTTCTGTCGGCCAGGCCGCTTGAGGTCAATCCTGGCACTTGGTCCGTTTGCACCCCTGCCAATGCTGGCAAGGATGGCTGGGGAGGATTTTCCGCCGTTGGCTACTTCTTTGGACGCGAGATTCACCAGCAAACAAAGGTGCCGATTGGCTTGATTCAATCGGCTTGGGGAGGAACCATTGCCGAAGCCTGGGTCAGTCAACCAGGGCTCGAACTTTTCCCCGAGTTTCATCCCGTGATCAAGCAACTTGAAGAAGAAGTGGCAGGAGCGCGCCGCACCTATGAGCAGCGAGTCGCAGCTTGGTACCAAACAAATGACTCAGGCGAAAAGGCTGGTTGGCAAATGGAACGAGCCGCAACCGGATGGACTCCAGCCTCTAGCGCGAACTTTGCTGACATTGGCCTGGCGAACTGGGACGGGATTGTCTGGTTCCGAAACACCTTCAACCTGGATGGGCCAAGCGACGACCTGATTCTGGAACTCGGGATGATTGATGACGCTGATACCGTTTGGGTCAATGGTGTTCAGGTCGGCCAGACGTGGGGCTACGACACTTTGCGCCGCTACGCAATCCCCCGCTCGGCTCTTCGGTCTGGCGAAAATGTGGTTCACGTCAGGGTGCTCGATACCACGCAAGGGGGAGGACTCTGGAGCGATCCATCGGTTTTGCGCTTGGTAGCAGGTTCGCGCAGTGTGCAAAGCCTTGCTCAAGGCTGGCAATTTCGCAAGGGGGTCAGTTTCGCCAGCCTTCCCGCCTTCCCCCTTCGAACTGAAAATAACCCTAACGTTCCAACTGTACTGAGCAACGCGATGGTCGCTCCCGTTACCCCCTTCGCAATCCGTGGCGCGATCTGGTACCAGGGAGAAAGTAACGGCAATCGGGGTTACCAATACCGAACGTTGCTCCCGGCTCTCATCGCTGATTGGCGCAGGATGTGGGACCAGGGTGATTTTCCCTTTTACATCGTCCAGCTCGCACCGTGGCAAGCAAGAGTTCATGAGCCCAGGGAGAGCGACTGGGCTGAGCTGCGCGAAGCCCAGCTAATGACTGCCCTCCGCGTTCCGAACTCTGGTATTGCCGTGACAACTGATATTGGCGATGCGGATGACATTCACCCTGCGAACAAGAAAGATGTTGGCCTAAGGCTCGCAAGGATCGCCCTTGCTAAAGATTACGGGCGTTCCGAGATCGTTTACTCTGGTCCGATTTACACGGGAATGACGAAGTCTGGGGGAGTAATCAGGCTGAAATTTGACCACGCAAAGGGCTTGAGAGGTGATCTCTCTGGGTTCGCGATCGCAGGAGCGGATCGGAAATTTGTCTGGGCGAATGCCAGGATCATGGGAGAAGAGGTCTGGGTGAATTCTCCAAAAGTCGCTGATCCGGTTGCCGTTCGGTTCGGGTGGGATATAAACCCTGCTTCTGGCCTCTTTAACGAAGCAGGATTGCCAGCCTCACCCTTCCGCACCGATGATTGGCCAGGCCTGAGCGTCGGAAGGAAGTGATGCGGGAGACGCAACACATCATCAAAATATTGCCCCACAACAATAGGGGGGTTTACTTCGGGTTGCAGGATCAATCAAGATAGAACCGGAAGGAGTAACTATGAATCAAGAAGATAAAACTTGGGCTGGGATCTCGCACTTTGGAGCCATTCTGTTTGGTTTTCTCGCGCCATTGATCGCTTACCTTGTCATGAAAGATAAGTCCAGCTTTGTTAAGGCTCACGCTGCACAAAGCCTGTTCTTTACTCTCGGGCTTCTCGTTGCCTACATCATCCTTGGAATCACAGTGGTCGGTGTCATTTTGATGCCGATTCTCTGGATCGCTCAGATCGTCCTTGCGATCATGGCGGGAATGAAGGCTCTCAATGGCGAAATGTACAGCTATCCCCTGACCGGCAAGTTCGCCGAGAACTCCGGCCTGATGCGAAGCTAAGCCTGACCTGACTTAGGATCAGCATTTCTCTCTGACACGCTTCATCCCTAAACCTCTTCCCTCCAAAAAATTGGGGGGAAGAGTCCTTTTTGCCACAGCCTCCCGCTGACGCTTGTGAATGAAGAGACTTCTCCGAAGTGAGGGGAAGTTTTTTCAGCCCTGTAGCGGCTCTTTCACGATCAGAGCCAAAAAGGTACAAAGAGAACCATGATTGCCGTGACCTTTCCAGGGCAGGGATCTCAGGCTCCCAAGATGGGAGAAAGCCTGTACCACCACAACACCTACGCCCGGCAGGTTTTTGACCAGGTCGAGCATGCTATTGGCATAAACGTAGCTACCCTTTGCTTTCAAAGTGACGCGGAGACCTTGAGAGCGACCCAGAACGCCCAAATCGCCCTCTACACTGTGAGCCTGGCTGCCTGGACTGCCCTTAGAGCGAGCGACCAGAGCCTGAAGCCAATGGGATTTGCCGGACACAGTGTCGGAGAGTATGCCGCCCTCGCCGCCGCTGGGGCTCTTTCGATCGAAGATGGGGCGAGACTTGTAGCCAAACGCGGCGATCTCATGGCAAGGGCTGGGAACCTGAGACCAGGAACCATGGCTGCTGTGCTGGGGATGGACCGTTCCGAACTCGAGGCTGCCCTGAAGGAAGTGCCAAACGGAACGGTCGTCGTCGCGAATGATAACTGTCCTGGTCAACTCGTGATCAGTGGCGATGTCGATGCAGTCCATGCCGCCACTGCCCTGCTTCCGGAAAAAGGGGCTAAGAAGGTCATCCCCCTCAACGTCAGTGGAGCCTTTCATAGCCCTCTCATGGCAGAAAGCGCAGAAGCGATGGCAGAGGCCCTTAGACAGGTTAAGTTTCATCCCGCCAAAGCCCCTGTTTATAGCAATGTGACAGCAAGGCCAGGTGACGACTTTTCGCAGCTTCTGGAGGAGCAGCTCCGAGCCCCGGTTCGCTGGGCCGAAACGGTGCAGAATATGATCCAAGACGGGGCGACCCTCTTCCTGGAATGTGGAAGCGGGGAAGTTCTGACAGGATTGCTGAGACGAATTGACAAAAGCGTGAAGGGAATGCCTGTGGCTGACGTCGCCACCTTGGCCGAGACGAAACAAGCCCTCTCGCAGCTGGGAAACTAAGATGATATTGAACGGAAAAATTGCCGCCGTGACAGGGGCCAGTCGCGGAATTGGCCAAGCAATTGCCCTGGATCTTGCCAGAGCCGGAGCCCAGGTTGCCTGTATCGCCACCAAAGAAGCAAATGCCCAAACGACGGTCGAAATGATCTTAGCAATGGGAGGAATGGCAAAGGCCTATGGCTGCGACGTGAGTCAAACCGAATCGGTCGAGGCAACATTTGCAGCCATTGCTTCTGACTTAGGGGCGCCAGCAATTTTGGTGAACAATGCCGGAATCACGCGCGATACTCTCATGCTCCGCATGAAGGACGACGACTGGGATCAGGTGATGGCGACGAACCTGCGCGGGGCGTTTTTGTGCACCAGAGTTGTGACAAAAGCGATGATGAAGGCGCGGGAAGGCAGAATCATCAACATCACGAGCATTGTTGGCTTACATGGGGCAGCTGGTCAGGCCAACTATGCTGCAAGCAAGGCAGGGTTGGTTGGCCTGACCCTTGCGACCGCCAAGGAGCTAGGTGCTAGGGGAATTACCTGCAATGCTGTTGCCCCTGGGTTCATCGAAACCGACATGACCCACGACCTGCCCCAAGAAATGAAGGAGCAGGTTCAGAAAAGTGCTCCCTTGGGAAGACTGGGTTCCCCGGAAGATATTGCTCAGGTCGTCACCTTTCTGGCAGGGCCAGGTGCTGGCTATATGACTGGGCAAGTCCTGACAGTAGATGGCGGACTCACGCTGTAAGCCTCAAAAAACCTTTGAAGGCCCGCATCGATACAGGGAGATTTTGTGTAATATAGGCAGGCCCGAGGGCGAAACACCGCTTGGGCAGGAACTAACAGAAATATGGCTGATGACATCTTTGAACGAGTAAAGAAGGTAGTTTGTGCTGAACTCGACGTGCAAGAAGGCGAAGTGACCGAATCCTCGAACTTTATCGCTGACCTGGGCGCTGATTCACTCGACGTCGTCGAACTCGTCATGGCCTTTGAAGAAGAATTCAAGATCGACATTCCCGACGATGAAGTCACGAAGCTCGCCACCGTAGGTGACGCAGTCGAGTACATCAAGTCAAAGATCGCCTAATGTCCCTGCAATCAAAAGCCTCTGGTCGCGTGGTGATCACCGGCATCGGGGCGGCAACGCCTCTCGGAACAGGAGTCGATAGCTACTGGCCTCGACTCCTGGCAGGAGAGAGTGGGATCGACACCATCACCCTCATGTCGACCGAAGGCTATTCCAGCACAGTCGCAGGTGAAGTAAAAGATTTCAATGCCGAGGACTGGCTGGAACGCAAAGAAGCCCGCCGGGTAGATCGTTTCCTCGCCTTCGCGATGGCAGGAGCCAGACTAGCGATGGCAGATGCTAGCTTCCCCGATGATCCAGAGATTCGCCTCGAAACAGGAGTGATGATCGGATCCGGAATCGGTGGCCTTGACACGATGACGGAAAACACTCGGAGACTCCACATGGAAGCGCCGAGCAAAATGTCTCCCTTCTTTGTGCCCTACATGATTCCCGACATGGCGAGCGGACTCGTTTCCATCCACTTCGGGCTAAAAGGGCCGAACTCCTGTGTTGTTACTGCCTGTGCGACAGGGACTAATGCCATAGGAGACGCATACCACATCGTCAAGCGAGGCGATGCAGTGGCAATGGTAACGGGGGGATCAGAAGCTCCGATCAATCCCATTGGCTTAGGTGGCTTTTGTGCAGCCAGAGCGATCACGACCAACAACGAAGCCGGATCCCGCGCTTCGCGCCCCTTTGACCTGAACCGAGACGGTTTCGTCTTGGGAGAAGGAGCGGGAATTCTGGTGATCGAGGACTACGACTTTGCGAAGGCGCGGGGGGCCAAGATCTACGCCGAGATCATCGGCTACGGCATGGCTGCCGACGCTTTTCACATCACGATGCCAGATAACGCTGGAGATGGAGCCAAGAGATCAATGGTGAAGGCACTTCAGTCGGCTGGGATCGCACCTGAGCAGGTGGACTACATCAACGCCCACGGCACCAGTACCCCCTACAACGACAAGTTTGAGACTCTCGCCATCAAGCGGGCCCTCGGTGACCACGCCTACAAGATTCCTGTGAGTAGCACCAAGTCCATGACTGGGCACCTCCTGGGAGGGGCTGGAGCAGTAGAGGCGATCTTCTCCGTCCTCGCCATCCGCGACGGAATGGTACCACCCACCGCCCACTACGAAACGCCAGATCCTGAGTGCGACCTCGATTACGTGCCGAACAAGGGAAGATCCCACCCAGTCAACATCGCCATGAGTAACTCATTTGGGTTTGGCGGGCACAACGCAACCCTCGTCCTGAAGAAGCTTCTGGACTAAGGGCCAATGGCCAACTCCCTCGACCGCGATATCCAGAACTTTCTCGATCACCTCGCTACCATGAGGTCCCCCCAAACAGTGAGGAGCTATGGCTCTGACTTGGCTCAACTTGCCTTGGTCGGTGAGGAAGCCAAGGGGCTTTCGACCGAGGTGTGCCAGAAGTTTCTGAGGCTTTACGGCACGACTCCGACGACAAGGGCGAGAAAATTGAGCTCTCTCCGAGCCTTCTGCCGGTTTCTACTGCAGACCAAGCGGCTCGACCTCGACCCAACCGAAGTGCTGGAAGCACCCTATCGTCGCCGTACCCTCCCCAAGGCCCTTGCTCAAGTGCAAATGCAGGAGATGCTGGATCAAGAGGGCACGGGACCCTTCTCCCTGCGAGATCATGCCATGTTGGAACTCGCCTACTCCGCTGGGCTTCGTGCCTCCGAAGTGGTGGGGCTCAATCTTGTTGATCTCGACCTTACCCAGGGACAAGCCAGAATTCGTGGCAAAGGAAACAAGGAGAGGATTGTCTTCTTTGGAGAGACTGCCCGAGCTGCCCTGGGCCAGTACCTGGGAGCGGAGCGAAAGGCCGAACCCGGCGAGGAGGCTTGTTTCATCAACTCCCGAGGGAAGCGACTGTCGAGTCGCAGCTTTCAAACAATCGTCAAGCGATGGGCTCTCCAGGTTGGCTTACCGCCGGAGACCAGCCCCCACACCCTGCGCCACTCCTTCGCGACCCACCTCCTCGACGGAGGGGCAGATCTGAAGTCTGTCCAGCAGCTTCTGGGGCACGAAAACCTGGCGACAACCCAAGTCTATACCCATGTCTCTGTTGAGAGGCTGAGGGATGCGGTTCGAAACTCTCACCCGCGAAGCCTTGGGACCAGGGAAAAGAAAGAATAAGATTTCTTTAAGGATCTTAGCTTTGTGCCATGAGTGTATGGATGAATCGATATACTTTCTTTGTGCGCAAAGCATTTTCCCTTATCGAATTGCTGGTCGTGATCGCGATCATTGCCATCCTGGCTGCGATCCTTTTTCCTGTCTTTGCGCGAGCCAAGGAATCGGCCAAAAAGACGATGTGCCTGAGTCATCAAAGGCAGATGGGAATTGCCCTGACTCTCTACCGCGATGATGCCGACGGGGTGAACTTCTTCTTCTCCCACAGCGTGGATCCGTCCCGCGCAAATCCGATGGTGCCGTTTGGGGTCACCCGTGAAAACAGATGGTGGAACCAGATTCAGCCCTATGCGAAGTCATTGGCGATCTTGGCGAGTCCCAGTGACAGTGGTCAGAGGCCCCACCCGCTCGAAGATGGCCAGGCGGGACGACCCCTAGTCAAACGCTCTTACGTGGCGAATCGCGCTCTTGAGAACTTGAGTGAGTCTTCCGTCGAGTTTCCTGCCAACATCGTTCATGTCACGTTGAAAAACGGAATCTACGATGACTCTTGGTTTGAGCCACCGAAGAATCTCTACAACAAGACTGCCACGACTCCCCCCGTGTTGGCACTCACTCTGCAAGGCAGCGGCGTGAACATGACCTACTTTGATGGTCACGCAAAATGGATGAGTCAAGGTCAAGCCCTCAGCGATCCTTGCGGCGAACCTTGGAGCGGGGTGAGCCTTATGAGGCTCTACCCAATCCCCGCAACGCCAGGCAATCCCTCCCGCACGATGTGGCATGCGAACTGCCCGAATTAGGATCGTCTGAAGTCGATTCCCCTAGTTTGCTAGGGGAGGGGCTTGTCGGGGCAAGCCGTGATGCCGAGAGCCTACATCTACTCTCGCGGGATCTGGCCAAGTTCCGCCTTGGCGATTTCTCCGATACGATTGAGTTCCTTTAGCCATTCTTTCTCAAATCGTTCGAGACTCTCGACGATTGTGTGGACCACGACGAGGTTGCGGTACCACTTCTTGTCCGAGGGAACGACGATCCAAGGGGCTTTTTCACTGACGCACTGGCCCAAGGCTGCCTCGTAGGCTTCTTGGTAGTCATCCCAATAGGCTCTCTCTTTCCAGTCTGCCACATTCAGTTTCCAGGCCTTGGTAACGTCCTGCTCTCGCTCGAGCAGACGCTCCTTTTGCTCCTCTTTACTGATATGCAGGAAGAATTTCAGGATGATTGTGTCGTTGTTTGCGAGGAGCTCTTCGAAGTGGTTGATAGAATCATATCGTCTTGACCACTTTTCTTCTGGCACGAGATTCCTGACCCGGACCACTAGGACATCTTCATAGTGGCTGCGGTTGAAGACCGAGATGTTTCCTTTAGCGGGAACCTGGGAATGAACCCGCCACAAAAAGTCGTGAGACAATTCCAATGGGGTTGGAACCTTAAAGGGGCAGATTTTCAGGCTCTGGGCGTTCGAGTGAGTAAGGATTTGTCGGATTGTCCCGTCTTTGCCACTGGTATCCATCCCTTGCAAGACAACCAGCAGCCCCTTTTGCCCTGCCGAATAGAGGAGATCGAGCAGCTCTTCTAGTCGTTTTCCAAGGGCCTCCATTTCAACGAGGGCCTCTTGCTTGGTGATTCCTTTCGGAGGCAGAGTCGGGAGTTTCGAGAGTTCTGGTTTGGAAGGTTCGGTGAGCCAGAACCCCTTGTGATTCGCCATCTAGGAGACCTTACCTTTCTCGGAACCCTCGTTTCATCTTTAGGAGGGGGTTACATGAATCCAGCGCGTTACCCATTTTCTCCAGCGAAGCGGTTTTCTCCTGACTTGGCTCAATCACCTCGAACGCCTCATGCTGAAGCAGGACAAGTGGTACTTGACAGCTGCCGTCAGTGATGATACTGTCATTCAGTAAAAAAGAGTGAGTGTGTGATGAGATAAGTCAAAGAGACCAGAAGCATCTCAAATTACATGCGGATGGCACAGATCTTGCCTGTCATAAAGTCAGGTTGTTGAACCTCTGGTCACCAGCAACCGACCTTAGAAGTCGTTTCCTTGAGTTTCGACGATGAGGCAATGGAAGAGCGATTCATGCTTGTATAGCGAGCCGTGACTCAGGTATAAACTTATCCAGTTGCGTATTAAGATGCCTAGATGTTCAAAGATAACTAGCATTCAATTTTTTTCTGATGATTGCACGCGAAGGAAAGCAACTAGAGTTTCAGGAGTATCTTGCGATTGATTCTAAATTGCAAGGAAAGAGTTATCTGAATTCAACAGTGCGCTGGCACAGCTTCCCTCTTGATGACATCGTCTTAACTGATTCTTAAATTCTTAAAACTACCAATCAATGAATACTCAGAAAAATGACCCTTTGCAAAGCGGCCAGAGCCCCTCGATTGAAGAGTGGCGCAAGGTCTTGTACGACAGCTATGTCTCTTCTGGTCAGGCTCAAGTGCTGCGAACAGAAGGCAAACTGTCTCTTGAGCATCGTCGTCCGTACTTAATGAAGGTGGTGCAGAGAACGATCCCCACGGATCTGAATGCCAGAATAATGGATTTTGGGTGCGGCATGGGAGGTTTGCTCGTTGTCCTTAAGGAGATGGGCTACCGTAACATAAGTGGAGTCGATGTCTCCCCTGAAATGGTTGAAGCTGCGTCTGAACTAGGAGCTCCGAATGTGACACTGCGGGAGCTTTTTCCTACTTTAACCGATCTCCAAGATGAATCCTTGGATGCGGCAGTCTTTATGGATGTTTTGGAGCACATGACCAGGGCTGAATTATTCGCTATTCTCACCCAAGTTCATCGGGTTCTCAAACCTGGAGGACGGCTCGTAGCCCATGTTCCAAACGCATCTGGCATCCTTGGGTCTACCATCCGCTACGGAGACCTGACGCATGAAATTGCTTTCTCTCCAACATCATGGAGCCAGATTACTCGGTGTCTTGGATTCCATGAACCCATGTGCTTCGAGGATCGCCCAGTGGTTCACGGAGCCAAGAGTCTGGCGAGATCAATCCTGTGGCAGATCGTTCGAATACCCTGGGTTCTTACAACTCTTGCTGAAACTGGCGATGTGCGTCCAATACTCAGCCAGAATATGCTTTGTTACGCCGCGAAAGCTCCCAACTAGAAGGGCGCTCGGGACCAAGTACAACAATCTTGTAAGACTATTTCAGCCAGAGTCGGTCACTTGAGCCCCCTTAGGACTGTGAGATTTACGGTTGATCGATGGTGGTGGCGTCTAAGCAATGAGTCTGAGCAGCCCCCCCTCTCTCGTCAGACTAGTGTCTTCTGTTCCACTCCTTGAGGCTGTCTTCCGACCATGATCCTCTCATCGCCGCAGGGCTGGGGAGCCAGGTTCTTTCGCTTGGCTTGGTTGAAAAACTCCCCCTTCGCTCCCCTCTTGCTGATGGACAGCAACAGGGATTCAGACCTCCGCCCGACCTCGAAGCTAACACAGGAGGTTACAGGCGACTGGATTGGACATATCCTTAAATGGTGGGCGGTACAGGACTTGAACCTGTGACCCCTACAGTGTCATTGTAGTGCTCTACCACTGAGCTAACCGCCCTTGGGGAAGCAAATGTTACCCAAAGTCGAGAAGGGTCCTAGGGGGAATTCTTCTCTTGCTCCTGGAACTTCTCGCCGAAGGCTACATGGTAGCTCGGATCATCTCCTCCGACTCTTTCTTCGCCGAGCCGCAAGAATCTGTAGTGGGTGAACGGAATCGAATGAAGCGAGCTTTCGACTAAGAGATCTGCCCAAGACTCCTCTGTGTTGTACTCGGCGTAGACGGTTGCCCCAGTTCCGTAGTCAACCACTGCTGCTCCGTAGACCTGGAGTGCCCTGGCTACCACCTTCGCAGGCTCGGTAAGTCCGAATAAGTCGAGATCAAGGTTTGGATCCAGTTGGATGACGGAACCCTCGGGAAAACCGTCCCGGAACCAACCGTCTGTCCAAATGGCAGGAGGGAACACGTGCTTTTGGTAGCCAACATATTCTCCCGCAAAGGCGAGTTTGTGGTGAATCTCTCCTGCCTCGATCTCGTGGCGGAAGATCAGGCCGGCGGGAATCGGGACGCCTGCTGCTCGCGAAGGCCCGTAAAGATGGATGCTTTCACCCAAGACAGGGCGGTAAGCAGGGGAGTCAAGAAGCCCTGAGCCCCGAGAATCATAGGTGCAGGCCGAACAGGAACACCAGCTTCCGTCTTCTAGTTGGCGTGCCGCCCACATATCCCAGGCTTGGCCAGTTTCCTTATGAATGATACAAAGGTGGGCGTCTTCTTGGTGGTCGTGGACAGCACCTTCGGGAATAGGTACCCCTTCAGAGATTCCCGGCCCATGTCCTGAGGGATGATCCCCTTTCGCCCACTGCATAAACCGGAAGACGTCTGGCTCCAACTCAAATCGCTTCTGAATAGAGACTCGGGGAACCGATTCGTCCACAAAGTAGACAGGAATCGTCCATTCGTGGAGGTTCATGTGCATGCCGTGGTTTTGGAAGGCTTGCAACTTCTGGAGCCAAACCTGCGATTCTTCGTATACAAATGGATCGTCTGGGATCGGCTGATTCCACCATGAATCATCGGAAAAGAGTCTCATGCAGGGATGGTGGCAGGGTCTGATCTAGGAGTCCATGTGGCGAAAGAGGTGCCGGGATTGGTAGCTTAAGTTTCCGGAAGCTCTTCCCGTTTGGCGCATGGCTCATCGCGGTTTTTAGGACTGAGCTAGATTAGGCTCTCCCCTCCGGCCCAAATACCTCATGAGCGGGAGCACGGCTCAGAACTTTCTGCATCAGGGCGGAAGTTTCGAGGTACGCACTCGAGTCCCAATTGTGACGGTGAGCAAGCTCGAGGGCGATATCCCTTGTTGCACTGGCAAACTTGCTCCTTCCCTTTTGGCGGTGGAAGAAACTTGTCGTGATTTTGTCGGCACCAGTGGCGACGAGCTGCTCTGCGAAACCTAGTGGATCGGAAATCGGGAGCATCGGGGATACACAGATGCAGGTTTTGATGCCTGCTGCTTTCAACTCCTCGACTGCTTGAATCCGGCGGCGGATCGAAGCGCAAGAAGGCTCATAAATTTTTCGAATCTCCTCATCGTCGGTGGTGATCGACATGTTCACGCGCAATGAGGAGAATCGTTTGAGGATCTCGATATCCCGCGTCACCAGGGGCGATCTGGTCTGAACCACGATTTTGGGTTGAATGGCAAGCCCTGCCATGTAGAGCAAGAGGGATCGGGTGATCTCTGCCTTTGCCTCGATCGGCTGGTAAGGGTCTGTGGCAGAGCCGAGGTAGATGTGGGCTCCGGGAAGATCTGGTTGCCTGCGCAGCAATCCCAGGGCGTTTTCTTTCACTTGCACCCACTGGCCCCAAGTCTCGGCGAGTTCGAGATCTGGCTGAAAGAAGGCGGCGTAGCAATAGGCGCACCCAAACTGGCACCCTCCGTAGGGATTGAGCGAGAAGTCGTGGCCGCTGAGCATGCCGACCCCCCGGTTCAGAATTGACTTCGCCACGATTTTTTCAACTTTGGTCTGTCCAAAAACCCGCGGGATTTGGAGAGTTGTTGGTTCAAAGAGCATCGGTTGCAGTGCCATAGTCTCATTATAGACCCTAGTCTACTACTTCTGTCTACTAAAAAAGAAAATTATTTCTAGGTCTAAACAAAGAAAGGCGGGAAAACAGTAGACGAGACAGGGAGGCGGTTAGCTTGCTGAGCTGTTTGGAGTGAGAGGGTCGAAGGGAGAGACCCAGGGCCAATAGGCCTTCAAGTGAGAAAAGGACCCCATCCCTTCGTTCGCAGGGGTATCATTTCGGATCGCGCTGAGCACTTTATGTGCTTCGTGTCGCTCTTTCTGCCCTCAACTCATTGAGACGCCGCGGCAGGCAAGAACGATTCACAGCGGTCGGGGAAGACCATGAAAGTCCGAGCCAGTGTAAAAAAAATTTGTGACAAATGCAAGATCATCAAGCGTTCCGGAGTGGTGCGCGTGATTTGCATCAACCCTAAGCATAAGCAGCGACAGGGTTAATTGGAGAAAAGGAACCAGATATATGGCGCGTATTGCCGGTGTTGATCTGCCACGAGACAAGGCTGTTTATTACGGTCTGCAGAGTATTTTTGGAATTGGGCCCAAGGGCGCTTCTCACATCATCGAGAAGAGCGGATTGGATCCCCGAAAACGAATTCGCGAGCTCTCTGAAGACGATATCGCCCGTCTCAGGAACATCATTGATAGTGATTTCCAAGTGGAAGGCGACCTGCGTCGTGAGATCTATTCGAACATTCGTCGGTTGATGGAAATCGGTTGCTACCGTGGTCTGCGTCACCGCCGAGGTCTGCCTGTTCGTGGTCAAAACACGCGGCACAACGCCAGAACCAGGAAGGGTAAGGCCAAGACGGTCGCTGGCAAGAAGAAGGCGAAGAAGTAAGGAGAATTCATGGCACGAAAGACAACCAGAGGAAAGGTTAAGGAAAAGAGGCAGGTCGCCCACGGCCACGCTCACATCCATGCCTCTTTCAACAATACAATCGTCACTATCACCGACGCGATGGGCTCCGTTTTGTGTTGGTCGAGCGCAGGCAATGTTGGGTTTAAGGGAAGCCGTAAGGGAACTCCGTTTGCCGCTCAACTTGCTGCCGAAAGTTCCGCCAAAAAGGCATCAGCCCACGGAATGCAGACGGTTGATGTTTTCGTGAGTGGTCCCGGAGGAGGGCGAGAAACCGCCATCCGATCCCTCAATGCAACCGGGCTCGAAGTGAAATCGATAAAGGATGTCACTCCGATCGCCCACAACGGCTGTCGCCCACCCAAGAAGCGACGTGTCTAAGAGTTCGACTTTGCCCTGTTTAGTTTAGGTTCACATGCCCCAAATTTCGACCCTTGATCTGAATAACGAATACGCCAAGTTTGTCCTTGAGCCACTTGAGCGAGGATACGGCCACACCATCGGCAACGCACTCCGGCGCGTGCTCCTCAGCTCTGTCCCAGGAGCTGCCGTCAATGCTGTGCGAATCGATAAGGTATTCCACGAATTCGCCGTGATTCCCGGCTGCAAGGAAGACACCACCGAGTTTCTTCTGAACATCAAAGACCTGGCCATTCGGATTAATCCAGACTTGCCAGCCCAGGACGAGACTATCCTGAAGCTGAACGTGAAAGGCCCAGGAAGAGTCACTGGTGCTGATATCGAGTGCCCTCCCGGCGTCGAAATCATGAACCCAGAGCTCTATCTGATCACGGTGAGTGATCCGAAGGGAACCCTGGGTGTCGAGTTCTACGTCGGAACCGGCTCGGGGTACATGCTTCCCGATAAGCAAGAGCGATATCGAGGCATGATCGGAATCATTCCAACCGGAGCCCAATACACTCCAGTCCGAAAGGCGAACTATATTGTCGAGCAAACTCGCGTTGGTCAGAGAACCGACTATGAGAGACTCGTTTTGGAAGTGACCACCAACGGTGCAGTGCCCCCCAACGATGCCCTCACCCAAGCAGCTCATATCCTCGACAAGTATTTCCGAATGTTCTTCGAACTAGGTCGCTCCGGTGCGCCAGAGTTCTTCGGGTCAACCGAGGAGCTGCCCAGCGAACTGAGCCACGTGCCAGAAATCAAGATCGAAGAGCTTGACTTCAGCCAACGCACCTTTAACTGCCTGCGCCGGGCGGGAATCCTGAACTTGCGCCAACTGGCAGCAGTCAACGAAGGCGATCTGACCGGGATCCGAGGATTTGGACGTAAGTCCCTGAACGAAGTGCGCGACAAACTCGGCGAACACGATATCGAACTCAAGCCGGCGAAGGGCGGCTACATCAATTTGGATGCCCTCGACGACGAGGACTATTGAGACTGACCCCATCAAGGATTTATTGAAAGAGAGACCACGCGATGCGACACAAGATTGACCGAAGAAAACTGGGCCTCCCCCACGACCAGAGAATGGCCCTGCTGACGAACCTGGCGCGACAAGCGATTCGCCACGGCTACGTCCACACAACCCTGGGAAGAGCCAAAGAACTTCGCAGAATCGTCGATGGTCTCGTCCAACTCGGAAAGGACGACACCCTCGCCAGTAGACGCGAAGCGAGGAAAATCCTCGTTGGCCACAGCAAGAGCCTGAACCCCAAAACTAAAATAAGACTCACTGCTGGCAAAACCGACGTCGAAAAGGTTCAAGTGCTCCGCGAGAAGAGCCTCATCAATGGCGAGGATCTCGTGACGCACCTCTTCACCCATGTTGCCCCCCGATTCAAAGATCGCAATGGCGGCTACACTCGGATCACCAAAACCGGAATCCGACGCGGTGATGCTGCTCCAACGGCAGTGCTCGAACTTGTCGACTGAAAACCAAAGACGGATTAAACTCCTCGTGGCCTACGATGGCACCGACTTCTGCGGCTGGGCCGCACAAAAGGGACTCCGAACAGTCCGTGGCACATTGACAGAAACAGTTCGCCAGATCTCAGGCGAGGAGAATGAGATCATCGCAGCCAGTCGAACCGACGGAGGAGCCCACGCAATCGGGCAAGTCTGCCACTTCGACACCTGCAATCCTATGAACCCGACAAACTGGGCAAGGGTGATTAACGCGAAACTGCCCTGGGATTTGGTCGTGAATCAGAGTACTCTGGCTCGCCCCCAATTCCATAGTCGCTTTTGGGCCGACAAACGATGGTACCGATACCGAATTCAAATCGGACAAAGGGATCCCCACCGACACAGAAAAACGTGGAACCATCGCCTGCAACCAAGCCTAAAGCTGATGCAAAGTGCCGCCCTCAGGCTCGTAGGGGAACATGACTTCTTTGGGTTTAGTCAGCACGTTGACCCAGAAGCCAACACCCTGCGCACGCTTTACCAAGTGAAAGTGAGCCAAGTGAGTGACGAAATCCGGATAGACATTGTGGGAACTGCCTTCCTGAGGGGAATGATGAGGCGACTCAGCGGAGCCCTCTGGGAAATTGGTCGAGAATTACGACCAGAAGAAGATATCGACCGGCTGTTTAACTTTCGATCAGGAGAACCAGTTGCTCTCCCGATCGTGCTGCCAGCCAGAGGACTTTGCCTCATGAAAGTCTCCTACGGCAGACATCCAACCGACAAAAGAATTTTTATCGAAAACGAAGACGAAGAATAGACAGGACAAGCAGAAATGAATCGAACTTATACGGCTAAGCCGGAAACAATCGAAAGGACTTGGTACGTCGTTGACGCCACTGGTCTGCCGGTTGGGCGCCTAGCCTCCCAAGTCGCACAGATCTTGAGAGGTAAGCATAAGCCCACCTACACACCAAACGTCGACTGCGGAGACCACGTCATTGTGATCAATGCCGATAAGGCTATCTGGACTGGAACGAAAGGCAAGGAACTCATGTACTGGCACACCATGTGGCCAGGCGGACTCCGCAACATCAGCCGAGAGGATATCTTGGTTAAAAACAGTCCTCGCCTCATTGAAAAGGTCGTGTGGGGAATGTTGCCCAAGAACCAACTAGGCCGACACATGCACAAGAAATTGAAAGTTTACGCGGGAGCGGATCACCCTCACGCAGCCCAACAGCCGAAGGAACTGAGCGTTGCTCAAAAGTAAGTTTAAGCCATGAGAGTGAAACGAAACGAAAACTACGGAACCGGACGACGCAAATGCGCTATCGCACGAGTCTGGGTCGAAAAAGGCGAAGGCCTGATCACCGTTAACGGAAGAGATTTTGCCGAGTACTTCGGCCGCGACGTCCTGGAAATCTTGGTGAAGAGCCCGCTCGTCCACCTGGAGATGGCCGAGCAAATCAACGTCCGAGCAAAGGTAAAGGGTGGGGGACTCTGCGGTCAAGCCGGTGCGGTTCGACTCGGAATTGCCAGAGCCCTCCTTGAACTGGATGAGAACCTCCGGCCTGCCCTCCGACACAACGGCTTCTTAACCAGAGATGCACGAGTGAAAGAGCGCAAGAAGTACGGACTCAAGAAAGCCCGCCGAGGCTTCCAGTTCGTTAAACGATAAGCCTCCTGTCTTCGCGGCTCAGCGGATTCGTCTTCTGCTTTGCACCAAAAAAAGGGCCACTCCTCTCTGGAGTCGCCCTTTTTGTTGTCTCTGGGTCGGTTACGCTGCTGCTTCGTACCAGCCCACGAGTTCCACTGGTTCAAGCTCAAAAATTGCTTCAAGGGCACTTGCGACCCGGCCCACAAAGTCTTCCGTCGAGACCTTTGTGAAATTTGGCAAGAACACCATCGATTCGTAAGGGAAGATGGATATGTGATAAAGGCCTGTCTCAAAATTAACACAACGGCAGCCAACCCAAGCGTCGAAAGGCTGATTCTGTAGAGGAATCACCCATCCCCAAGCTTCTTCGAAAGGCTGAAGAACTGAGACTCCCTTGCCAGGTAGTTCTTGGGCAAGGCGCTTGGCAACATCCTCCGGGAATATCCCCAACTCCATCCTGACTTCTAACATCGTGTGCATAAGATAGAACTCCATTTTTTCTTCGGTTTCCTTGCTTCTGTGCCTCACATCGGAGGTGGAAAAGTCAGAGAAAGCCAAAAAAGCAGGTCAATTTACCGGGGCCAAGGGGCTACGCGAGCTACTGTGAGGGGCTCCGACGTGCCGAGAGAAGCAAAGAGCGTAATCGGACTGTGCCTTGCTCTTCGCTTCAGAGAAACCCACCCGCCTAGGGATTCAGCTTGGCTAGGCGAAATGCGAAAAGTTCGGAAGAGGGGACCTGGCTGGCCAAGGGCAGCTGAACCTGGCCTCATGGAAGCGATAAGGATGAGCGTTACCTCGCTCTTCTCCTCGTCGACCCGTCGCACGCACCCATCAAAGCGAATTTGACCAGGTTCCGGTTTATCGGAAGGATTGAAGACGACGCCACGCGGCTCAATGATCTTGCGAGCCTTTTGCAAAGAAAAGAAGGGGTTGCGAATGCGAGGTTGGGTTTTTCCAGACCCTGGGATGTAGAGCTCAAAATGCAGGTGGGGCCCGGTCGCATTTCCACTGTTGCCAACATAGCCGATCAGCTGCCCAGCTTCCACGTCTTGGCCAGGAACCAGTTCTGGAGAAAACATGTAGTCAAATGAGCCAAAGTTGTCATTTGTTCCTGGCGAATCGTCGTTCATGTGAGTTCCCAGCATGATCCATCCATCGGGTGAGTAGATCCAAAATGACTCGGTCTTAAAGCCAATTTTGCCGCTAAAGGGGGCAACGACTGGCGTGAGCTTTGGGGCTCGGATATCGACGCCGGTGTGAAGGTAGTTTCCTCGGCGCACGGCAAAGTCATTCCGGTAAGTTGGATTTCCCAAGACGGGGAAAATCATCTCCTTCTCGACTCTCTCGCTCGGGAGAGGGTCCAGGCCAAAAGGAGCGATCGGGGGCATCAATCCCCAGCGGGGATGGCTTTGCTGCGACAAGATCAGTCCGGCGAGTATGGCAGTGGTCAATTTTCTCTCCTCATGTGATTCTTGATGAGGGTCGCCCTTGACCCCAGAAAGCGGAAGGAGGCCGAAAGTGTCGGCCTCGAAGAAATTATGAGCAAGTTGTAGCGAAAAGTATAGGTAGAAATGCTTGCTTTTTTGGAGTCAAGTTGCTTTATAGAGGTTTTTGTGAACTCTAGCGGTTTTGTCTCGTCAACCAATGAGGAAGCCCTGAATGGGCAAGCCAAAGAGTTAGATTTTCTTCCAGCCAAGAGTCAGGATTATTCGCCTGACATGCACTGATCGGGAATGGTGACCGCTTCCTTGTACGCAAGGGGGCGGTTTTCCGTTTTGATGGCCGAGCCGGGTAGTTTAAGCGTGGATTAAGGAGTCATTAAGAATAGATAAAGGCATACTCAAACGTGTCAGCCTGAATCTATGAAGCGTGCTTTTACTCTCATTGAGCTTCTGGTGGTCATCGCTATCATTGCCATTCTTGCCGCCATCCTCTTTCCGGTCTTTGCTCAGGCGAAGGAGGCTGCTTACAAAGCAAACTGCCAAAGCAATTTAAAGCAGCTTGGCACAGCCTTCCATCTCTACGCCTCTGACTTTGACGACACTTTCCCGACTCCTGGTGGCGGAACGCGTCTGATTGATCCCGCCAATGGCCCGGTTGCGAACAGCTGGATACAGACAAACGCAGATGGTTCCGGTGGTGGTCTGTGGCCATACACCAAGCAAAGGAGTCTCAGCGGTGCCAAGGGAAATCTGTATTCATCTCCCCTGGCTTCGAATGGCACTCGCCCAACGGCGGGCCTGAATCCGTGGGATGACGAAGTGCGGAGCTACATAATGAACGACTTCCTTCGTCAGTCTTTCCCAGGAACTTATGTTACGAACGTATTGCCCACCACTCCGCTGCAGCCAATCGGTTATGCGAGTGGAATATCCACGACTCAAGTTGAGTCTGTTTCAACTCTAATTCTCCTTTACATTGGTAGTCAGCGGCCTGATGGAAGAACTAATCGGAACGGTTCACCCTGGCATCGCCGCACGGCAGGGGCAAGCAACCGGCCTCCCTTTACAATCGGTTTTCCGGTCGGCATGTTTGCCGGACGTACCCAATCCAACTTTCTGTTTTGTGATGGGAGCGTTAAGTCGATGAGACCAGGTGGCACCTGGACAAGAGAAACAAACGACGAAATGGAGTTGATTAATCCTCAAGTTTGGACCCAAGTTTGTGTGCCAAATCTCGGTAGGTTCAACTGCGGGAGCGGCAGAATCGAGCACTGGAATCCTGTCCTTGGCGGAGTCGTCTTCCCGTGATCTCAGCGACGGTTGTCACTCTGGCTTTGTTGCAAAGCCAGAGTGATGCGGCTACAAAGGCATTTTCTGGGCTGATTGTGGAGGCACCTCCAACTCTCCGAACCTGGGATGCTGAGGAGGCCCAGCAGGGAGTGGCTGTTGATACAGACCACTTTTATGTGATTGGGAACCGGGTAATCGGCAAGTACGACCGAAGGACTGGTCAGAGGGTGGCCCGTTTTGAAAGTCCTGCGAATGGGCCCATTATCCACATGAATGGGGGAATGGTTCGAGACGGCAAGCTTTACTGTAGTCACTCAAACTTTCCTGGCGTTCCAATGGAAAGTTCTGTTGAGATCTTTGACACGAAAACTCTGGATCACATTGGAAGCCATTCCTTTGGCCACGCCGAAGGGTCGCTCGTGTGGATCGACTGGCATCAGAACTGCTGGTGGGTAGCCTTCGGTCACTACAACGGACGGGGCGGGGAACCGGGAATGACCAATGACCGCAGTACTTTGGTTCGTATGGATTCCGAGTTTCGTCGCCTTGGTTCCTATGTCTTTCCTCGCGAGTTCATCTCTCGGTGGGATGGGATGACGGCGAGTGGCGGCTTCTTCGGGCCGGATGGCTTAATCTATGCGACTGGCCACCATGCTCCGGAGATCTACGTCATGCGCATTCCTCGCGCCGGATCAGTGCTCGAAGCGGTCAGAATCATCAAGAGCCCGGTTGAAGGTCAGGGGATGGCTCTTTGTTCTCAGACTGGCGAAGTCTTCCAAATGCAGCGGAAAGAGAGAAAGATCTACGTCCTGAAGGTGTTTTAACCAGGGCGTTTTTCTGGCACTGGCGGGGTTGATTAGGACGGTGCTTGCATGGTCGACCTTGAAATCTGCCAAACTGTAAGTCCTTGGCCGGGCGTAGCTCAGTGGATAGAGCACCAGTCTTCGGAACTGGGTGTCGGGGGTTCGAATCCCTCCGCCCGGGCCATTTCCCCCTTGTCCGTTCCTGGCACATTTCTGACGCGTTGTTCCAGAGGAAGTGGTCTTGCATTAGGGGCTCGGAATTGAGTGGAAATTTTCTTCCCAGCGCCGCCCGGCCCACGGCCAAACCCGACCGGTTCCTCATGGGGAGAGCAAATTCCTAGCACTCGTCCGGTCTGCCCTCGGGCGGCGCTGGTCACCCTTTACACGCATTTTTCACCGTTGCGGGGTGCAAACCAGAAGGGTTTTTTCCTCTGACCAGAAAACATCGGATGGTGTGCATCGCAGGCCATCACGTGAGTCGCGACTTGCCGCGTGCCTTATCTTTTGGGGGTGCGAGACTCAAATGAGCCGAACGTTCGGTCACTGATCCAGCAGGCCCTCCAGCGAGAAGGCCCCAAAAGTTACCTGGTTACCGTTAACCAGCGTCAAACCCGATCGGTACACGGCAAGAGAACTTTTACAATGGGCTTCGAGAGGAATGATATGAAACTTTTCCACCCTACAATGCTCATGAGGCTTGGAGTAATTGTCTCCACCCTAGCAGTCACCTGTGCGTCCCACGCAGTCGGATTTAACTTCACCTTCGACAATGATGTTCAGGGTTGGACGAGGGGAAACTTGACTTCTTTTGTCAACCCTAGTGATATGAACACAAACGGCTCAGCGATCTGGGCTACAACTGGTTCGAACGGCTACATCGCAGGGGATGATCACACTGCCTACGCGTTCCACTTTAGTCCTAACCTCGGGGGTGGTCATGGTGGATTGTTTGGCAAAGCCTTCACATATGATTTCTTCAACCAGTTTTCGGGGGGCCTTGCCCCGCAGATTGTGTTGAAGGCGTCGTCGGACTATCTCGTTTTGGAGCAAGCAATCGTGGCATCCACTGGGTTCATTTCCTACAGTCACATGCTCGATG
>JALOLT010000133.1 GCA_025455775.1 Fimbriimonadaceae bacterium
GTGCAGGGCTTGCCAGTGGAAATCTATGCAACCCCAACCACTCTGGAAGAATGCGTTAAGGCAACCGGAATGGGTCTCGGAATTCGGCAAGTGACGTTTGAAGGATCACTCAGCTACGCCAGTTGGAAAAAATGGGCTGCTGCCCTGAGTGAATGGGAGTGGGTCGAGGGGCCAGACCTCATTCGTCCCTTGCGAATGATCAAAACCGAGGATGAAGTGACCAGGATTCGTGCTGCCTGTGAATTGGCGGATGCCTGTCTTTCTCATGTTCAGCGCCTGCTTCAGCCGGGAATCTCGGAGTACGATATTGCGCTCGACATCGAGTTCTTCTTCCGTCGCCAAGGAGCCGAATGTTCCTTCCCCTCGATTGTCGCGAGTGGCCCAAACGGGGCGAAACCTCATGCGAAGCCAAGCGAGAGACTCCTGGCTACAGGAGACTTTGTCACTCTTGATCTCGGTTGCCTCCTCGATGGCTACTGTAGCGATATCACCAGAACCTTTGCCATCGGAACTGTGGATGAGCGGCAGCAGGAAGTCTATGACCAAGTGCTCCTGGCCCAGACGGAAGCCTGTAAGAAGTTAATCCCTGGGACTCCAGCCAAAGAAGTTGATCTCTTTTCGCGAGAGATTTTGGCGCAAAAGGATCTCGCCCAATTCTTCGGCCATAGCCTGGGACATGGCCTGGGTCGGGCAGTCCATGACTTTGGGAGTTTGTCATCACGCTCCGAAGATGTCATGGCAGTGGGCCAAGTCTGGACGGTTGAGCCAGGAGTTTATATCGACGGCTGGGGTGGCTTGAGAATTGAAGACGATGTTTTGGTGACCGAGACTGGCCCTGAGATCTTGACCCATTTTCCGAAAGATCTGATCCTGACCTGAGAGACCTGTGGCCAAACCAGTTCTCACTCTCGAACATGTAAGCCTGAACGGGCAAGGCTCTGCCCTGAGCCTGGAGTTGCTACCTGGCGATGCTTTTGCCCTGATGGGGCCAGCTGCTTCAGGGAAAACACTGCTCTTGGGGATCATGGGAGGGACTGAAACCCCTTCCTCTGGGCAAGTATCCCGGACTGGTGGAACGCGGTGGGCAGGGATCCAAGCGAATCGCCGCTCAACCCCTGTGTCATTGGCACGAGCCCTGGCCCCCCGTGAGGCAGATTTGACAGTGGAGGTTCTCTCTGCTCTTGGCCTTTGGGAAGCGCGCGACGTCTTGACTTCGCGCCTCACCCCAGGCCAGATGGCTGCCTGCGACCTGCTACCCAGCTTTTTGGGAAAGGGCAACTTGATCTGTATGGACGATACGCTCGACTTCCTGGATCCCTGGACCCTGCAAGGGGTTTGGAGGCTCCTGGGTCGATTTCGGGAAAAGGGGGGTGCCTTGTTGGTCACCACCAACCAAGCCAGCATTGCCCAAAAGCTAGGTGCCTTGATTGTTGTGAAAGATTTGAAGGTGAAGTTTGCCGGAACGGTTCGCGATCTTTTGGCCGAGACAAGGACGGTTGAGATGACTGTCGAGACCAAAGATGCGGCGGCAATCCGAGCCTTGGCGGAGCCCTTTACTTTTTCGATCCGCCAGGAAGGCGATGTCCTATATATGGTAGCGGCGGATGGTCAAGCCTTGGCGGCAAAGCTCTTGGTGGAGGGATATGGCAGGGTGCGGGCGATTACTACCAGAGAGCAAAACCTTTCCGAAGCCATTCTCGACCTGGTCTAACTGGTTCTTTGGTTCCAGTTCTGAGGCGAAGGCGAAGGCGAAAGCGAAGAATTAGAAAAACCTGGTGAACATTTGTCGCAGTCTTTCGTTATTCTTAACATGATTTCGGATGTTGGATCAATTTCTTTTGCTTACTTGGATGGTGGCTCTGGGAGCCTGCTTGTCCAGGCTGTTATAGCTGGCGCCCTGACCAGTCTCTACTTCGTCAAAACTCAGTGGCATACCATTTTGGGACTCTTCCGCAAGAAGTCTAAGTGACTGTTCCCCACTCTTCCTCCTTCCGAGATCCCAATGGGAGGGTTTTTGGGGTGAATGAGCACCTTTACCGATCTGTATTTGTATCGTACTCTGATACTTTTGCTGCTGTTTTCGAGAGTGGTTTGTACGACGCATGGGCAGAAGAGGGGCTTGTCATACCGGTCGAGGTTTTGCCGGGACGCACAGAAGAAGAGCTGGCGATCCTCAAGCCAGAAATTGTCCCCTTTATCTCTTATCCCTATGAGTGGTCTTTCTCATCTTACAAAAAGGCAGCCCTCCTGACTTTGTCGCTAGCGAAGAAGTCCCTGGCTTCGGGATTGATTCTGAAAGATGCTTCGGCTTACAATACTCAGTTTAGGGGTACTACGCCGATCTTGATTGATAGTCTTTCTTTCGATGTGTATCAGGAGGGGGAGCCCTGGATTGCTTACGGGCAGTTTTGTCGACACTTCCTTGGCCCTCTCTTCCTTATGTCGAAATGCGACGTTCGGCTCCAGGCTTTGATGAAGCACTATCTGGATGGCATTCCTATTGGCTTAACAGCTGAGTTGCTCCGCGATAGGGTGAGATGGAACTTAGGATTTAACCTGCATATCAAGATGCATGCAAAAGCGATTGAGGGCCAACAGGATCAAACGACTCGAAAGAAGAAGGTATTGAGTCGTCAAAGCCTTCATGTCTTGCTCTCAAGTCTCGAGGATCTGGTGAAAAGTTTATCGCTTCCTATGATGAATACGGAGTGGGCTAACTATTATCAAGAGACAAACTATAACGAAGAAGCCTTTTCTCATAAAAAGCGGATCGTGGCAGAGTGGCTCGGACAGCTAGACTGCTCTCGACGAACCTGCTGGGATCTGGGGGCCAATGAAGGTGTCTTCAGCAAAATCGCGGCAGAAGCTGGATTTGCCACGGTGGCCTGGGATATTGACCCAATGGCAATCGAGAAATTGGCAGTTTCTGAGGGAACAGTCTTACCTTTGCTTCTTGACTTGACGAACCCTTCGCCTGGGATTGGTTGGCAAAACCGGGAACGAGACTCCTTTTCGAGTCGTGGGCCTGTCGATGTCGTTCTTGCCTTGGCCCTTATCCATCATCTGAGAATCGGCAACAATACACCTTTTGGAAAAATTGCGGAACTCTTCGCCGAAACGAGCCAGTATCTCATCATTGAGTTCGTCGCGAAAGACGACTCGATGGTTCAAAAATTGCTTCAGAGTCGAGAGGACGTTTTCCACGACTATTCTGTTGAGGAGTTCCTGAGGAGTTTCAAGCCATACTTTGATGTTTTAGCGCAAGGTGACATTGAGTGCAGCAAGAGAAGCCTCTTTCTTATGGAAAGACGAAAGCAATAGAACTACCCTTCTATCCACTATTCTTTGCTTTGCTGCCGAGTCTTCATCTCTTTAATCAAAACGTGCATCTGGTTCCACCGAGTGATCTCGTAAGACCTCTTGCGATCTCGGTTCTCATTGTTACCTTGTTCTGGGCGATAGGAGGATTGATCCTGCGAGATGGTGTTAAAGGTGCCTTGTTTGCCTCATTCGTCTGGATCCTCTTGATGATTTACAGCTGGATACCAGGCTTGGTGGCTTTTGGAGCAGAGATCCCATCGTTTCTGTGGTTCTACCTCGGTAGTATCCTTTTACTCTCTTGGTTCCTGGCGAAAATCGCTTCAAAAGGCACCCAAGTCCTTAATGTTTTTGGACTTGTAATCTTTAGCTTTATCCTCTTCGGGACAGTTCGGGTTGTGGCAAGTCCTGCCAGAGCAGCACCAGGCAAAGAAGTACCGAACTTAGTCCGACAAGATTCTGCCAAGCGACCCGATATTTTTTATATCATTGTGGATGGCTATGGTCGCCCCGATGTGTTAAGAGAGAAAATGGGGCTTGATTTGTCATGGTTTGAGAAGGCTCTCCGTGATAAAGGTTTCGTCACTCTTGAAAAGAGTCACTCCAACTATGTCCAAACGGAGCTCTCTATTGCTAGCTCTCTAAACCTTGGATACCTGGACACACTCCTCACAAAAGAAGAAGTTTTGGGGCAGGAAAGGTCAGTTCTTCAACCCATGTTGGATCAGCCGTTTGTGGCAAGCAAGCTTCAGGCGCGTGGTTACGAATTCCTCTCTGTCACGAGTGGTTTTCCGCTCCTCAAGTTCCGCGGTAGCCAATCGGTTGGTAACCGCCAGAGGGGTTTGACTTTTCTTGAGTCGGGGCTTCTGGATTTGACGCCACTTAGAACTCAGGGCTTCGTGGCAAGTTCTCAATTTGACGTTCGCCGTGAGCGGCTTGCGGGGGCCCTCGACAACCTCATGGAGCTCGCGAAGCCGAGTGTCAAGCCGAGGTTTATCGTGGCTCACATTCTTGCCCCTCATCCTCCCTTTGTTCTTGATGCAGATGGTAACGAAATTCGCCCGGCAGGCCCTTTTGGATACTGGGATGGAAGTGATTTTGTCGACCGGGTCGGGCCGAAGGAGGACTATCGAAAAGGCTACTCTGGTCAAGTCGCCTATCTTTCAAAGCGGCTCATTCCCATCCTAGATGAAATTCTTCAGCGAAGCAACGGCCAGGCCATCATTATCGTCCAAGGCGACCACGGTTCAAAGATGGGGCTCGATCAAAACTCCTTAGAACAAACGGATCTAACTGAGGCGTTTTCGATCCTCAACGCCATCCATCTTCCTCGTCAGTTAGCAGAGAGGGTTGCGCCGGATATGACTCCTGTGAACTCATTTCGTCTGATCTTGTCGGAGCTATTTGGGGAAGATTTGCCACCCCTCCCAAACCGATCGTTCTATTCAACCTATCCGCAACCATTTCGTTTCGAAGAGGTCACTCACCAGCTGGACAGCAAAAAAATCCCCCCTCAATGATCCTGAGAGGGGATTAGGCCAGGTTCAAAGCTCACGCTTTGTCTCTGGCGAGGAAGGCATAAGCATTGTGGGCGTGGATTGATTCTTCGTTCTCCACCTCGATCTCATAGCCTGTGACTCGCTGGTCTTGGTCGAAGCGAAGAGCGACTTCGCGAACGAGGTCTTCCACGAACCGGGGATTCTCGTAAGCCTTCTCTGTCACCCACTTTTCGTCAGGTCGCTTGAGCACAGGGTAGAGGGCGCAGGAGGCGGAAGACTCGATCATGTCGATGATCTCTTCGAGCCAAACATGATCTTGAGATTTCACCTTAACTGTTACCCACCCTCGTTGGTTGTGAGCTCCGTACTTACTTATCTCTTTACTACAAGGGCAAAGAGTTGCGACAGGAACTCTCATCCAGCTTGTAACAGAATAGGAACCATTGGCTTCTGCGATAAAGCCACAATCGAAGGCCATCATGCCACTCTTGCCAGTTACGGGAGCTTTCTTTTCGACAAAGAATGGGAAGTAGACCTCAACGTGAGCTTTTTCGGCGAAGAGTCGCTCCTTGAGTCCCTTCAGAAGATCAGGGAGGTTTGCGACGGAGATTTCCTGTCCGTGCTCGTTCAAAACTTCGAGAAATCGGCTCATATGAGTTCCCTTGAACTCACTCGGGAGATCAACCGTCAGGGTGAAGTTGCCGATCGTGTGGCGAACCTCGTTGGCGCGATCTCTTACTGCGATTGGGAACTTTACGTTCCTGACGCCAACCTTGTCAATCGCGATATTTCGCTCGTCTTTAGACTTTTGTATATCTGGCAACACTGTGCCCACCTTTGCCTCACTGGCTCCATCAAACATCAGATAGTTTTCCTTGCGCTTGTCTCTCCCAACAGAGAGATCACTCCTCACCTTACGAGAGATGGAGCAAAGAAGTTCGCGAACGGGACCTGCGGGACTAGAATATTGTAACGCACCTTTTAGGCAGGACGAAGGCCGCTGAAAGAACTTTCGAGTAAATCGATGGTGTGAATCACGCGAACACAGGCCTCTTTTTCACGAGCTGCTTGGGCAATCCATGCGTGGCAGCCAGGATTTCCACTGGCTAAAACTGTTGCTCCTGTCGAGGCGATATTCTTCCATTTCCGCTCCAAGAGCTCCCTGGCCTTGGCTGGTTGAAAGACGTTGTAGGTTCCGGCACTGCCACAGCACATGGCGCTCTCTGGGAGCTCCACCCAGGTCATCCCTGGGATCTGGCGAAGCAGCTCGCGGGGTTCCTGGCGGATCTTTTGTCCGTGGGCCAAATGGCAGGCGTCATGGTAGGTTCCGATGAGGGAAGGGAGGCCAGGGGTCTTGCGGAGTTCTTCTCCCAAGCCGTGAGTCAACAAGAATTCGCTTGCGTCAAACGTGCGCTTCGCGAGTCCTTCCGCATCGGGAGCAAAGATCTGTCCATAGTGCTTCATCGTGCTCCCACAGCCAGCTGAGTTCACGATGATGGGTAGGTCGTCAGAAAAGCTGAGGGCCAGTCGCTCTGCTAGCTTTTCTGCTGATTCCAGGTAGCCAGCGTGGGCATGGAGGGCTCCGCAGCAACCAGCCTTAACTTCTCGAACTCGGTAGCCAACCCTGCGAAGCAAGCGCCGAGTGGATTCGTGGGTGTCGGGATACAAGACTCTCATCACGCATCCTTCGAGCAAATAGACTTCTCCTCGGATTTGGGGAAGCGATGAGGGATCTAAATCGGGCCAAGGGTGATTGGGCGAAACCTGCGGCGTTTCTGCTTCTGGTTCCTGGCCGCTCAATAGTTTGCTGACTAAGCTCGGCATTTTGCCACCAGGCAAAAGGCCAGCGAGTGACATTTGAATTTTGGCGAGTTTGTGGTCACTGAGGACGTCGATGAGTTTTTCGCGAGCTTTTGTCGGGTGGCGCCTTGTGATTTCCTGGCGAGCCAGTTCCAGGATCGCTCTGGCTTTCATCGCTCGTAATTTGGAAGGTGGGGCAGGCTTCCACGCAGAACCCGCACTGGATGCAGTGGCTGGCCAAATCATCCAAAATGCGTCATGCCGAGGCAGTTTCTCCTAAGGATTCTGCCAAGAGGCGAGCTTGATGCTCCTGAACCAAAGCGTCGATCATGTCCTGGATGTCACCGTCCATAAAGGTTGTGGTGTTGAACATATCCTTGCCGATGCGGTGATCCGTGATTCTGCTCTGAGGAAAGTTGTAGGTTCGGATTTTCTCGCTTCTGTCTCCCGTTCCAATCTGACCTCGTCTGAGTTCCCCGCGTTCCTTGGCGATTCGCTCTTGTTCTGCTTCGTAGAGCCTGGCCCGCAAGACGGTCATGGCGCGCAGCTTGTTTTGTTGCTGGCTCCGCTCGTCTTGGCACGTGACGACTGTGCCGGTTGGTTTGTGAATGATCCGGATCGCCGTCTCGTTTTTTTGCACGTGTTGGCCACCTGCGCTTGAGGATCGGAAGGTGGAGATTTCCAGATCCTTCTCGTTCACTTCAATCTCGGTTTCTTCTGCTTCTGGCATCACTGCGACGGTCACAGTCGAGGTGTGGATTCTGCCACTGCTCTCGGTTGCCGGGACTCTTTGCACTCGGTGGACGCCGCTTTCGTGCTTCAGTTGGCTGTAGGCACCATTTGCACCTATCGAAAAGACGACGCGGCTCACGCCGCCGAGCCCACTTTCTTCGACCTCGATCACCTCATACTTCCAGCGTCGTCGCTCGGCATAGCGGGAGTAGAGCCGGTAAAGTTCTGCGGCAAAGAGGGCTGCTTCGTCTCCTCCGGCAGCGGCCCGGATTTCTACGATAACGCTCTTGTCGTCGTTCGGATCCTTGGGGAGAAGCATCACCCGCAACGTCTCTTCGTGACGCAAAAGGGTTTCCTTGAGGCTTGTGATTTCCTCTTGGGCGATCTCGCGCATCTCAGGATCGGAAAGGAGTTGTTCCGAGTCGGAAAGCTCCCTCTGGCTCTTTTTGTAGGCTCGGATTTCCTCGACCAGTTGTTCGATTTCTCGTCTGGCTTTGCCGAGCCTTTGGAGTTCGCTGGGGCGGGTGACGATCTCGGGATCCTGGAGCTGGCGTTCGATTTCGTCAAATTTCGCCAAGATGTCGTCGAGTCGTTCTTGCATTGTTTGGCCTTCGTAGCAGGTTTAGGATGATTGTACTCTGGCAAGCTAGAACTCTCTGAGGTGACCATGGCTTGGTGAGCTTTAGTCACAAAGATAAGAGGGACTTTGACATGAATTCCGAAATCCCTTTCCCCCAGTATTTCTCCTGGTGGTGAAGCCAAGCAGGCTGCCTCAAAAGAGACAGCCTGCTTGGCTTTGTGGGTTGGTCACGTTGACCCCTAATTAGCGTCGGATTCCTGTCTTGCCATCGGCGGTGAGAATGAGCATCGCATTTCGACCGTGGTCGTATCGCATCACGCTAAGCCGCTCCATCAGCTTGAAAGCAACATCTGCGTCGCCGAGCATCTGCTCGAAGTACTTGCCGATCATGTAGCCGACGGTTTGGTCGAATGCATCATTGACTTTTGGATCGTCCGAGAAGGCGAGATGGAGTCCAACCTCTGATTCTTCATCCAGGAACTTTGGCTGAGAGTCTCCCAGCCAGAACATCCCTGCCGCACTGTAGGCTTGCTTGGCGACCAAGGTCACTCTTTGGTCGTTTTGACGAGTCAGCTGACCCATCTGAATACCTGCGAGCAAGTTTCCGCCAGGTGAGTCGATGACGATGATCAACTCTTCGTGGCGGCTGAGCAGTTGGCCATAGGCTCTTTCATCCCCTTGGGCAACGGTTCCCGAATAGACGTAGGCTGCGACCCGTGGAGACGGTGATTCGATTTGGCGGAAGGTTCCGGCTTGACTCGCGACAGTAGCAACGACGAGAGAGACGAGGGCGATTGTTTTGGTGACGATGTTCATGATTCTTTCGTTTCCGGTGGATGATTTCAAACCAGCCAATGGGCCGGTGTTGCTTCCTAAAACGCCAGTGGATCCCTGGCCTTACAGGGGTTCCGAAAATTTTTTGGGAGAGGCAAAATTAGCCGAGTAGACGCGGAAAACAGGTTCAACGAGGTGGCAAAATAGGCCCTAAGAGGGTTGGCCCCGGAGTCCTGGCTGACCTGGATCGTCCGGGTCTGTAAGGGTGTGCCAAGCCGACTTGCTTTGCCCCCTTACGAAAGCTAAAACGGAGAAGAACCAAAATGAGAAATCGATTGAGAAGATTCGGGGGGAATGCATGAGTTCGGTCGCTGCCCTCGCCATCCTGTTTGCCAGTCAGGCTGCTTCTAGCCCTACACCCCAAGCCAAACCGATCCCCATGCATGGGTTATTCATTGGGGTGAGCAACTACCCCAAAGGAGTTGGGGACCTGCACGGCACGACGGATGCTGCGCTCTACCGGGACACTCTCCGCAGTCTCTGGAATTTTGAGTTCAAGGAAGATCACGTTTTGCAACAGGCGACGAAGAAGGGCATTCTCGAGAAACTTGACCATTTGGTTGAGGTGACTCGGGGCATCCCGGCTGATCAGCAACTCGGGGTCGTGATCGTTTTTTCCGGTCATGGAGGAGTAGTTCAAGACCCTGACACGAAACGGTTTGTCGCCTGCCTCATGCCAGCGGACGTTCGGGGCAGGGTCGATCCCTTTGGCTTCGTGCCAGAAATTGATTCAGTTGTTTTGGTGAAGGATTTTCGTGAGAGGATCGACAAGTTGCGAGAAAATGGCGTGAGAAACATCACGGTCATCCTGGACGCTTGCTACAGTGGCGGAATGAGTCGCTCAGCCGGAACGGCTGAGTCTCGTAACGTGGTCAACCCAGAGGCAGAAAGGCCAGGTGCGGTGCGCGAAAAAATACAGCTCGCCAATGATGAGTTCGGATCTCCCGTCTTTGTGCTCGCCTCTCAAGTGGATCAGAAAGCCTACGAGTCCCCCGACCCATCCGGAGACCCAACTCTGGGGAAAGGCCACATGCTCCGCGCCTTCCAGCTTCTGAGC
>JALOLT010000134.1 GCA_025455775.1 Fimbriimonadaceae bacterium
GGGAACGGCGGCGATGAGCTGAACCCAGAGGTCTCCTCCTCCGAGGTGCTGGACGAACCCGACAAAGAACGACCCTCCGAACAAGGTGACGAATGCGGTCGCAAAGGCCGCATCCAGGTTCGCCACGCGGAGAGATTCCAGCGATTGAAGGCGGGAGGGAGTCGCCATAGCTCAGTCGTTCTCTCTGCTCATTCTGGCAGTCCCTTTTGAGCTTGCGGAAGATTCAACGCGGAATATGGAGTAGATGGGGCCTTATGGGAAACTATACTTTTTTGTCCAGTATTGTGATAGAATGCCAATCATCGCTGGAGGAGGATCGTAGGAAACCGCATGGTACTCAGCTTAATCGCATTCACCGCGTTGCTTTCGACCGTTCCTCAGGATGGGGCAGACGCGTGGAGACAAGGGGCTCCGCGCGATGCCGAATTCACCGACCTTGGTGACGGCTTCATCCGCGTGACCGCACCGACCTACATGGTCGATCTGCCGAAGGGCTGGAAAGTCAGCGAGGAGACTCGCTGGGGAGCCCGCAAGATGTCGCCCAAGGAGGGCGAAGGTGAGATGGGAGCAATGACCGCTCCTCCGGGTCGCCAGAGCTGGGATCAGCTCTACCGCACGTCGCTCTACTTCATCATGCGTGAGGGCGAGGGCGAAGCGACTCCTTATACACTGACCAAGACGGCCAAGGGATATGAGGCCGCGACGTTCAGCGTGGTCAACAACGCTGGGTTTGCTGACCGTCGCTACGTGCTGATCCGCAGCGAGAAGCACGGATTGCTGGCCCTGAATGTCCGAATCCCTTCGAAGGAAGAGGAGAAGAAGTGGGACGCCAACTTCCGCCGCATGGTCGATTCTGCCGTTTTTCGTGATAACTCAACAAGATAAGACAAGCTCAGACAGATGCGCTTGACCCGGGGTTCGCCCCGGGTCTTTTTTTGTTTGGCCGGCCCTGGGGCGGTGTGTGGGTGGCCTGGCTCAGCCTGCTGGGTGTTTGGGTGGGCTTGGCACCTGAGGGGACGGGACCTATACGGGCGGGGTGTGGGCCTTTTCTGGGTGCTGCCAGGGGCTTTTTCGGTCGAGGAAGAGTTTCTCTCGAGCGGATCGGGGCGCGCGGGCCGGGATATCGCCAGAAAGGTCCACTTGGGCAGGGTCTTTTCTGTAAAAAAGTCTGGGAGAATGGGCTCCGGGATGCAAACGGGAGGTTTAGCCGCGCTAACCTACTGTTTGAGGGGGAGAATGTCCGGGGCAGAGAGGCCGAGGACATCTTTTCAGACGGGCCTCAGCGAAGATTCGCCGCACTTTTTTGGCGAAAAGGTCCGGGACCGGTTGACTCCTGATCGGGGACCGCCTATAATTTCACTCGCCCCTCAACGAGGAGCAAGCAACTTGAAAGCTCGATAGTGTTGTGACGCAGCCTAATTACAAAGATAGGCGCCGAGACAGAAATGACTCGGTTGAAGCATGCAACGGCTCGAAAGAGCATTGGAACATGCGTCCCTAAAAAAACAATTCAGAAAGCCAAACAGGCTCCTCTGGAAGAATACATTTCTTCGGAGAGTTTGATCATGGCTCAGGACGAACGCTGGCGGCGTGCCTAAAACATGCAAGTCGAACGAGACCTTCGGGTCTAGTGGCGAACGGCGGAGTAATACATGAGCAACGTGCCCTAAAGACTGGGATATACGTTCGAAAGGACGAGCAATACCGGATATGGCGCTTGATGGCATCATCAGGACGTCAAATGGTTTTTCGCTTTAGGAGCGGCTCATGACTCATCAGCTAGTTGGTGGGGTAATGGCCTACCAAGGCTACGACGGGTAGGGGGTCTGAGAGGATGATCCCCCCGAGTGGGACTGAGACACGGCCCACACACCTACGGGTGGCAGCAGTTGGGAATCTTGCACAATGGGGGAAACCCTGATGCAGCGACGCCGCGTGGAGGACGAAGGATTTAGGTCTGTAAACTCCTTTTGCTGGGAAAGACTTAGGACGGTACCCAGCGAATAAGCCCCGGCTAACTCCGTGCCAGCAGCCGCGGTAATACGGAGGGGGCAAGCGTTGTCCGGATTTACTGGGCGTAAAGGGCGCGTAGGCGGCCTGTTAAGTGTGAAGTGAAATTTTCAGTGCTCAACGCGGAAACTGCTTTACATACTGGCAGGCTGGAGGAAGGTAGAGGTAAGTAGAATTCCTGGTGTACCGGTGACATGGGTAGATATCAGGAGGAATACCAGCGGCGAAGGCGGCTTACTGGACCTTTCCTGACGCTGAGGCGCGAAAGCGTGGGTAGCAAACAGAATTAGATACTCTGGTAGTCCACGCCCTAAACGATGGATACTAGGCGTTAGGGGTATCGACCCCCCTAGTGCCGCAGCTAACGCATTAAGTATCCCGCCTGGGGAGTACGGCCGCAAGGTTGAAACTCAAATGAATTGACGGGGACCCGCACAAGCGGTGGAGCATGTGGTTTAATTCGATACTAACCGAAGAACCTTACCCAGGTTTGACATCGAGGGTAAGCCTATGAAAGTAGGCCCCCGGCCTTCAAGCCGGCCCAAAGACACCTGTTGCATGGCTGTCGTCAGCTCGTGCCGTGAGGTGTTAGGTTAAGTCCTCCAACGAGCGCAACCCTCGTCCTACGTTGCCAGCGGGTAAAGCCGGGGACTCATAGGAGACTGCCTGTGTAAGCAGGAGGAAGGTGGGGATGACGTCAAGTCGGCATGGCGGTTACGCCTGGGGCTACACACATGCTACAATGGACGAAACAAAGCGCAGCAAGACCGCGAGGTGGAGCTAATCGCAAAAATACGTCCTCAGTTCAGATTGCAGTCTGCAACTCGACTGCATGAAGGCGGAATCGCTAGTAAACGCAGGTCAGCTATACTGCGTTGAATACGTTTGTCTTCACCCGAAGTCCGTGGCCTAACCGTAAGGAGGGAGCGGCCGAAGGTGAGGGGGGTAAGGGGGACTAAGTCGTAACAAGGTACCCGTACCGGAAGGTGTGGGTGGATCACCTCCTTAAGAGTAAGAACTTGGAACCCCACTGGGGAACTCCAACATACTCAGGTCGAACGCTGTTTCACACCCGTGGGGCTTTTAAGGCTTCATCTCTCGCTCGGAAACTCTGGGCACATAGAGGACAACTTCGCAAGAAGCTGTCCTCTCTTTTTTTATAAACCTTCGTTCCCTCGACCAGGAGCGACAGAGCAAAAGCCAGATAGGCGAAAGGACTCCCGTCTGACTCCAGGTCAGGATCAGGGAGACAGTCCGTGACAGGGCGAATCATCCCTCACCTAGGCCAAAGTCAATGGCTTGTTCTCTCGCCAAACCTGAGCCGATTGGGATCCGCCCTGCCAGGCAATGATTCACAGGCGCAAGAGAGTCTTTCTCGAGAATCGAACCAGGCTCAGCCAAGAGTTCAGAAACTGCCTCCAAGCCTTCACCCCGACAGGCGACTAAACTTAACGACCCACTGAAAAGCTTAAATGATCCAGCGCTAAGTAAGAGTTGCGCGTTCGCGGCCCTTCTTGTCTGAATGTTAGCCGCAGCCGAACGTTTGCCGTCGATGGCTCAATCACCTGGGATGGATTGACCAGCGAGAACGAGGTTGAGCTTGTTGTCTGAGACAAAGAGGTGCTCCCTAAGTTCACCCAAGTCTGACTCGACCACTGAAAGAACTCTGCCCTAAGGACTCCCGCTAACTGGAAGGCTCTCGCATCGATTCGAACGGTCAGAGAATTCGCACTAGGCAGCCTCACCACTCGGTCAAACCGAATATCGTAGTTCGGCATCGCTCGGCTGAGGGGCAGATTCGAAACAAACCGAAACTCCTGTCCATCAGGCTTTTGAAGTGAAGCCAGATTTCCCTGCAAGACCGAACCGATCGTGACGGAAAAGGACTGGGGCAAGACCCATGGCACGACTAGGCGATCCATCTCGTCAAGCATCGAGTTCGGGCCAGATGGGGCATCGCCAGAAAGCTCCCATATCATCATGCCGCCCAAGTGCCTGTCTTGTACATACTGGGCCTTTGCAGAGATCGTGGGGACATCATTGTAGGTGATGAAAAGTCCGTTTTCTAGCGAGGAGGCATAGACCCAGGGGGAGATCATATTCGAGTCCCAGAATCGGCGGTAGAGGGTCGGCTGAGAAGCGATCAGAGGAACGATGTCCTTATAGAGATATACGCCTTGGGCCAGGGTGCCGGTCGCCATCGTCCCGGCTGGCTGGCGCAGACCGTTGTTCGTGGGGGAGATGTTTCGCCAGGCATAACCATAAAAGGGAACACCCATGAGAATCTTGTCCGCCGGAGCCCCAAGGTCGAGGAGTCGTGTGATGGCATTGTGGGTCGTCCACACGTCAGTTGAGGTAGGTCCAGTTCGCCCGTAAAGGGGAGCGACATGCAGAGTTAGACTCGACCACGGCCCTGCATAGTCGTAATTCATCACATTGATCCAGTCGAGGGCTTCGCTGATCTGGGGGATTTCCAGATTCGCGTAGTTCGGGGCTCCCCCGCTGATCGCCGCAGTCAGGAAGTAACGCCTGCCGTCGACTAACGAGGCTGCGTTAAGATCGTTTCTGAGCTGCTGCACGAGGAGCGTGAAGTTCTGACGATCTGCGAGAAGAGGAAACTCCCAGTCGATATCCACCCCATCAAATCGATACTGACGGAGAAAGTTCACGACAGATTGGCTGAAGGTCTGGCGTCGCGAGGCGGTAGAGGCCATCGCGGCAAACTCGGAGGCATTTTCAGCGACAGAAATGAGAGTGCGGACATGAGGAAACCTTTGCTTGAGCAAAACAAGCTGGTTAAAGTTCCCTCGAAAGCCTAGGCCAGGAACCTCTGGGCTGAAAGCTCGGTTGAGATCAGCGTTTGCATCCATCACCTCGAGCTGAAAACCAGGACTGATTCTGGCGAAGGCATAGTTGATAAAGTCGAGCCGATCCGCGCGGATGTCCCGAACCTGAAAACTCCGGTACGTGCCCCAGCCAGGGTAGTAGCCGACAATCCTTTTATCCTGAGCCCAAACAGTTGTGACCAAGGCTAGCGACAGTGCGAGCCAAGAAAATCGCATATTCGATTTTAGCCAATAGTCGCCCTCCGTTTCGACTTCTCTGACGGTTCGGTCCCGGCACGAAACTTGCCTCCGGGTATGACAAGAGAAAGATGCTGTACCGGATTGACGACACAAGGATCCAGACCACGAGACCCCTCATTCAACCTGCGATTCTGATTGATGAGGTGCCGCGATCCGAGGAAGCCTCCCGCTTGGTGGGAGCCACTCGCGAGTCCATCCGAAAGATCATCTTGGGAGAAGATGATCGGTTGGTTGTGTTGACAGGGCCTTGTTCCATTCACGACTTGGATGCTGCCAGGGATTATGCATCCCAGTTACAAGAACTGATCGCCCCAACCCTCGACCATCTCTTGGTAGTGATGCGCGTTTACTTTGAAAAGCCGCGGACTACCACGGGATGGAAGGGCTTGATCAATGATCCTGATCTGGATGGAACCCACAAGATCAACAAGGGGCTTCGGATGGCACGAACTTTGTTGCGCGATCTCTCCGAATCGGGAATGCCTGCGGCCACCGAGTTTGTAGACGTGACAGTGCCTCAACACATCGCTGACTTTATCAGTTGGGCTTCCATTGGGGCGCGGACGGTTGAGAGTCAGACTCACCGTGAGTTGGCGAGTGGACTTTCGATGCCAGTCGGATTCAAGAACGCTACCGATGGGAGGATCCAGGCGGCGATTGATGCTGTTCGGGCGGCCCGGGTTCCCCACTGGTTCGCTTCGACTACAAAAGACGGGGTCGCTGCTCTTAGCCACTCAACTGGTAACGACTCTTGCCATGTGGTTTTGCGCGGGGGATCGAGTGGACCAAACTACCAGAAAGATCCGGTTGATTGGACGGCTAAGCGTCTGGCTGAGTCTGGTTTGCCGCAAGCCTTGATGATTGATTTTAGCCACGGAAACTCAAGTAAAGACCACAACCGTCAGAGTGAGGTTTGCCGAGATGTTGCTGGTCAGATCGCGGCTGGAAACCGTTCCATTGTTGGCGTGATGATGGAGAGCAACATCGTTTCTGGGCGGCAAGATGTGACCCCTCACGAGATTTTGACCTATGGCCAGAGCATTACAGACGCTTGCGTAAGCCTTGCCGATACAGCCACAATGCTCGAAACTCTTTCGGAAGCCGTGGTTCAGCGTCGCCGGCTGGCCTGATGTAAGTCTTCATATATGAAGCTTGAAGTAATGATAGCTTTCTGATTTGACTGATCAGTTGTGATGAATGCGTTGAGCCTGTCGCCGGGGTGCAATATAGGTTTAAATATAGAAAGCTATCATTGGAGACCCCTTTGCTGACGTATTTTTCTTACATTTTTTGACCAATTCGGTGAAATGCAGTGATACTTGAGGGGTGAAAATGATGCTATGGACTGTCTTTCCTAGGATCAAATGCTGCAAATTCAGCGACGTTGGGATTCGTAGTTAAGGTTACAGACGATTTGGCTCTTTCAAAAGTTGCCTGTTCACGACGTTGGCGTTGGATTGTTGGGGAGAGATTTTCTCTATTGGTCGCGCCGCCTCGCCCACAGCCACGCCCCCGCCCCGATTCCATCGGGGCTCCCGCCCGAGTCGGCGCGAGTCTTCCAAGGCTGCTGCGGCATTCGAGGCGCTTAAAATCCGACAGAGTCCAACGGAACCTCGAAAATGAGCAGTCCAGATGAACGATGCCGCCACAACAGATCCAAGGCCTCCCCAGCGCCGCCAGGGGGGCAGACCGGACGAGTGCTTGAATTTTGCCAACCCGATGAGGAACCGGTCGGGCGTGGCCGTGGGCCCGGCGGCGCGGGAAGGGGGCCAGCGGCCTTGGGGTGGGCAGGTCACACCCAGTCCCACTCCCCTACCACCGAATGACGTTCGCGCCCCAAACTAACCCTGCGCCGAAGCCGACTGTCATCACAACGTCTCCCCGCTTGAGCCTGCCACTTTTCTCCGCTTCATAGAGACCGAGCGGAATGGATCCCGCTGAAGTGTTGCCATAGCGATCCACGTTTACGAAGACCTTCTCGTCAGCCAGCCCAAGACGCTTAGCAGCGCTCTGAATGATGCGAAGGTTCGCCTGGTGAGGCACGAAGAGATCAACCTCCGAGACGTCCATCCCTGCTTCCTCGAGGCATTTGCAACAGGCGTCCCCCATCGCGTTGACGGCAAAGCGATAGACTTCGGCGCCATTCATATAAATATAGTCGCCGAGCCCGCGGCTCTTCACATCTTGGAAGGGGTGCTTGGATCCCCCGACCTCCATTTTGATGTGGGGAGCCCCAGTGCCGTCGCTCAGCAAAACGGTCTTGATCACGCCCCTGTCAGTGTCGGTTTCACCCCGAACCACAACCGCGCCAGCGGCATCGCCAAAGAGGACGCAGGTGCTGCGGTCGGTCCAGTCCACAAACTTCGACAAAGTATCGACTCCCAGGACGAGGGCAGTTCGGATCGTGCCAGCTTTGATCATCGCCTCGGCCACAGATAGGCTATAGATGAATCCCGCACAGGCGGCCTGGACATCAAAGGCCCCAGCATTTACTGCCCCAACTTCGCTCTGAACGAGGCTGGCGGTGGCGGGAAAGACATAGTCGCCAGTCACGGTTGCGAGAACCACGAGGTCGATCTCTTGCGGCGGAATCCCGCTGCTGGCAATTGCCTCCTTCGCAGCCTGAATCGAGAGAGTCGAACATGACTCCTCACTCGAACAGATGCGTCGTTCACGGATCCCCGTTCGTTGGGTGATCCATTCGTCGTTGGTATCGACCATCTGGGAGAGGTCGTCATTGGTCAAGATCTTTTCGGGAACCGAGTGTCCGGTTCCACAGATCACAGCGCGAATACTCATGGGCTAGTGGCCTTTCTGCGTTTCTTCCATCCTGGACTTCATCGCCCCGACCAGATCATTTTCGACCGCGTGAGCTGCGTTCAGCACTGCGTTCTTGATGGCTCTGGCGTTGCTTCGTCCGTGACTAATGATACAAATTCCATTTAACCCGAGAAGGGGTTGTCCGCCATATTCTGCGTAGTCAACTTGCTTTCTCAAGGGGGCGAGAGCTGATTTCAAGGGGAGGAAAAGGATCTTGCCGGGACCCTGAGGGACGGCGGATCGAATCCCGTCCATGATGAACTCTCCTACTCCCTCGGCGGTTTTGAGCACGATGTTGCCAATAAATGCATCGCACACGACGACGTCCATTTTGTTGTGGAACATGTCTTTTCCCTCTACATTTCCTGCAAACCAATCATAGTGAGATAAAAGGTCGTGGGCTTCTTTGGCCCAAGCATTGCCTTTTCCTGGTTCTTCTCCAATGTTCAAAAGATGCACTTTTGGATTCGGTTTGTCCATCACGCGGCTCGCGTAGGCAATTCCCAATTCAGCAAACTCAACCATCTGATGAGGGCTTGCGTCTGGGCTTGCTCCGGCATCCAGCAAGAGGAAACGTCCGTTTTTATTGGGGAATTGGCACCCGATGGCAGGGCGCTCAACTCCTTTGATGCGTTTGAAGGCAAAGAGGGAAGCTGCGACCGCTGCGCCTGTATTGCCTGCCGAGATCACTGCGTCTGCTTGATTTTCCTTGACCAAGCGACAGGCAACAACGAGCGAGGAGTCTTTTTTATTCTTTACTGCCTCGGCTGGCTTGTCCTCCATCGTGATAACGTCCATCGCAGGGTGGATGAGGATGTTGCTCGGAACCCCACCGGGATAGTCGCGCAGGTAGGGTTGGATCTGGCCGGGATCGCCGACCAAGATCAGGGTTCCCCGAAAACCAGGGCTGGCTGCTGCCAGGACTGCCCCCAAAACGATCTGCTCTGGCGCGTAGTCACCACCCATCGCATCTAGTGCGATGCGAATCAACCTTCGTCCTCCGGCAAGCGGAGATTTGCCAGAGATTCAAAAGCAGGGTTGCCCTTTGATCCTTCTTTGCTTCTGTCCACTCCTTCCGCATTCGGGCAGGGACCATCCCAACCAAAGGAGCACAGGGGTTGAACTGGAATGTTGATCAGAAGCCCTTGTCGAATCCAGGTGTCGCGCTTAAGGGCATTGTTATGAAAGATTGGATAGGGCTCGTCATCTGGCACAACCTTGGCGTAACCATCGCTGGCGTAGCAACTCGGCACACCCTCCACCGGGAAGTGGTCATCCATTTCATAGTCAAGGGCGATTGAGAGAGGAGCCCCGCATCTGGCGCACTCCAAGACACACTTGGTCTGGAACGATCCATTCACTAAGAGCAGATTTCCTGTGCTCACAGCTTCGATGTGAGCCTCAACAGGTTCGACCAGATCCAAATCCTCTTCTTGGGGAAGCTCAGTTTTCACGTCAAAAACGAGCTTCTTTCCAGGGTTCTGGACCGCCTCATTCATATCCAGCAGGTCCTCTCTTCTCATTTTTTGTTCGGTAAGGATACCAGTCTCACCCCTCTTTGCCTTCTTCATCCCTGTTGCCATGAGTCCATCAACCCGA